>JAQVYA010000004.1 GCA_028708865.1 Desulfovibrio sp. | reverse complement strand
CACGCTATCTTGAGGGGGTAGTGGCCGAAAGGTCGTGGGGGTTCGAGTCCCCCCCTCGGCACCACATTTGAGATCAAAGGGTCGCAGCGGAAAGGCTGCGACCCTTTTTCGTTTTTAAGATAATACTTCGGATGAGACTGCCGTTGTGACGGAGAAGCATCCTCATGCATCAAGCCTTTTTGTCCTGCAATAGCGCCTATGCCGCCTGAATAGGGTTGATAACTCCGCTGATGCCCAAAAGGAAACCAGCGTCAACCGCAAGGCCGGATTTATGGGAAGTGTCTTTTTTCGGGGCTACACCAAAAACAGGGGCAGTCACGAAAGCGAACTGTTCCGAGCATGTCCACTTGCCCGCACAGCGCCTTGACGCGTAAGCGGTAGTTTTCAAAATTTCTGAAGCCGTAAGCGCGTCGTTGGATCAATTTCATTTTCCGGTGAAATCTTTCGGTGATCCCGTTGCTTCGCGCAAAACGAAACTCGCGCCAACTGTGCGTTCATCCCAGGGTTTTAAGTGGGGCGAACGGAGCCTGCTTCAATTGGGATAACACGGTTCTACATCACTATTCGAGCACCTTCACTCCGCAGCGCCTATTGACGTCTGGATGGATAGTCCCGGCCAAAAGTCAACCACAAGGCCGAATTCGAGAGCCAGTTTTCTTATCCTAAAAAAACAACAAGATGAAAGAAATATTCGTTTTGCTGGAAAAAGTAGAGACTTTCTCTAGATCTGGCGGGATATACTATTTTTACAAAAAATACAGTAAATATCGAAGATCAGCGAAGCTGGCGACAAAGGAAATGTCTGGAGTGTTTTTTGCGTTCAGCAAAAAGCAATTAACCGGTCAGCAGTCCAAGGCGTTTGGCACAAACTTCACAATACCGGCCCTGTACCAGCTGGGTTGTCGGGCTTTGGCAACGCACACACTTTTGCACTTTGCCCGTGAACAGAAGACGTGGTTCAGCGCGGCAAAGGCTATCCACGCTGCCTGGAAATAAATTCAAACTGCCAGCGCGGCAGGCCCGGGTGCAATGACCGCAGCCAATGCAACGCCAAGGCAAAAAAGACAGACGAAATTCATTGTCTTTGATTTCAAATTGCAACGCGCTAGTGGCGCAGCTGTTGGCGCAAGCGCCGCAAGCCGTGCACGGTCCCGCAATGGTCAAGTCTCCGGAGGGCAGCGGAACAGGTGCGCTACCTTGAGCGTGAACGGCCCGCAGGCCAAAGTGCAGGCGAGCTCTGCTGTTGTGATCGAAGGAGTTTTTTTTGCCGTTGGTAAGGTTCTGAGTGCGTGGGCGACGTGACGAAGCGAGTAACCCTAAAAAACCACGTCGGGATACGCCGGAGTGTGTTGCTTTTTGCTTCAACGCGACCTGTGAAATGAAAATTTCTGACTGCGCATTTTCAAGCAATGCGGCCGTAATTTTTTGGACCTGGTGAATCTGGCGCGCTCCGTCACCTTGCGGGCAACTCGTACAGTTGCCGTGAAGCAGCTTGAGCCGCTCTACACCAAGTGAAGCGAGGTTGATCAGGATATCGGGACCAAGGCAGGAAAGGCAGGAGCCGATTTCCAAAATTTCAGACGGTCCGGGAGCTGCCTGGTGGCGGGAAATGGCAGCACAGCAGGCAGTGATGTCTTTTTTATTTAAGCTTGCGACATTGTGAAGCAAGGTCAGGCCGTACCGGGTACTTAATGCTCCGGAAGGGCAAGCCGCGGCGCAGGCACCGCACCCCAGACAACGGTCCGGATTGATTCGGGGCAGTGGGGTGAGTTCCAACGCCGTAACAGGACAGGCTTCCGCGCAATGGGAACATGGAGCTCCCAATCGGTTGCAGCAAAACGTTGGATCGAATTCCGGAAGCCTTGGCATGACTGGTCCGTTATTTTATGACTCGGCTGAGTTCCTGGTGCAAGCTTTGAAGCATGTCCGGACAAAGTCTGGCCGCGCCGCAGTATAAATCGGTTTGAGCCCTGTTCAGCAAGGCGGCAAAGAATTCGTCGCACCAGACCAGAAGGTGGGTTTCCAGAAAATCCTGTGTGCCTACGAGAAGTTGCCCGGTTTGCTGGGTGTCTTGTCCGGCTTTCAGGAGCTGGGCGGCCCGTTGCAGGAGGTTGCCCACAAAGGCAAGTTCGTACCCGATGTGGTCATCTGGCTCATGGGCGTTGTTGGGGCTGGATATACCAAATTCGGCATATGCTTCTCGCACGGCCAGGGTGGCTTCGCCGAAAAGCAGCCGGTCCTCGGTGGTGCACATGGACTCCCATTGCGGGAGTGGGTCGGCGGGGCCGATGAAGAGTTCCGTGTATTCCCGCTGGACCTGTTCCAGGCTCTGGTCGTCATATCTTTTAGCGAAACGTTGCATCTGTTGCAGTCCAGCCCGGCCTTGTTCGGTGCTGACCGGCAGAGGCCACTCTTCCAACAGTTCTTTTTCATGGATGGCACCAAGCAGGGCGGCATCCGGTTCTTTTTGAAGAATCTGGGCAAAGAAGCCGCAAGCCAGTGAGTATGCCTGAAGCGTATCTTGATTCATAATGATGGTTCCTGTGTGGGGTGAGCCGGGGCGTTGCCGCCCCGGCTCGTGGGGTGTGGATGAAGGAGGCTTACAGTCCGGTACGGAGGTAGGCTTCGTAGAACATGAGCCGACCAAGAATTTCCCCAGCCATGACCAGGGCAAAACTTCCAATGGTGGCGGCAGAACCGATTTCCATGGAGTGAATCGTCTTAAACAAGCCCCAGGCAAAGAGCGCAGCACCGGCAAAGATCAGTGCAAAGCGCAATACAAGCAGCCCGAGACCGCTGACGGCCACAATGTCCAGGCCGCTGGTGCCGTAGCTGTCGGCAATACCCATGGCTGCCATGTCCAACGGAATTCCAATGAACTTGAAGGCTAAGCCAAGGACGGCAGCCCCGCAAAAGACGGCCAGGATTTTACCGTCGGGGACGGCGGGCTTGGCTGCTTGCGGACCGGAAACAGTCTGGAAGCGAAGCAGCAGGCCGCCGGCCACAGCTCCGGCCAGGAGCATGGTACCGTAAAAGCTCAGCGCGGTTCCGCTGGTGTCCCAGACAGGGATGGTTTCCAGCATATAGACTTTGGACATGATGAACACGGCCACAAGGCCGATGAACATGGCCGCGCCGGACAGTGCCCAGAAATGGTTGGCCGGATTTTTACGACGCAGCAGGACCAACAGCAAGGTGGCGCCGAAGAATCCACCCACAGCCAGAATTTCCCGACTCAGCCAGGAGCTTCCAACGTTGAAGATGGTGAAGAAGCTGTGGGTAGGCGTGCCCAAATGGCTCAGAGAGGCCAACAGTCCCAGGGCGGAAATGCCGCAGGCCACCGGGGCCTGCCATGCCAGTTTCCGCGGGGCACCCTGCGGCGCAACAAAACGCGCAACCTCGGAGATTACCAGCATCCCCACAGCGGTCTGCATGAGGATGGTGAACAAAACAAGGCTCCAATCACTGGTAAACATTACGTTACACCTCCTCCGGGTTGCTGATTTTGCCGTTTCTGGAGTTGTAGGGCTGGGCAGTGCGGCCCGGTTTGAACAGCAGGTTAGGCTGCGTAATGGCCGGATCAGGCATGGGGGCCACCACCTGGGCCTTGCCGTACTTGGCAGCCAGCTCTTCATACTCACCGTATTTCAGTGCCCGGGTAGGACAGGCCGATACACATGCGGGGTCTTTGCCCTGTTCCAGGTAGTCCCGACAAAAGTCGCACTTGGTCATCTTGCCCAGCTCGGCATTGTACTGCGGGGCCGAATAAGGACAGCCCCATTCGCAATACCGGCAACCCACGCATTTATCGTGGTCTACGCTGACGATGCCATTTTCATCTTTGTGCATGGCCGTGGTGGGGCAGGAGCGCACGCAGATGGGGTTTTCACAATGGTTGCAGGACATGGACAGATAATAGGCAAAGACGTTCTGTTCATAAGTGCCGTCTCCGCGTTTTACCCAGCCGCCGCCTGTGTATTCGGTCACCCGTCGGTAGAGCACGCCTTTGGGCAGGTCATGCTTGTCGATGCAGGCAATCATGCAGGTCTTGCAGCCTGTGCATGCGGTTATATCAATATAAAAAGCAGGTCTTTTCAGCATGATTGAAAGACTCCTTTACAGCTTGGTGACTTGAACCAGGTTGGTGTGCTGAGGGTTGCCCTTGGCCAGCGGCGAGGGGTGATGCGAGGTGAGCACGTTGATGCATCCGTTTTGATCCACGCCGTTTTTGTCCGGAGTGTACCAAGCCCCCTGGGGCAGGGTCATGACGCCCGGCATGATGCGCTCGGTGACCTTCACCTTGACGTGTGTTTCTCCCCGGTCGTTGAAGACCCGCACCATGTCGCCGTGCTGAATGCCGCGTTCTTCGGCGTCCAGGGTATTCATCCAGGCTTCCTGAGGGGCCACCTGTTGCAACCAGTCCACGTTACCGTAGCTGGAGTGGGTACGCTGTTTGTAATGGTGTCCGATGATTTGCAGGGGATATTTGGAGTTGCTCGCAGCGTCCTCGGCTCCTTCCCAGGTGGGATGGTACTCGGGCAGCGCCGTGATCGTATCGCCCTTGGGCAACTTCCAATCCTTGCTGATATTCCAGAGACGTTCTGAGAAGATTTCAATCTTTCCGGATGGCGTGTTCAGGGGGTGGGCTTCAGGATTTTTGCGGAAATCCTCAAAGGCCACATAGGGCTTGTCCGGACGCTTCCACTTGAAAACACCAGTCTTTTGCGCATCCTTAAAGCTGGGCGGCAATTCGGGTTTGATTGCCCGGAATTTTTGGTACATGTATTCCAGCCATTGTGCGCGGTCCATGCCCAGGGAGAATTCTTGTTGCACATTGAGGCGTTGGGCCATTCCATTAACGATGTCAAAAAGGGACCGACTTTCATAAAACGGTTCGGCCGCTTTCTCCGAGACCACCAGGGAGCCCATTTCCACGGCATAACCCTGAGGAATAAGGTCTTCTTCCTCCAACGATGTGCAGCAAGGCAGAAGTACATCTGCGAACTTGGCGCTGGGGGTCATGTAGTTTTCCAGCACCACGATCATTTCACACTTTGACTCATCCTGGAGGATTCGGGTGGTCTCATGGCAATCCGAATGCTGGTTGATGATGGCGTTGCCCGCATAGTTCCAAAGGAACTTGATGGGCACTTCAAGCTGTTTCTTGTTTTTGATGCCATCGGTCAGATCCGTCATGCTGGTGGGATCGTCAATGGCCTGGGTCCATCTGAAAATGGGGATGGAGGTCTTGACGGCGTTTTCTCCCATGGGAACCCTCGGGAAGGGAACGGCGAAGTTTCCTTCTCTGTCACCGGTGTTGCCACCCTGGATTCCCACGTTGCCGGTGAGGATGGAAAGCATGCAGACCGCACGGGCTGTTTGCTCACCGCAGGCGTGGCGCTGAGGTCCCCAGCCCTGGCAGATAAAGCATGGCTTGGTCGCCCCGATTTCCCGGCCAAGACCCCGAATGCGTTCAGCGGGAATACCGGTGATATTGGCCGCCCACTCCGGAGTTTTCGGGGTCTGGTCAGGACCCGTTCCCAGGATGTAATCCTTATAGGAGTTTCCAGCCGGGACGCCCTCGGGCATGGTGGACTGGTCGTACCCTAGGCAGTACTTTTTAAGAAATTCTTCGTCAGCCATGCCTTCAGAGATGATTACATGAGCAAGCCCCGCAACCAGGGCCGCATCCGTGCCGGGACGAATGGGAACCCACTCATCCGCAAAGGTGGCTGCCGTGTCCGTAAAGCGGGGATCCACCACGATGGTGCGCACACCGCTTTGTTCTCTTGCCTGGCGCAGGTCGTAAACACTGCCGCCTCCACTCATGCGTGTCCCGGCAGGGTTGTTGCCGAAGAAGACCACCAGCCGGCTGTTGGCGATATCGGAAATGTGGTTTCCGTTACGCTTGCCGTAGGTGTAGGGCAGGGCTGCGGATATCTGGGCTGTGGAGTAGGTTCCGTAGTACCGGAGGCTTCCACCCAGAATGTTGAACAGTCGGTAGGCGACTTCACGCCGGGAGACTGTGCCGCCCAGGACGCCGGAGGCGTAATGCACAAAAACGGCTTCGTTGCCGTAGGTATCAATAATACGGCGAAGTTCCGAGGAAACCATATCCAGGGCTTCGTCCCAGGAGATGCGCTCGAATTTTCCCTCGCCACGTTTGCCCACGCGCTTCATGGGGTACTTGAGCCGTTGCGGAGAATAGGTCCAGCGGCGCATGGAGCGTCCGCGAAGGCAGGCACGGATTTCATGCGTACCAAATCGCTCGTCTCCGGTATTATCCGTTTCGATACGCACCACCTGCCCTTCGCGAACATGCACACGGAGCGGGCAGCGGCTGCCACAGTTTACGTTGCAGGTGGCCCAGACCACCTTTTCGTTTTTGTCCGGGGTGCCGTTGGCAGCTTTGAGCCCGTAAAACACGCCAGTACCGGAAACCGCTGTGGCTCCAAGCAGGGCGCTTCCCCACTTGAGGACGCTGCGGCGCTTGACGCCGCCGGGAGCATGGCGGTCGTTCGAAATCTGTTCTTGCATGATCAACTCTCTTGACTGTTGATGTGAAAGACTCAATTGCCCGATGCAATCAATGGTTTCTGCATCAGGGAGATTTCAATATGCGTGCCATCGTTTTTATTCTTTTATTACAGCGTATTAAAATTAAGACGAGATGTTGCAGAAGAGTTGTTCCGCCACAGTCGGAATAGATGGTCCAAAGCTTCCGGAAAAGTTGGAAGTTGGGCAGCTACGCTTTTTCCACTCCGTATTTTTTCAATTGGGAATAGAGGCGGCTTTTGCCCAGGTCCGCAATGCGGCACGCGGTTTTCACGTCCCAGTGGGACCGCTCCATAAGTCTCGTGAAGTAGGCCTGTTCCGCTTGTTCAATGATTTGATTGCGAAAGTCCTTATAGGTGGGCAGACCGCCAGCCTCATCCAAGGGCCAAATTAAAGGACTGGGATCCGTTGTCGGGGGTTGCTGCTGGTCCTGTCCGGTCATGGCGCTTTGCAACACGCTGATGCGGATTTGCTCGGGTAGATGTCCAACGAACATTTCCGGCAGTCCGTCGGCCTTGAGCACGGCTCCTTCCAGAGTGTTGGCCAATTCGCGTACGTTGCCCGGCCACTGATAGGCGTTGAGCGCTTCCATGAAATCATGGGAGGTCTTTTTGAGAGAAATACCATGAGCTTTGCAGATGCGGTCCAAAAATATTTCGGTGAGCAGCTCGAGGTCTTCCATGCGTTTTCGTAGCGGCGGCAGTTCAATGTTGATGACACCCAGCCGGTACATGAGGTCCCGACGGAAGCGCCCCTGTTCCACCATCCGCTCCAGATTGCGATTGGTGGCCGAAACCAGTCGGAAATTGCTGCTCACTTCCCGACTGCCGCCCACAGGCCGGTACCGACGCTCCTGAAGTACCCGCAGCAGTTTTTTTTGGAGTTCCAGCGGCATTTCGCCAATTTCATCCAGGAAAAGAGTTCCTTGGTCCGCTTCCAGAATCAGTCCCTGACTGGCCGTATCCGCGCCGGTGTACGCGCCCTTGACGTGGCCGAACAAGGTGCTTTCCAAGAGGTTGGCCGGAATGGAGGCGCAATCCACCACCACAAAGGGCTCGGTGGAGCGGTTGCTGTTTTCGTGGACGGCCTTGGCAAAGAGCTCTTTGCCTGTTCCCGTCTCTCCGGTGATCAGTACGCCAGAGTCGCTCCGCGCCGCTGTAGCCAGCTGCTCCAAGGCAACGTGAATGGCCGGACTTTCGCCCACGATACCGCAGCGGTTGAAGCTTACTGGTTGTGTACTGCGTAGCCGCAAGGTGTCCCGGTATTTGAGTACCCGTTGCAGCGGCAACAAAATTTTTTTGGGCGACAACGGCTTTTGCAGATAATCCCAGGCCCCGTTATGGATGGCCAGGGCCGCACCGTCAGGGTCTCCGGCCCCCGTCAGGATGATCACTTCCGGAGGCATGGGACCGATTTTGAGCTGGGGGACCAGGTCCAGGCCGTTGCCGTCGGGCAAGCGTACGTCTTCGGTGGTGCAGGAGGGAGCGCTGTGGGGGCGCAGATACTTACGCACAGTCAGGGCCAGGTCCTTAAGACTTATGGGTTTGGCCAGGTACTCCTGGATGCCAAGGGATGCGGCGTCCGCTTGACTGAAGTTGTGGCTGTACCCCGTGCAGAGAATGATGGGCAGGTCGGGGCGGCATTGCCGTGCGGCCGTGGCCAGCTTGTCGCCTCGCAAGTTGGGCATGCTGTAGTCGGTGATCAGCAGATCCACGCTTTGAGGATGGGCCTTGAGATGATCCAACGCGGCCTGGGGGTTGGTTTCTGCTTGCACGTCATATCCAAGACAAGTCAGGAAGCCCGTGCAGGACTCTGCCAGATCCTTTTCGTCATCCACAAAGAGAATTCGTCCGGTTCCCTTGGAAATTTCCTTGGATTCCAATTGAGCGTCATGAACGTGCTGTTCCTCACCCAAGGCAGGCAGGTAGACGCGAAAGGTGGCCCCTTGGCCTGGGGCGCTTTGCACTTCTACGTTGCCCTTCAGAGACTGAACGATCCCCTGTACCACAGCCAGACCCAATCCAGTGCCTTCGCCCGGAGACTTGGTGGTATAAAAGGGATCGAACACGCGGTCCATTTCCGCAGGGGGCATGCCTTTGCCTGTGTCCTGAACCTCTATACACAGGTAGGTGCGGGCTTCCAGCGCGCACCGGACGGATTCTCCCTCTACAGCGTACAGATTGATGCGCAGAACTCCGCCTTCTTCACGCATGGCGTGGGCCGCGTTGGTGCAAAGGTTCATGAGAACCTGGTGCACTTTGGTGGGGTCGGCCAACACCAGTGGTTCTGGTTGGTGGATTTCCTGCTTGATGCGGATTGATGCCGGAAGGGAGGCCCCCAGGAATTTTGCGGTTTCTTTGATGATGTGGCTGACGGCCAGGGGCTGAACTTCCTCTCCGGTGGATCGGCTGTATGTCAGTATCTGGCTGACCAGTTCACGACCGCGGTAGGCTGCTGCCAGCACGGCCCGGGTTTTGGATTCCAGAGCCTTGTCTCCATCCAGATGGAACAACTCGATCATCTCGCCATTGGCGATGATCACGCCGAGAATATTGTTGAAGTCGTGGGCGATGCCGCCGGCCATAGTGCCCAGCGCTTCCATGCGCTGTACCCGCTGTAGCTGCAATTCTTTTTCATGCAGGGAAATTTCCGCGCGTTTACGTTGCAGCGCCTCCTCAAAAACAAAGAGCACCTCGGCAAGGAGCGAGATTTCGTTGTTGCTGTACGGTACATTGCGGCGACCCACGGCAATGGCTTTTAACGGCCGGGCACCATCCATCTGAAGAGGGACGGCCACAATGTGTAGATTCCGACTGGCACCAACATTACCAAAATCCGTAACCTCGCCACTCTGAAGTCCTGTCAACCGTTCGGATTGTAAATGAAGTTCTTGAAAATCCTTATCATCCCATTCATGCCCCTCAGCCGGGGTCGCGGCCTGGAGCACCGTAAGCTGGCCGTCCTTGTGAACCTGTCCCAAAAAAGCCTGTTCACTATCCGAGATGTTTCTTGCCACCTCCAAACAGCGGTGCATTACGTCCCGTTCTGTGTGGCAGTCCAGAGAGCCCAGCAAAACTTGGTTGATGGAACTGAGCGCCATGGTCCGCTGAGCCACTTGGCGTTTTAGGCTGCGGTTCCAGACAAGAATTAGAACCACTGCTCCGCAAATGGCCACAAAGGAAATGAAAAGACCTGTCCAAAAGGTCCGGCTTACCCAGAAAGGGCGGTATTGAAGGGAAAGCCATTCTTCTTCAATGGCCTTGCGCTCGTGCGGCAGAATCATGGCGAGGCCCTTGCGCAAAATACTGCCCAGTTGAGGACTGGTTTTCAGCGAGGCGATGCGCAGTTCAATGGAATAGCTGGTGACGCCGGCAATGCGTAGGTTGCTGATTCTGGCGTTGGCGATATACCTTGAGGCCAAAGCCATGTCGCAGATCAGGGCGTCCACGTCGCCCACCGCCAGGGAGCGCAATCCGCCGATGTACCCGCCCGCCATGGGGACCAGGGTGTAGTCCCCTTGATAACGCTCCTGAAGGTACTTGGTGAAGTGGTCTGAAACGGTGACGCCGATGCGCATACCGTCCAGTTTTTCTAATGTAAGGTCCTCGGTGAATTCCTTGCGCGTGATGATGGCTGCGGGGACGCTCACGTAGGGTTGGGTAAAGTCGAGATATTCCCGGTTTTCCGGAGTCATTTCCAAGGCCGCTACCATATCCACCTGTCCGGCCCGGATGGCTTTGAACACTTCCTGGCGGTTGCTGAAGCGCACAGGTTCGAATTCAAGCCCGGTCTTCTCGCTGATGAGTCGGATGTAATCCGCGCTCAATCCTTCATAGCGCTGTTGCAGGTTGAAGGTCTCGTAGGGGGGATAGTGCAGGCTCACGCCGACGCGGACAGGTCGATCCTGCATTTTGATCCAGCGGTGTTCTTCAGTGGTAAGGGAGTCCTGAACATCCAAAACCGTGGAGGCCCTGACCCAGAGCAGGGCCAGGGCCAGAACCGACACGGCAACGGCAACAAGAAGGACGCGCTTCACAGGGAACGACCTAGTTTACATGATTATTTTCCGAATGGACATTTGGGGAACGAGCAGTTGGTGCAGCCAAGGCACATTCCCCCTTCGCCCAGTCGCGCCAGATCGTCCCGCGTGATGTCCTGGTCGGCCAGGAGGGGCGGCAGGAGCAGGTCCATGCTGGTGGTTTTGAAGAACAAAGCGCAGGCAGGCACACCCAGCAGCCGGGCATTGCCGATGCGCCCGATCAATGTCATGGCGCCTGGCAAAATGGGGGCACCATAGAGCAAGTCGTGGGCCCCGGCATCCAAAAGCCCGTGCCGAGTCACATCATCCGGATCAACAGAGAGCCCGGCCGTAGTAATGAGCAGTTCGCAGCCCTCGTCAAGCAGGGAACGCGCTGCGTCGCGGATGTCTTCACGCCGATCCGGCGCGATGATGGCCCGTTGCAGGGTGCAATTCAGCGCTGCCAATTTGCTCCGGACAATGCCTTCGAAGCGGTCTTCAATCATACCGTTGAAGACTTCGTCGCCGGTGATCAAAACGCCCACGCGGGCCTGACGCAACGGCAGAACTTCAAAAACAGGACCGTCCTCAAGCACGGCCATGGCCCGTTCGAACCGGTTTCGTTCCAAATAAAGTGGAATGGCCCTGGTGGCCGCCAGTTCAGCTCCTTTTTTCACCAAGGTCCAGCCATTGCGGCTGGCTGCCATGACGCCGGGACACAGGTTAAAAGAATAGAGTCGGTCGGACGACACCCGAAGCAGACCATCAGCCCGGGCCCGCAGGGATACTTTGCCTTCATGGGGATCTGCGGTGGCATCCACTCCGGGACCTGCCATGGCCGTGGCAAAGGCACGGGCACAGTCATTTTCATGTACCCATTCTTGGTCCAGTTCAGATTCCTGAACGTAAATCCGATTGCGTCCCATCTGCTGAAGTCGGCACAGATCGCCCACCTCAAAGGTTTGCCCTTTGCGGAAGGCAGCCCCTTTGCTCACGCCGGGCTCGATGCGGGTCATGTCGTGCACGGCCTGTTTGCCCACGGCATCGGCAACATCCATGGTCCGCACCTGGGAGGGTAGGGGGAAAACCACTGGTGAATCCAGGGCCACGCCATCTTCATAGGGGGATTCGCCCCGGCAGGAACGACACAGGGGACCATGCATGGCAGGGTATGCCTCGCCGCACATGGCGCAGATTCCGATGGCTCCTTTGCTCCGTTTTTTCAGCAAGTCTTGACGAAGGGCAATGGGGCAGGTGGAAAGGATGTCAGGCCCGGCCAGAGCGATTTCCTGGCGGAGTTTTTTTGAATCTTGATCTTGTTTGGGTTTGAGTTTGAGCAGCCAGGTGCGAATTTCCGCATCTTGGTCAACCTTATCCAAATCCAGCCAGACCCGTACGCCCTTGCCTGTGTACTTGTCGAACAGACTCAATGCGAACAGTCCGAAATTCATGACCCGCATCCAACCGTTGCCGATGGTGCAGGGAGTCAGCATCTGAATGGCGTCGGGCAGGCACCAGGAGGTTTCGGCAACGGCTTCAAAAAGCGTGCCTTCCTGGATGTGCCGTTTGGCCTCTTCAACCATATATCCACCGATGAGCAGTCCAGGTGCTGGATAATTATGAAAGAGGGTGGCCATTTCAATGAATTCTTCAAAGGTATGCGGGCCGATATCTTTGTAGCCGTGTTGTGCGGCAGCGGACGCGTTGGTCATGTGTATCAATGCTCCTTGCTGGGATGTTGAGATGACTCAGGGAATACAAGAAGCGTACCAGAAGATTGGATATTAACCAGCTTAAATCCCAAGGAATGTTCCTCTAATGTTCTTCTGGGAGTTTTTTGTTTTCCAGAAAGAACGGAATTCTTAGCGTGGGAATGAGTTTTTGTCCAGAAAAAGTGGAATGATCAAGTGGACCCTCTGTAACGTTGGAATCCACACGTGGCGATGCGGGAGACAGCGTACTTTGAAGTATCGCAATGCTTAACCATCTCTGCTGGAACTTCGACGCCTGGTTCCAAGATGGGCAAGGCCAGGGGGGAAGCACAGCCGGAGCCTCTTCGTCCGTGCGCTCCGCTCAGGGGGGTGGCGTCGTGTGGTAGAGGCCGCCTAGCCTGCGGCAAACTGTCGCAAGCCAGGCGGAAGGGTCAATACATGAGGCCAGGCAACCAGAGAATGATTTGCGGGAAGAGGAAGAGCAGGGCAATTCCCAAGGCAATGGCCGTCAGGAAGGGAAAAATGCCCCGGAATATGGATTCCAGGCGGATGCCGGTGCGAAGCTGTTGCGTGATGCCATAGACCACATAAACGTTGATGCCCACAGGCGGAGTGATTACTCCCATCTCCGTAACCAACACGATGATGATGCCGAACCAGATGGGGTCGTATCCTAGATTTTGTACCACAGGATAAAATACGGGAATGGTCAGCATGATCAAGGCCAGGGAGTCCATGAAACATCCGCCAATGAAGTAGATGGCAACAATGGCGGCCATGATGGCAAAGGCCGGAAGGTCGAACCCCGCGACCCAGGAAGCGATGTCAAAGGGGATGCGGGTAACGGCCAGGAACTTGCCGAACACAACGGCTCCGGCAATCAGAAACAAAACCATGCAGGAGGTGCGCAGGGTTTCGTTCAGGGACTTGACCAGGGCTGTCCAGGTAAGGCGGCCGCGAAGCAGAGAGAGGAGTGTGATCCCCAGCACACCGATGGAGGCTGCCTCGGTGGGGGTGAACCAGCCTTGGAACATGCCGCCGATGACCAAAAAAAACACTATAAGTGTATCGGCCAACCCGGTGAGGGAACGAAGTTTTTCCGTCAGGGAGTATCGTTGTCCCTTGGGGCCCTGGGCCGGGTTGCGGCGGCATACCAGCCAGACCGCACCGATGAAGAGAGCGGTTAAGAGCAGGGCGGGCATAATGCCTGCCATAAAAAGCTCGCCAATAGATTGTTCGGTGAGCACGCCGTAGACGATGAGTACCACGCTGGGGGGCATGATCATGCCCAGCCCGCCACCTGAGGCCACAGACCCGGCAGCCAATGAGTCGGAGTATCCGAAGCGTTTCATCTCAGGAACGCCTACGGTGGCCATGGTGGCGGCCGTGGCCGGGCTGGAACCGCAGATGGCCCCGAATCCCGTGCAGGCCGTTACTGTGGCCATGGCCAATCCGCCATTCACATGGCCGAAAAAGCGGTAGCCCGTGTCATAAAGTTTGCGGCTGATTCCACAATTGAAGGCGATTTGCCCCATTAAAATGAAAAGGGGGATCGTGCTTAAATCATAGGATGCAAAAGCGGAGTAGATATTACGAGAAAGGAGGTTGAGTCCGCCCGTGGGCGAGATCAACAGGCTGAAACCTGAAAATCCCACCAGGGTCATGACGTGGGCCACGGGCATGCGCGTCGTAAAAAGCAGCAACATGACCGCGATTCCTATTATGCCGACAAGGGTCGAATCCATTGGGCTATTCCTTGTCCTGAGCGGGGGAGCCGGTCACAAAGCGCACTACGTCCCGCATAAGGTGCAGAGTGAAGACGAGAAAACCGAAGGCAAGCACAAAGACAACCATATATTCAGGGAGTTCCAGATTCATAGATAGGACACCGGATTCCCGCATGGTCAAACCGTAGTCCACCATGCGCCATGTTACCACGGCAAAAAGCAGCAGTGCCACCAGCGTGGTGAGACCGTGCAACAGGTGACGTACGGAGCGAGGCAGGAAACGGACAAAAATTTCCACTCCAATATGGCTACGTTGGACGTGGGCTTCCGGAAGGCTGAGCCCCACAACGAACACGGCCAGCATGGTCACCAGCTCCTCGGAGCCGAACAAGGGACTGTCCCAAAAGCGTCCCGCCACGTCCGTGCCCGTTATCAAGGCCATGCCGCAGAGGCAAAAAGCCGCGACAGCCCGCATTGCGATTCTGGTTTTATCGAGAATCTTTGAAAAAGCATGCATGGTGAAAGATTCCTCAGGTCATGTTGCAAGCAAGGCTAAGGCAGGCCTAGGCCTGCCTTATTGTTCCGGAACTACAAAATTACTGCTGTTGCGCGGTACGAAGCGCTTCTTGCGTAAACTGAAGCACGGCCTCACCGTCAACACCTTTTGGCCGCACTTCTTGAATGTACTGTTCCAGCAGCGGCGTTGTGGCAGCTCGCCAGCGTTTTGCCTCTGCCTCTTCCAAAGGTAGGATTTGATTTCCGGCCTCAAGAAAAGCCTGTCGCCCAGCCTTGTCGGCCTCATCCCATGCATTACCGTGTTTGACGATCCACTCGGCGTTGATTTCCTGAATCGTCGTCCGTACTTCAGCGGGCAAAGATTCCCAGCGGTCCTTGTTCATGACGACAAAGAAGGTGGTGGTGTATCCGGTGGCATAGTTTTCCGTCATGTAGTCGACCACTTCAGCCATTTTCCACCCTTTGTTGGTTTCCACGGGATACATCCCGCCGTCCACAATGCCTTTCTGGATGCTTTGGTAGGCTTCGGGCATGGATTGGGCCACCGGGGTCCCGCCCAAGGCCTGAACCAGCAGGGCGCTATTGCCCGTAGCCCGGAGCTTCAGCCCGGCAAATTGTTCCAGTGTCGTTACCGGCGTTTCCCGCGTATGCAGCAGGCCGGGGCCATGGGCGTTGAAATACATGACCTCCACGTCCTGTAACTCTTTGGGGTGAAAGTGCCGGTACACACTGTTGGCCACGTTGGTTGCGGCCATGCCAGAGGTGTATCCCAGGGGCAGGTCCACGGCGGCCATGACCGGGAATCGTCCGCGAGAGTAAGCCAGGGCGGAAAATCCCATGTCGGAAATACCTTCTACGACGCCGTCATAACACTGCTTGGCCTGGGTAAGGGTTCCGCCGGGGTAGTAGTCGATTTTCACCTGGCCCTGGGTCCGCTGTTCCACCTCGCGGCACCATGCTTCCGCCAGCTGGGATTGCACATGGGTCGGCGGGAAGAAACAACTGTAGCTTAAGCGGGTGGTTCCCGCCTCGGCAGGTACTCCAGCGAAGCTTAGGAATGCCAGGGCGATCAGAGAACAAAGGACACGGCGCATGGACTTACTCCTTTATGGCCGAAGTGGGCTCTCCGGATTCGGATACATCACACTGCGCCCTGGCTAACAAAAGGGCGGCATTGCGAATATCTTGTCGGTTGAGCACGTTGGTTTGCAAAACATTTTGGATCAAAAAACCTTCAAACAATGCGGTGTTCAGGGAGCCGACCTTTTCGGGAGGAATTTCAGCTCGCACATGTTTGCCCATGAGATTGGAAAAAATATCGTTGGAAAGTCGGTACTTGCTGCGGTTTAGCTCCGCCTGGAGTCTCGGGTCGCGCGAAGCGTGGATGGTGAATTCCAAAAATACCTTGGACCAATTCATGTCATCCATGATGGATTCCAGAAAATCCCAGATGACGTTGAATATTTCTTCAAAACTGGAAGCATGGCTCAGCTTTCGGGAGCGTTCCCGGCGGTATTCCTCCATTTTGCGTTCCAGAATTTCCAAAAAAACATCATCTTTTCCAGCCCAATGGCTATAGAAGCTGCCTTTGGCATATCCGGCTGCCTTGGTGATTTCCGCAATGGTGGTGGCGGCAAACCCCTTTTCGCCGAACAGGCGCATGGCGCTGGCCAGAAGTTCTTCTTTTGTCTGGCGGGATTTTTCCTGTTGTCTTCGTGCCACTTTGTTCTCCAACCTTTGGTCGAAAAGTGACCGTTGGTCAATTAGTGACCCTTGGTAAACAATAGAATCTTGTACGTCAACAAACTTTTTGCAAACCTTTTACTTTTTGTTCAGAATTTTGGCGAAGTAAACGACGCTGACGTGTTGCGGAAAAATTTCTTGAAGGACAGCGAGAATCTGATTACATACGGCGATCATGGCAAAGCAAGACACACTCTGCATTCTCGGTAATGGCAGCCATTGGAGCGGTTTGCTCGAATTCGAAGGGACCGCCAGAATAGATTCTGAATTCACAGGAGACATCCGCACGAGCGGTCAGCTTATTGTGGGACCCGATGCACGCATCACCGGCACATTGAGCGTCGGGGAACTGGAAGTGTTCGGCGTGGTGGACGGCAAGGTGCAGGCGGAGCGCAAGATCGTGCTGCGCAACAATTCCAGCCTCAAAGGGGAGGTTGTCACGCCGCGGTTGATTACGGATGAAGGGGCTCTTTTTTCTGGTAAAATTCACATGGTGGACGTGAACGAAGGCAATCGGGCGCGACGGGCCTTTTTTGCCCGCCGCGCCGAACCGTTGCCGGATTCGGACCAGGAGTCGATGCAGGCAGTGACCAACTCCTGACCCAAGCTTTATTTTTTGGTTGGCTTGACCAGAAGTAGACTCAGGTAGTTTGGGGTGTCTGGGATGCCTTCCAGGCCGCGCTGAATATGCTCATCAGCCAGACCGATGCGACTGGCGAACACCGTGTCGCGGGTTAGATTTCGTTGGGCTAGGCTGGCCCGGATTGTAGAGAAATTCCGGTAGGCCTTGAGCACTACATGGTTGCCCGGACTGGCCAGTTCGTTGTCCAACTCGTCCGGAGGCATGGTCCCCGGCAGAATATGCAAGGCTTCGTTGGCCTCAGCCAGGATGGTACCCGTCAATGCGGCAGCCTGCTGGAAGGACGTGACGCCCGGAACAATGCGTACCGGTTGCGTCGGGCGGAGGTTCTGCACCGTGCGAAGGACATAGCCGAACGTACTGTAGAGCAGCGGGTCCCCCAGCGTTACCAGGGCTACGTCTTGCCCCTGGTCCAGCCTTTCCAAAAGACATTCGGCGTTCTCAGTCCAGGCCCGTTGCAAACGTTCATTGTCGCTGGTCATGGGAAAGCGCAATCGTGCCACTTCCACTCCCGGGCTCAAATGTGGGCGAAGAATGGACTCTGCAAGCGAAAAGCTATTTTTACTCGAAGAACTGGCAAAGATATGTCGGGTCCGGCCCAGAATGCGGATCGCCTTGAGCGTCAGCAGTTCCGGGTCGCCAGGCCCGACCCCGATGCCGTAAAGTGTGCCTTGTTGCGTCATTTGAGTATTACTCCGTATCAGCCGCGGTAGCGGCGAGTTCAGGAAAAAGTTCAGGGTACAGGATGGCGGCAAGCTGTTCCACGGCGTCCACGTTGCGCGGACCAGGGCGTGAAAACATCTGTTCATCCACAATATGCACGCTGCCGTTTTGCACGGCAGGCAGCGTGGCAAACCGGGACACTCTGATAATGTCCTGCGGCGCAGGATTCATGGGACCACGCTGACTTAAGTAGACATCCGGCGCCAACCGCAAAAGCTCTTCCTCGCTGAGGCGCACCAGACGGTCATTCAGCTCCACACAGTTTTTGCCCCCGGCGTGGGAGATGATGTCTGTAACGATGGAGGCTTGTCCTGCCGTCAGCAAATTTCCGGAGCGAACTTCGAAAAAAACAAGCGGACCGGGACGGTGGGGCAGGCGTGCGCGGACAGCATTGAGCCGTTCCCGCATTTGATGGATCATGTCTTGGGCTTTTCCCGGAGCGTTGGTCAAGATGCCCAACCGATGAATGACCGAGAAAAGATCTTCGAACGTCTCCACATGAAACATGGCCGTGGTGATCCCGAAGCGCTCCAGATTATCCACGCTTTGGCGCGCGGCCTTCCGGCCTCCCATTTGCAACACCAGATCCGGTCCCAATCCCACAATGCGTTCCACATTGGGACGCATGTGGGTTCCGATGCTGGGCAGGCCGGTTATTTCCGGGGGGATGGCGTCGGCCTGCGTGCGCGCCACAAGCCTGTCGCCCACCCCCATAGCAAACAGGATTTCGTTGAATGCGCCATACAGGGCCACGATGCGTTGCGCCGGGGTTTTGAGTTGTATTTGACGCTCCAGGTCATCTTTAATGACCAGTTCTTGTGCCGGGCATGGGTTCGTCCGGAGTAGGCACACGGCGACCACCAGCAAAAGGATGGACGCAGCGCGCCCCGGGCACGGGAAAAGCCTGCGGTCTGCCTGTCTCGGGGTGCGGTGCGATTTTGATTTTCGTCTCATAAAGATCACTTAATAGTTTCTCCGAGAAAACCGGTTCCACCGGGCCATCGTAGGCAATAACCCGTTCTTTTAAAAACAGAATACGATTACAGTATAAAGCGGCCAGGTTAATGTCATGCAGCGCCACGAGCACGGCGCTGGAATGCGGACGTTCAAGAAGTAGATCAAAGCATCGGACGCGCCAAGCCATGTCCATAGCGGAGAAAGGCTCATCTAGTAGGAGAAGGGGGGCTTGCTGGGCCAGAGCCCGGGCCAGAAGCACTCTTTGCAGTTCACCGCCGGAAAGCCGGTTTACGGGCCGCTCCTGATAGGATGTCATTCCTGTGGCCTCCAGAGCGGCGTCCACGGCTTGCCTGTCCTCTGACCCAGGACCGGACCAAAAGGATAGTCGGGAATAACGTCCCATGGAAACCAGGGTCCGGACACGTAGTCCAAACAGGGCCTCCATCTGCTGGGGGACAACGGCGCAACAGCGTGCCACTTCCCGAGGACGCAAGTCGGAAAGGCTACTGCCCTGTAACCAAGCCTGGCCCGCCTGCGGAGCAACCACCCCGCTCATGGCTTTGATCAGAGTACTTTTTCCGGCTCCATTAGGGCCCAAAAGGGCCACTATTTCTCCGGCATGGATGGAAAAGTCCAGGCCAGTCAAAATAGTCTCGGATTGTTTGGCATATCCGAGTTCCAACCCCTGGCAATAAAACAAGGGCGCGTCGTGGGCTTGGGACACGGATTTCATGAATGCCCTGCCCGCTGTCTGCGCAACAAGAAGCAAAAGAACGGACCGCCGAGCAGGGCTGTGATGACACCCACCGGCAGTTCGGCCCCTCCTGGCAGAATGACGCGGGCCGCCACATCGGACCAGACCAACAGCAAGCCACCAAGCAGGGCGGAGTAGATCATCAAGGGACGATGTTCGGCCCCCAACAGCAACCGGACCATATGCGGCACAACAAGTCCCACAAAACCGATGACTCCGGCCACGGCCACGCCTGCGGCTGTGACGAGTCCGGCTCCGCCAAGCAGAGCTAGGCGGACCTGAGTCGTGGCTACTCCAAGCTGTCTGGCTTGACTCTCCCCCAGGGAGAGAAAATCCAGTTCACGAGAGAACGCCAGCATGAGCGAACAACCCAGTAGATAATAGGGAAGGATCAAGAGGACATGGTCCCAACTGCGGCCTTGGAGGCTTCCCATGATCCAAAAGACGATGGCGGAAACGGATTCTTCATTCAATGCTTTAAAGAGTGAGATGCATGCAGAAAGAAATGTGGAGATGACGATTCCTGCCAGAACCAGAGTTTCTCTTCGCAATTGTCCTCCGATGCGCCCCAGGGCAACAACAGCGGCCAGGGCAGCCAGGGCTCCGGCGAGTGCAGCCATGGGCAGGGCTCGGAGGCCGAAGACGCTTCCAGCTCCAGCCAGTCCCAACGTAATGGCCAGGGAAGCCCCAAAAGCCCCGCCGCTGGAGACGCCCAAGGTAAAAGGATCGGCCAGTGGGTTGCGCAACAAGCCTTGAAAAACCACACCGGACGCGGCAAGCCCGGAGCCGATGAGCCAGGAGAGGCAAATGCGGCTGAGTCGAATGTCGAGAATCACAATTTTTCTGGTGGCATCGGTTTCCTGGCCGGACAATGTGGCCAGCACGGCATCAAACGGGATGGGGTAGGCTCCCGGAAAAATGGCTGCGGCAAGAGATATCCCCGTCAATCCTAACATAAGCAGGGCAAGGAGTTGATGTCTCCGACCGGAAGCCGGATTGTTCCGGAAGCCTTTCTTCATCTGGTTTAGTTCAATTCGTGCAGGGCTTGTTCCAGGTGGTCAAGCCAGATTGCCACGATGTTATCGAATTCCGCCGTTCCCTTTAAAACCGGAGTGCAGTCCATGCCGTCCGCCGTCAGCACGGATACCCAGGAATCGGCCTCTGGTCCGGACATGTCGTTTTGTGCGTGGTCGCCCGCTACGGACATGAAGGGCATAAGCCAGACTTTTTTTACGCCGCGCCGTTTGAGTTCGCTGCGCACCTGGTCAAGGCTTGGTGAGCCTTCCACCGTGCCCATGAAGGCGAGCGGGTCGCGAGAGCGAAGGAGTTCCTGCATGGCGATGTAGTAGACGTTGCCCGGGTGGTGCGTTCCGTGCCCCATGAAAACAAGGGCCTGATCCGAAGACCGGTCCGCCGGGGCATTGGCCAGCAGGGCGTCGGCAGTGCGATCCAGATCCTGGGTTACACCAAGAAGAGGGGTCCCGATACTGAGGTGGGCAATGCCTTCAGGGAAGGATTCAAAGGCGTGCACGGTTTGCAGCAAAGAATGAAATTCCTCACCGGGAATCGTGTGCAACGACTGCACTGCCACATGGGTGAATCCCTGATCCGCCATCAAGGACAAGGCTTGAGCCGGGGAAAGCAGCTGCTTACCTTCCTGTCTGGCCAACTTTTCTCTAATAATGTGCGAGGTAAAGGCCCATTGTACGGGGATGTCAGGGTGGGCGGCCCGTACTTTGGCATCAATGTTCTGGAAAGAGGCCTGGGCTTCAGGAAGACTGGAGCCAAAGGCCACGAGCAAAATTCCGGTCTTGGGGTCAGGGGTTTTGTCGTGGTCGCCGTGCGCCAGGGATGTAGCGGGAAGGCTGAACAGACAACAAGCCACTAACAACGCGGGGATGGCTTTACGCCAATGGGCAAAGAGGGTGGAATGCATCAAATTCCCTCCGGGGAGGGGGGCGGTGAAGGGCAGAAACAAAAAGCCCTTGCAGCTAGCTGCCGCAAGGGGCCGTTTTTCCCTAAGGTGCTTCGTCGGCAAAAAAGCCCCGTTGCCGAGGAAACAGGCCATGGCAGTTCGGGCAGGTCTTCCGGCTTGTCCCCCGCGTCTTCGGCCTTCCCGGAATTATTCCAGTGGCACATCTGAAGGGCGGTTGGCAGGACTTACGGCGGCGGGTCCGCTCCCGGTTTACACGGGATTCCCTTTTCAGTTGCCTGGTTTTGGCAGGCAATCACCCGGATTTGATCTGTACGTCAGGACAGGAGTCAGCGTCAAGTCTGTTGCGGCTGCGCAAGGGACTGTGAACCTCCTCGAAGCATCCACAGGCGGGCTATTTTTAGGGAGCTTTTTTTTCAGCGCAGGGCAAGCTTTTGATTCAATCAAAAAGGATAAGGTAATGAGCCTGGGCCGTCCCCCATTGGTTTTCCCATTTTCCCCTTGATGCTTTCCAGCCTGGCATTGGCGGCGTCGCGTTGTTTGGTGGTTTGGGCGTTTTTCACCACAGTACGCAGCAGCCGCGCCGCAGGTTCATACTCACGGCGCTCTTCATAAATGTTGGCAGCACGGTACATGGCGGTCAACGCCCACATGCTTTCCTGAGGATACTGCCAAGCAAGCTTTAAATAATGGTCTAGGGCCAGACTTTTGTTGCCCATGGCCGCTTCGCCTTCGGCCAGATAAAAAAGTATCTCCGCCTGCATGGCCGTATCGAACTGGTCCCGTTTTTCCCAAAGCCGCAATAGGTTTTCCTTACCGCCCGGCAGGTCCCCCATTTGTTGCATCAGGAAGGCGATTTTCAGACGTGTGACGTCGGAAACCGGTTGGCCTGTGGCGAGGAGTTCCTGGTAGGCGGCATAGGCTTCAGGCATTTTGTCCCGCGCCACTTCCAAGTCAGCCAAGACTTCAAGGCGTTGGGCCATGAGTTGGGGCTGGTCCGGCTTTTCCGGCACGGAGTTCAGATAATATGCTGCCAGTTCGATTTGCTTGGCTTCCACGGCTTCCGCCGCCAGGAACAGCATGCAACGCATCCCAAGGGCGTGGTCCGGGAATAGATAGGCGATGCGCCGGGCCAAGCTATCCTCGGGAGCTGCATTCCATTGTTCCCGCCAGGCCGCAAGGACCAGTTCTTTGTCTAGCGGCCACTGGCGTAGCATGGTTTGTTGTACGCGGTCCGCCTCCACCTTGACCCAAAAGGGGGCTTCATAGGCTTGCTGAGGGGCGTTTCCCGCTGCCGCCGCCAGAATGGAGAGCAGCCTGTTTGTCGGCGCCTGTATGGACAAACTGCCGGTAACGACCTCAGAGGGGGGCAGATGAAAAGCAACCATTCCACAAAGGCGTAAAGCCAGGGGCAATTGTTCGGGCTGAAGATTTTCCCAGACGGTGCGGGCCGCCTTGATGTCGCCCGCCATAAAGGCTGAGGCAAGCCGGACCATGTGAATACCGTTCAAAGGAAGCCCGTCCGGCAACAGCTTATCCACCTCATCTTGCTGAAAAAGTTCGTGCGCCCGGCCTGGAGGGAGGACAAAGAGATTGCCCATGAACGCCCTGAGTCGAAAATCTTCAGTGGAGCATATCCAATGCGCCCTATTGTTCGACAATTGCTTGAAGTATGCGCCTTGGGTAAAGGACATCGCTTTGACGTAGCGTCCCTTTTCATACAAATCCAGAGGCGGACTCGGCTTTTGTCCTGTCAAAGCCAGACTTATGTCACGCCAGAACTCCCGGACCGCTTGGTTTGGGATCCGTTCCAGGGCGTACTCCGCCTTAGGTGCGCCTACAGCCATGCCTGCCAAACATTGAATAATGGCCAAGCGCGTCTCGGAATTGAGATAAAATGTTTTTTCGTTGGGAGTGGATTGATCCGTCCCGGAATGGGTAACTTTTCCGAAAATCGTATCTGCCGTGCGCCAAAAATCGTTCTTGGGCCAGACATCCTGAGCCTGTGTGATCACCTGTTGCAGGAATGTCTTTTGGGCTTCGCGATTGACGCTATAGGTGGAAATATATGTCCAGAAAAGATTCCGGAATACGTCGATCCAGATCGTTTCGAGCCCCTGTTCTGATTTGAACAATTTGCTGCGCAGCTCCGTAGGAGCAAGAGCGGCCGCCTGTCCGAACCACATCACGGCCTGATCAGGCGCTCCAATCGCACGCAACGCACGTCCACCATTCCAAAGACGCTTGATTTCAAGGAAATTGTCTTCCAAAGGGGGCGTTTGTTCAACCAGATTCAGGGCCTTTTGAGGTTGTCCGGCCTGAAGCAGGTTCTCTACACGCCGCAGCAGAGCTTTCGGTGTATCTTCTTGCCCGGCGTAGACTGAATCCAGTTTGTCCCAAGCCCGATAGCGTTCCAGCCAATCCTCAAAGGTCTGGTCATTGACATTGCGAATCGGTGCTTCCGCTTTTTGTGGCTCATCCGCATCGCCAGCCTCTTGATCGGTCTCAGAGGATGGGGGCTGAGTCGTTTCCGTCACGTCAGGAGAGGGCAACGCCCCAGACGTTTTTTCATCAGAGGAGACTTTTGGAGGAGAAGGGGCCGGGTCAGTATCGGTTTCGGCGTGGGTAAGATTGACCGGCCAGGCGATCAAAAAGAAAAGACACAGCAGAAGCAGGGCAAGGGGAGTATAATGGCGTTTGGGCATATTTAGCTAAATTTGCCTCAGGGGCTGTGTTTGAAGTTCTTAAAGTTGAAGGGTCGTTTCTTCTTGAAAATGCCTTGTCAGCATTTCAAGAGGGCAATGTGTTCGTGGGTTGAACGGGACGCCTTATAACATACAGATGATGGCTCCGGAGAACAAGAAACCTCTTCGTTGAATATGGTCAAGTGACCACGTGGGCCTGTCGTTTATAAGTTGACAAAAAGTTTTCCCAGAGGAAGGAGCTTAGGTGTTAACTTAAAGTGAACTCAGCAAGTGTCGACGTAAGAAGACGAACAAATCGAAACCCACAACAAAAAAAAGGCGCAAGCCTGAGAGGTCTTTTTATGGGCGTACGCTCAACAGAGGTGCTTCCTGAGCGAATAGATGTGTTTAGTAGAGCAAAACTGGCAAAGGAAAATACTTGTGTTAACCTGAGATGAACTAGAGGAGAGGGTTGCTTGTCTGATTTGCGTAGGGGGTGTTTGTTCTTTATACACTTGCGGCATCTCGCCTGCCTAAAAAAAGTGTCTACGTGCTGTTTTTTGTTCAAGCCTTATGTGAAAGCGTTAAAAAATAAAGCTTATTTATTCCGAAATGTTATGGTTTGTTTCCAAAGAAGGTATTAAAGCAACTTCGAGATCTGATCGTCGGAGTGTTTTAGGGTAATGCCCTTGACCACACAGTTTACAATCGTCAGCAGCTCATGACGAAGAATATTCTTCAGTTTCAGTGGGTAGAGTTGAACGGGGTCTTGTCGATCACTTAGCAGTCTCATGTCTTAAAGTTTACATAATATACATTATGAGACATTGTTTTGCACTAAAAACGTTCCGGTAGGATATTTTGACGGGCAATTGCTAACGATTTAAATAAAAGGAAAAAGTTGCTGGAGCTTTGCTTTCCCTGCCATCTTCAGCTTGCGTTCGGCATCGCTGGAGAGGCGGCACCCTCTTTGCCGGGTATTTTTGGTGTTTGGAATTGTCGAAGCAAAGAATTTATTCACATAAGACAGATTCCATCTAAAAACGTCTCAAGAGCTTCTGAGCGCTTTTGGATGGAATCTATGGTCCATCGTATCCGATTTTGGCAGAAAAAGCCTTAAAATCGACCAGAGACTTTAGTCCCCGGGACATTAGTGATTTGTTTTTTCCACCAGTTTGTCAGCATCTGAGCGAAAAGCCGCCAGTCCTTTGTCCGTAAGCGGATGTTTCAGCAAATCCAGAAGCACTGAGAACGGGATGGTTGCTACATCGGCCCCGAGCAGCGCAGACTCAAGCACATGGGTTGGCGTCCGAATGCTGGCTACGAGGACCTGGGTGCTGAATTCGTAGTTGGAGTAAATCTGGATGATTTGCTCCACAAGCTCCATTCCGGAGTGGCCAACCGCGTCTAACCGGCCCACAAAGGGGCTGACGTATGCGGCTCCGGCTTTGGCGGCCAGCAAGGCCTGTAAAGGGGAAAATACCAAGGTCATATTCACAGCAATGTCCTGGTCTGAAAGTGCCTTGCAAGCGCGTAATCCATTCGCCGTGCAGGGGCACTTGATGACAACATTGGGTCCCAGCTGGATAAGATTTCGAGCTTCTTCAAGCATCCCTTGATAGTTTTCAGAAAAAACTTCAAGGCTGACAGGTCCTTTTGTTTCCTTGCAGATGTCCGCTGCAAGGGTTTTCCAGTCCGAGTTTTCCCTGGCTAAAAGGGTCGGATTGGTGGTGACCCCATCAATCAACCCATGCTCCTTGGCTTTATGGATTTCTTTGAGATTGGCTGAATCCAGAAAGAACTTCATGGCTACCTCGTTCGTTTTTCCACTAAAAAAGGGTGCGGAAGAACTCTTCCGCACCCTTTGATGTTAGCATAGCTTTATCAGGAAATCATTCTTCGGTATCAGCCTTGGCTCCGGCAATATTTTGGGTATTCTGTTCAGATTCGGCAGCGTCTTCTTTAACAGGAGAGGCACCTTCAAGCCGCTTCAGGAATTTGTCTCGACATTCATACGAACAGAAATGGTGAACCTCATCCCCCTGCCGAACGCGAATTTGACCGTTTCGGTCTACATAAGCGCCGCAAACCGGGTCCTGGACCAAGTCCCCTGAAGCTTTGAGGCGTTCCTCTTCCTTGCGCTGTCGCTCCACCTTCTTTTTTTTGTCGCCCTTGAGCAGCAGGTAGATGATGCCAATGGCAATGGCAATGAACAGGAAACGGGTCATGTCCGCCCTCCTCTCCTTCTTAATGTTTCACTTGAACCATCGCGAGACACTATTGCGTAATTTTGCCGTCCTTTAATTGGTACTCAAGGGATTCCAAAGCATTTTTTGCGCGGGTCCCGTCCGGAAGTACAAGGTCGGGAACAAGCTCAAGGAGTGGAACAAGTACAAAAGCACGCTCCAGCATGCGTGGATGCGGAAGATCGAGAAAACCGGTCTGCTGCACCAAGTCTCCAAAAAGCAGCAGGTCAAGGTCGATGAGTCTTGGCCCGCCCGGTTCACCTCGTTCACGATGCATTTGGTCCTCAATGGCCAGCAAGGTGGATAGGAGGCCTTCCGGGGACCATATTTCATGGTCCACCTTGTACCAAGCCACTTGGTTCAGAAACCATGGCTGATCCTGCACCGGTCCTTGTGGTTGGGTCAGATAGGTTGAAGACATCCCCTGAAGGGTGATGTCTTCGCCATACGCTTCCATCCGAGCCAGCGCCTGATTGAGATTGTCTTCAAGGTCGCCCAGGTTGGTTCCCAGGGCCACGAAGACATCTACAGTTGGGAGATTCTGGATACCGCCTCCTTGAGTCTGTCCGTATCCACGGTAAGCGAAATACGGAAATAGCCTTCACCGCATTCACCAAAGCCACTGCCGGGGGTGACTACCACACCGGTTTTTTTCAGCAAATCCGTAACGAACTCAGCAGAAGTCTTGTTTCCAGGGACCTTGGCCCAGACAAAAACCGAGGCGTCGGGCACTTGGTGTTCAATGCCTGCGGCCGCCAGAGCCTCACAGGTGGCGTCTCGTCGCTCCTTGTAAATGGCGCGGGCTTTTTCCACAAAGGGTTCACCCTGTTGCAGGGCTGCAATCCCGGCCTCCTGCACGGCGTTGAACGCACCGGAGTCCACATTTTCCTTGATCTTGCCAAGGGCGTTGACCAGTTCGGCATTGCCGACGGCCATGGCGATCCGCCATCCCGTCATATTGTAGGTCTTGGACAGGGAGTGGAATTCAATGGCCACATCCTTGGCCCCCGGGACCTGGAGGACCGAGGGCGGCTTGTTGGCAGGGTCATAATAAATTTCGGAGTAAGCCAGGTCCGAAACCACAATGGTATCCGTGGCTTTGGCCTTTTCCACCAGCTTAGCGTAAAATTCCGTTGTGGCGGTAGACGCTGTGGGGTTTCCGGGATAGTTGACGAATATGATCTTTGCTCGCTTCCAGGTGGCCTCATCCAAGGCTTCGAGGTCTGGCAGATAGTTGTTTTCCTCCAGAAGCGGAAGCTCCATGACCTCACCGCCAGCAAACTTTACGCCTGTGGCGTAAACGGGATAGCATGGGGGGCAGATCAGAGCCAGATCACCCGGATTGATGAATGCCCAAGGAAAATGGCCGATACCTTCCTTGGAGCCGATCAAGGTAATGACTTCATTTTTCGGCTCAAGCCCCTTAACCCCGAACCGGCGTTCATACCAAGCCGCAACCGCCTCCCGGAACTGTAGCATCCCCACATAAGATGGGTACTGATGGTTGGCGGGCTTTTT
The DNA here is from genome assembly GCA_028708865.1 of Desulfovibrio sp. Classification (GTDB taxonomy): domain Bacteria; phylum Desulfobacterota; class Desulfovibrionia; order Desulfovibrionales; family Desulfovibrionaceae; genus Paucidesulfovibrio. The sequence goes on along the minus strand of JAQVYA010000004.1, from coordinate 21,981 downwards.
TGCAGCTTCGTACAGGGCGTCGATGATGAACTCCGGAGTCGGTAGGTCAGGATCGCCGATGCCCAGGGAGATGATGTCTACCCCCTGTGCCGCCACTTCGGCTTTGGCCTTGTCAATGGCTGCAAACAGATATGGGGGCAAACTCGCTACTCGTTCGGCTAATGCAAACTTGGACATGAAGAACTCCTTGAAAATTTTGCAACCTGCCTTTTAGAATGGCTGGCCCGCGCTGTCAATGCCACTGGGAGTTGCCTTGGCGTGACCGGACACGTACTGTGCTACCCGGCATGTGAATAGATAGGTTGCAATTAAATTGTCTTAATTAATTTTTTCTTTGTGTTGGATGGTGATCAACAATGAACGACATCCCCTGCCCTCCCAATACCGCGTCTTCATCCGCCTCGCAATCGTTGGGTGACCTTCCAAGCCACCCCTGGGTAGATCAGTATTTGGAGTATGTGCTGATTGAAAAGGGGTTATCCGAAAACAGTCTGCAAAATTATGCCCGGGATCTGTGTTCTCTTCTTGAGTTCTTGAAGGAAAAACAGTGCGCGCTAGAAGCGGTCAACACGGGCTCCCTCTTCTTATATCTGACGCATCTGCGTTCCCGGGGAGTGGGCAGCCGTTCGCTGGCCCGTCATATTTCCTCTTTGCGCGGATTCTTTTCCTTTCTTTGTCGTGAACAATATATCGATGAAGACCCTGCCCGGCTATTGCAAAGTCCCAAGCTTCCCAAGGCGCTTCCTCAGGTCCTCACCCGTACCGAAATAGCCGCTCTGCTGGCCAGGCCTAACCCGCGCGTCAAGCTTGGTGCCCGGGACCGGGCCATGCTGGAACTTTTGTACGCTTCGGGTCTGCGGGTTTCGGAGTTGATTGCCCTGCACCCCTTGGATTACGATGCCCAGGCCGGTTTGCTTCGGGTTTTCGGCAAAGGAAGCAAGGAGCGACTGGTTCCGGTTCACTATGAGGGACAACGAGTCCTGGGTGAATACCTCAGCTGCTGGAGAGGCGAGTTCTCCCCTCGGGAAGATTACATGTTTTTGAATCGCTCCGGGAACGGACTAACGCGCCAGGGCGTGTGGAAGCTCGTGAAACGATACGCCCGGGAAGCTGGCATCCGCAAGGAAATTTCTCCACACACTTTCCGGCATTCGTTCGCGACCCACCTTTTGGAAGGGGGCGCGGACTTACGTACCGTGCAGATATTGCTTGGCCACGCGGACATCAGTTCAACGGAAATTTATACGCATGTAGAAACCGGGCGGCTCATGGATATTCACAGACGGTTCCACCCCCGGGCCCACCTGCACAAGGACGATTGATGCAAAAGAAGATTGGAAAACTGCAAGCGCATACTGTGATTACGGGACATGCTAATGCGGATTTCGACGCTCTGGCTGCGATGGTGGCTGCTGCAAAGCTTTATCCTGACGCTGTGTTGGTTTTCCCTGGCAGTCAGGAAAAAGACTTACGCAATTTTTATATCCAAAGCACAACATATTTATTTAACTTTAGGAATTTCAAGGATATTGATCCAGATACAGTGGAGCTGCTCGTCTTGGTGGATACTCGGCAGCGTTCACGTGTACCCCATGTGGAGCCGCTTTTAGAAAAGCCGGACATGGTCGTGCACAGCTATGACCATCACCCCGACTCGGAAGAAGACGTGCCTGCCGTCCAGGAGGTGGTCAAACCCTGGGGCTCCACTACCACGATTATGGTGCATGAAATCATGGCCCGAGGCTTGCGCGTAAATGAAGAGGAAGCAACCATCCTCGGTCTTGGCATTTTTGAGGATACCGGCTCTTTCTCTTTTAATTCCACAGTCCCTGAGGATTTTACAGCGGCTTCCTGGCTTCGGTCCATGGGAATGGACCTCAGCGTCATTTCCGACCTTCTGAGCCGTGAGCTTTCCGCGCAACAGGTTTCCATTCTCGGCGAACTTCTGGAGTCCGCCACCACCCATGACATCAATGGCGTGGAAGTGGTCATTACGCAAATGAGCTCGGACCAGTATATCAGCGATTTTGCCTTTCTGGTACACAAGCTCATCGATATGGAAAACTTGCGGGTACTTTTCGCTATGGGACGCATGGGGGACCGCATTCATCTTGTGGCTAGGTCGCGCAGTCCGGATGTGGATGTCGGACAAATCTGCGCTTCGTTCGGAGGAGGCGGCCACGCGTACGCCGCTTCCGCCACTATCAAGGACAAAACACTTTCCGAAGCGCGGGACGATCTCTTTGCCCTGCTCTACTCTTTGATCAACCCCCAACTGGCCGTGGACAGCATTATGTCTCGCCCGGCCGTTGTGGTGGAGAATTCCGCATCCATGCGGCAAGCCGTGGAGATCATGACTCGGTATGGATTCAAGGGAGTGCCTGTAGTCCGGACCGAAAGCATGGAATGCGTTGGAATTCTGGAACACACGGTGGCGGACAAGGCCATGTCGCACCGATTGGGTGAACAACCCGTGAGCGACTATATGGGCACCAATTTTGCCACGGTCCCGCCGGACACGGATCTATACCAAGTGATGGAAATTATTTTGGGGAAGCGCCAGCGCCTGCTTCCGGTGGTGCAAGAAGGCAAGGTGGTCGGCATCATCACCAATACCGACCTGCTCAACCTGCTTATTGAGGAACCGGCCCGCATTCCTGAATCACTTCAGCCGGAACGCAATCGGGAGCGAAGCATTGTTTCCGTTATGCGCAACAGGCTTCCCCGTGACTTGGTTCAGATGCTGGAAGAAGCCGGCACTCTGGCAAATGATCTGGGATACGGGGTTTACGCGGTGGGCGGTTTTGTGCGTGATCTGCTGCTCGGTCGGTCCAATATGGACCTGGATTTGGTGGTCGAGGGAGATGGCATCGCCTTTGCCTGGACCTTTGCAAAGCGTTATCAGGCGCGGGTCAAGGCGCATCATAAGTTCAAAACCGCTGTGGTGATTTTTCCGGACAATACGCGGATCGACGTGGCTACGGCCCGACTGGAATATTATGAACGGCCGGCCGCTTTGCCCACGGTTCAGCTGTCGTCCATCAAAATGGACTTGTACCGTCGGGATTTCACCATCAACGCTTTGGCTGTCAACCTCGCCCCAGGAAATTTTGGAACGCTTGTGGATTTCTTCGGCGCACAGAAAGACATTAAGGGCCGAAATATTCGCGTATTGCATTCATTAAGTTTTGTGGAAGACCCCACCCGAATTCTTCGGGCCGTTCGTTTTGAACGGCGCTTTGAATTTCAAATCGGTGGGCAAACCAACCGACTGATTAAAAACGCCTTACAGTTGAATCTTTTCAACCGTCTTTCAGGAGCACGCATTTTTCACGAACTGCGGCTAATCATGGAGGAAGAACATCCCACGGATTGCCTCAAGCGCCTGCACGAAATGAAAATATTGCAAGCTATTCACCCCATGTTGGACTTGACTCCCAAGCGGGTAGATATTTTGGAAGAGCTGGAACGGGTGCGGACGCTTTACACGCTCCTTTATGTGGACCCTCCGGTGACGAGTTGGAAGCTTTTTCTCCTGGGGTTGACCATGAACATGGAGCACAAGGAGACCTCCCAGGTGCTGCGCAGACTCGGACTAGCCCCACGCGAAGAACGGGAACACCTTGCCACCCGGGAAATGGTGGGAAAGGCTCTGGGCCAGCTCATAAACTGGCGTCCCAATGTTTCCCGGCCGAGCGACATTTATTTTGCCCTGGAAAAACTTCCGCTGGAAGGCGTGTTGTTCTTGATGGCTAAAAGTCGTAAAGACTCCATTCGAAAACATATATCGCAATATCTTACTACATGGCGCTTCCATTCCCTGGAGATTTCGGGAAGCGATTTAAAACGACTGGGGCTGGAGCCCGGCCCTGATTACACGCGAATTTTGCGGCGGGTTCTGGCTGCGGGCATTGATGGAGATGCTCCAGGGCGGGAAGAACAATTGGCCCTGGCCACCAGGCTCGTCCACTCAGCTCCCCTGCGCGGGCAGGGCTCCTGATCGATTGAAGTTTTGCACCCTTGCCCTTGGTTTGCGAGGCGTGTAGTAAAGGGTGTTGCGTCCGATAAAGACGGCGTACGGCATCAAACCCCGGACGCAGGGAGCACCACGCATGACCCGAGCAAAGCAACGCTTACGCACGGTATCCGTCATTGGGGCGGGCCAATGCGGCTATGAAACAGCGGAGTTGGCCGAGTCCCTGGGGCGTCTCCTGGCGGAGGCTGGATTTTCCATTGTCTGCGGCGGACTTTCCGGCGTCATGGAAGCCGCCTGCAAGGGGGCGCGAAGCGTTGGCGGCTTGACCATCGGCATTTTGCCGGGAACGGAACGGGCCGAAGCCAATGCCTATGTGGATATTCCCGTGGCCACTGGGTTGGGCCAGATGCGTAATAGCCTTGTGGTGCGCAATGGGCTGGTTTCCGTAGCCGTGGAAGGCGGCAGCGGTACGCTCTCCGAAATCGGTTTGGCGCAAAAAGCCGGTCTTCCTGTGGTTGTCCTTGGCCGTTGGGCCGACCTACCGGGAGTGCACCCGGCCCGGGACGTTGAGCATGCCGTGGCTTTGGTAAAACGGTTGACCAGTGCCATGGCTTAACGAATTGTTTTTCTAAGGAAAGGCGAAATATTGATGGCAATGGATGTTCTGTGGGCGCCTTGGCGCATGAACTATATTCTTGGACCCAAGCCTGACGAGTGCGTTTTTTGTGTTCCCCGGGAGGATGCTTCGGAGGATCGCGACCGGCTGATTTTGCACCGCGGAGAACACTGCTTCGTCATTATGAACAAATTTCCCTACAATAACGGACACCTGATGATTTGCCCTTTTCGGCACGTTTCCTGTATTACGGAATTGAGTGAAGAGGAGACGCTGGAGTCCGTACAGTTGATCCGCCGGTGTGTGCGCATTTATAATGAAGCGTTTCATCCGCAAGGGATCAACGTGGGGTTAAATCTTGGAGAGGCCGCAGGAGCGGGAATCGCCGCTCACTTGCACTGGCAGTTGGTACCCCGCTGGAACGGCGACTCCTCATTTATGGCCGTATTCGGTGAGACCAACGTGATTCCGCAGCATTTGGAATCCACGTACAACCAGCTTAAGCCCTACTTCGAAACCGTATAAACAACGGAGAAAACCATGCGCTACGTCAAGCTGGCCATCCTGGCCCTCTGCGTCGCCGCAGGCGTGCTTTTTTTCATGCAGAACGACGCGCAGTTTACCGCGCTCCTGAACATCAAATTGGACCTTTACGCGGTCAAGTTCGTAGGCATGGGCATTCCGCTATACGCTATTGTGGTAGCGGCTTTTCTTTTGGGCGTTCTGCTTGGTCTGCTTTATTTCATTGCCGAAAAAATCGGTTCGGCGCGGCAATTGCGCGCATGCAACAAAAAGATGCGGAGTTTGGAGCAAGAGCTCAACTCCCTGCGCAATCTGCCCCTGAACGACACGCCCTACTCCAACGGGTTTGAGGCGGATTCCGCCGCCACCCTGACAGAAGAGGAAAATAAGTAGGCAAGCTCGGGCTTTTCCGGCTTCGGACAAGCCCCTACAAAGGGGGACCCCTTGTTGCGTCATTTGTTTCGTTCCCGCAGACGCCTTGATACGAATGAACTTCCCGACCTGACACAACCGGAAGGTCGGTTCGATTTTGCCTCGAGCCTGGACACCAAGGCAGCCATTGACGAACTGAGTCATGTTGTCCGGAACAATTCCGAAGTGGTGGAAATCTATCTGGCCCTCGGAAGTTTGTATCGTGCGCAGGGGGAAATTGAACGGGCCATTCAAATTCGTAACAATATCATTGTCCGCCCGGGCCTGGCTCCGGAGTTTCGTGCCCGAGCCTATTATGAACTGGGCCGTGATTTTCGGCGCGGCGGTTTTTTGGACAGGGCCGAAAACGCCCTGAGGCAGGCGGAACGCCTTGGTGGGCGTACAGCCAGCCTGCTTTTGGAAAGGGCCCGGCTGGCTGCCCAGGGGAATGATTATACCCAGGCCGCCAAATTGTATGCGGAGCTGGAATTCCCTCCGGCCCAGGCACATTACCTGGTGCGTCAATCCCAGGAGGAACGGCGTAATGGGAATTCCTCCCAGTCCGAGCGGACCTTGCGCCACGCCTTAAAAGCATATTCCGGGTCCGTGGAAGCATGGCTGGAACGGCTCATCCGTCTGCACGACCTGGACGACGCTGAACGTTTCGGCAAGGCCATGCGTGAGGCTTTGGAACAGGTTCCCGACCACATGCGTTTCGCAGTCTTAGAGGGACTTATGGAGCATGTGCGCCAGTGGCGTACAGCGGCTCTGCCCTCCGGCGTGGAGGAATCCTGCGATGAATCTGCTGCTTTGGAGTCCGCACCGCGCGGTGGGCTGACCGACGATGAATTGAAGCGGGAAATCATTCCGGTACTGGACGAACGTCAGCCTGACGCCATGCTCAGCTATTACGGGGCCATGATTTTGCAAGCCGGAGGCTACGGAGCCGTTGCGCGTGCCTGGCTTGAACGTGCCTTGAGCCTGGACCCGGATTTTTGGCTGGCCCGACTGGAGCTGTTCAGCTTGGCGCGCCGGGACCAGAACCTCACTCCTTTTTTTGAAGAACAGCTGGAATTTTTTATCAACAAGGCCAGGAAGGTGAAGCGTTTCGTCTGCAAACGCTGCGGCCTGAAGCGAGACACGTTGTTTTTCGTTTGTCCGCGTTGCAAGAGCTGGCACTCCATAACCTTCCGTTCCAGCATCGACACTTAAATCAAGCTTGCGAGTACGGTGGCAGGAAAGAAACTGACCCCCATGCTGGAGCACTACCTCCAGGTCAAGGAGCAGCATCCCGATGCCTTGCTCTTTTACCGTATGGGCGATTTTTACGAAGTGTTTTTTGAGGACGCCGAAGTGGCGGCCAGGGAACTGCAAATCGCGCTGACCTGCCGCAATCCCAGTTCGGCTAACAAGACTCCCATGTGCGGCGTACCGCACCATGCGGTGCAGGGGTACCTTACCCAACTGTTGGACAAAGGCTACAAGGTAGCGGTCTGCGATCAGGTGGAGGACCCTAAACAGGCCAAGAGCTTGGTAAAACGTGAGGTAACCCGGGTACTTACTCCAGGAACCCTTTCTGAAGACGACAGCCTGACCGCCAAGGCGCATAACTATTTGGCCGCACTGTACTGGGACGCGGACAAATCCCGCGGCGGGCTCGCCTGGATGGACTTTTCCACGGGTGAATGGTCGGGAATGACCTCCCGCAAGGAGGAAGAGTTATGGCAGTGGGCAGTGAAGACCAACCCCAGCGAATTGCTGCTGCCCAAGGGAACCAATCCACCTCCTGCCTATGGGGATCTTGCGACAGTATGCACTCCCCTGCCCTCCCTGCCCCACTTTGACCTGTCGTCCGCCGAACGCAATTTGCTGGAAAACCAAGGTGTGGAATCCTTGGAGACTTTGGATCTTGCGGACAGTCCTGAGTTGGTCCGGGCCTGTGGTGCACAGCTTTCGTATCTTCGCCAAACCCAGATGCGTGACATGGAGCACCTGGGTGAGTTCAAGAAACTTCATCTCTCCAGGCACTTGCTTTTGGATGAGGTCACGGAACGCAATCTGGAAATTTTCCGTCGCCTGGACGGCCGCTCCGGGCGCGGCACACTGTGGCATGTACTGGACCACACCATGACGCCCATGGGCGGACGGCTACTGGAAGAGCGGTTGAAGCGTCCCTGGCGGGAGCTCGCGCCTGTCCGAACTTGCCAGGAATGCGTGGCTTTTTTCGCCGGTCAGGACGCCCTGCGGGCCGAACTTCGGCGGCTGCTGGACGCCGTATATGACGTGGAACGTCTGAGCACCCGCATAGCTCTGGGAAGGGCAACCCCCAAGGATCTCATTGCGTTGCGTCGCAGCATGCAGGCCTTGCCGCCGATTCTTGTCTTGCTTCGTGAACTGGACGCTCCTCCGGCTGGAGTTCGCCAAATGGTGGAGCACTGGGACTGCCTGGACGACTTGACCGAACTCTTGGAGCAGGCCCTGATTGATTCGCCTCCACCGCAAATTACGGAAGGCGGATTGTTCCGCACCGGCTACCGCCCGGAACTGGATGAATTGATCGAGCTTACGGAACATGGTGAAGCTGCGATTCAACGCTTGCTGGAAAAGGAGCGGGACGAGTCGGGCATTCCCAAGTTGAAACTCGGCTTCAACAAAGTGTTCGGTTACTATCTGGACGTTTCCAAAGCGTACAAGGGAGAGGTTCCGGATCACTTTGTCCGGCGTCAGACCCTGGTCAACTCCGAACGGTACGTCACTCCCGCGCTCAAGGAAATGGAAGAGCGACTGCTTTCCGCTTCGGATGAACGCAAGATTATGGAATATAATTTGTTTTTGGAACTTCGGGATACGCTTTCCAAAGTCCGTGAACGATTTATGTTCATGGCCGGAACCCTGGCCGCGCTGGACTACTGGCAGGGCTTGGCCGAAGCGGCCCGGGCCCAGGCCTGGACAGCGCCGCAATTGCACGAAGGCATGGAGATTGAGATCGAAGACGGCAGACACCCTGTGGTGGAGGCCGCTGTGGGCGGGAATTATATTCCCAACTCATTGACCATGTCTCCGGAGCGACGAATACTGCTCATCACCGGTCCGAACATGGCAGGGAAATCCACAGTATTGCGCCAAGTGGCCATTATTGTCCTATTGGCGCAGATCGGATCCTTTGTGCCTGCAAAAACAGCGCGGATTGGGCTGGCGGACCGGATTTTCTCCCGGGTAGGAGCCTCCGACAATCTCAGCCAAGGGCAATCCACCTTTATGGTGGAAATGATGGAAACCGCACGCATTTTGCGTCTGGCCACCAAACGAAGTCTGGTCATTCTCGACGAGATCGGGCGTGGGACAAGTACCTTTGACGGGTTGGCGCTGGCCTGGGCCGTGGTGGAAGAACTTTCCCGGCGCGGGCGCGGCGGCATCCGAACGTTGTTTGCCACGCACTACCACGAGCTGACGGCTTTGGAGGGTCGAATCGACGGACTGCGCAACTTGAACATCGCAGTGCGGGAATGGAAGGGAGACATCGTATTTTTACGAAAGCTCATTCCCGGTCCGGCAGACAAAAGCTATGGCATTGAGGTGGCCCGGTTGGCCGGTGTCCCCATGGGGGTGGTACAGCGGGCTCGTGAGCTTTTGGCGCGCTTGGAAGAGAAAAGCAGCGGTGACCGAGGGCGCGCCGTGGAACGTGCCTCGCAACCTGCTCTACCGGGCATGGCGTCTCCCAAGCAACAAGAACAGACAGACATGGACCCTCAGGCCCAAGCGCTGCTGGAGGAACTGCGAGCCGTGGATCTGAATGACTTGACTCCACTCCAGGCCTTGACCATGCTTCACCATTGGAAGCGTACATTTCATTCAACTTGACGGGAGGCGGCTGCATGGCCCGTGCTTTGGTGCCCTGTCTGGGTATTATCTGTCTTTTGATTTCCGCCTGCACCTTGGGGTATAAAGCTTGGCCTGCCCCCGAGGAAAAAGAGGATGCCTTTGCCTGGCGTCTGGTTACGGCCCAGCGCAAGGACGGATGCCTGATTATTGAAGGACGCCTTCAGGGGAATTATGAAAACCTGGACTTTGTCACGGTGCAGCTGGAAGCCATGCCAACCGATGGCTGCGTGGAGTGTCCCTTTGCTCCGCAAAGGTTGGTGGATATGCACCGGGGAGATGCTGGTTATGATGAAATCGGTCCTTACGTCCGACTTACCCTGTGCGACCTTGAACCGGATTTGATGTATAAATTTCGCATTGTCGGCCACAACGCATTGCGCTCCCTCCAGCCGCAGCGAAGCGGCGTGTTGATTGCCGAACCGTAGGCGAGCCCCTTTCTTGGAATATGAAGTGAAGAGGACTTTTGAGCAATAACCTGATTTGACCCAGAGGAGTTCGATATATGCATTATTTTGAATACAAGAACGGCAGCATGCATGCTGAAGAAGTGCCGGTGGCGGATTTGGCCCGCGAATACGGAACCCCGCTGTATGTGTACTCTGCCTCCACTCTTCGGCGGCATTTCAAGGCGTTTGATTCCGCCTTCAATGGGTTGGAGCATTTGACCTGCTTTTCCGTGAAGGCCAATTCCAATATCAGCGTACTGCGCATGATGGCGGAGCTTGGCGGCGGTATGGATATCGTTTCGGGCGGGGAACTGTTTCGGGCCCTCAAGGCAGGTGTGCCTGGAAATAAAATCGTCTACTCCGGGGTGGGGAAAAAGGATCACGAGATTCGGGAAGCCCTTGCGGCCGACATCCTGATGTTCAACGTGGAGTCCATGCAGGAATTGTCGCGCATCAATGATATTGCCCTTGATATGGGCCGCGTGGCGCGCATCAGCTTCCGCATTAATCCGGATGTTGATCCCAAAACGCATCCCTACATCTCCACCGGTATGAAGAAAAACAAGTTCGGGCTGGATATCGAACACTCCCGCAAAGCCTATGATTTGGCGTTGGAATTGCCCGGCATCGACCCGGTGGGCATGGATTGTCACATTGGTTCCCAGCTCACGTCCATTGAGCCCTTTATGGAGACATTGGAAAAACTGCTTCGGTTCTACAATGAACTGGAAGAAAAAGGCGTCCACATCCGATATCTGGATCTGGGGGGCGGCTTGGGCATCACCTATGATCAGGAAGAACCGCCCCACCCCGAGGAATTCGGGAAGGCGCTTACAGACGCGCTCAACGGCCTTCCGCTCACGCTGATCCTTGAGCCTGGCCGCGTCATTGCCGGGAATATGGGAATTTTGGTCACTGAAGTGCAATATTTGAAAAGCACGCCCAGCAAAAATTTCGTCATCGTGGACGCGGCCATGAACGATCTAGTGCGCCCTGCCCTGTACCAGTCGTACCATGGCATCGGCGAGGTGGAGCCGCGCGGCCGTGCTTGCAAAGTGTACGACGTAGTGGGCCCCATCTGCGAAACCAGTGATTTCCTTGCCAGGGACCGGGAGCTGCCGGAAACGGAGCAAGGGGAATTGCTGGCGGTCTATTCTGCCGGAGCCTATGGCTTCACCATGGCATCCAATTACAATTCGCGGCCGCGTCCAGCTGAAGTCATGGTGGACGGTGAAAAGGTGAGCGTGATCCGCAAGCGCGAAACCTACCAAGACCTTGTTGCGTTGGAACTGTAACAAATCGGCCGCGTTGCGTATGAGTCGTTTGAATTCTTTTTACCTTCCTCCGGATCAGTGGAATGGTCCGGAGGAATCCGTTTTTTTGGAAGGTCCCGAGGCCAGGCACCTGCTCCAGGTGTTGAGAACGCCGGTGGGCAGCGAGGTTCGCTTGTTCGACGGCCAAGGCCGGGATGGATTGTTTGAACTGACTGAAGCACAAAGAAAGCGTGCTTTGCTCACCCCAAGACGGGTGACGCATCACGAGCCGCCCATTGCGGGACTCACCCTGGCCCTGGGCTGGAACAAGGCGACCCGACGCGGCTGGCTTCTTGAAAAAAGCGTAGAATTACGAGCTGGTGGTTTGGCATTTTGGCGGGCCAGATTTAGCCAGGGCACCCCACCTCCGGTGAAACCCTCTTGGGAGGAAAAGCTGGTTCAGGCTGCCAAGCAGTGCGGCAACCCCTGGCTCCCATCTTTACATTCTCTTTCCGGTTTGGAACAGGTTGTCCGACTGGGAGCCAATTACGACCGTTGCTTCTTGCTTTGGGAGTCCACGGACGCGCAAGAACTACTCCGGCCTTCCATGCTGGCTGTTGGAAGAAGTCTCGCCGTGGTTGGGCCGGAGGGAGGCATGGCTCCGGAAGAAGTGTCCATCCTCCTTAATGCCGACTTTGTACCGGTAAGTCTCGGTGCCAGTATCCTGCGATGGGAGACTGCTGCTTTGCACTGCCTCTCACTGGCTCACTATGGCTCGACCCGGGCCCAAAGCTGACCAGAAGGACAAAATGCAATTACATCTCATGGACAATCAACCGCTGGCAGATCGAATTCGTCCTCAAACCATGGACGAGTTTGTGGGACAATCTCAACTCCGTGAACGCGTGGAAGCTTTTCTGCGTTCCAACCGTTTGCCCAGCCTTCTTTTTTTCGGTCCTCCCGGCTGTGGGAAATCAACCCTGGCCGTTTTGCTAGCCAAGGCTTCGGGGCGTCCTTTTATTCGTGTAAGCGCTCCGGAAGCCGGGTTGCCCACACTTCGAAAAAAGCTTGGCATGCATCAACTTCTTATTCTTGATGAACTGCACCGTTTTTCCAAGGCGCAGCAGGACTTTTTTCTGCCCGGACTGGAAAACGGGCAGATCACCCTCATTGCCACAACTACGGAGAACCCTTCCTTCAGCATCACACGTCAATTGCTGTCTCGGTTGCATGTGTTGCGATTCCGCCCCTTGAGTGGCGAGGAGCTTCTGGAAGTGGCCCGCCGTGGTGAACAGGAGGTTCAAGCCTCTCTTTCCGATGAGGCCAGGGAATATTTATGCAGTATTTCCGGTGGCGATGCGCGCAGTCTGTTGAATCTGCTAGAGTATGCGCTTGGCTTTCCCGAGGAAAAGCGCACTCCCGAGCAATTAGCCAAGAACCTGCCGGAAGTGATCATTCGCGGCGATCGTGGTGGGGATTCCCATTACGAATTGGCTTCAGCCCTGATTAAATCCATTCGTGGCAGCGATCCTGACGCCGCTTTATATTATCTTGCCTGTCTGCTTGAGTCCGGTGAAGATCCTCGGTTCGTGACCCGCCGGTTGATTATCTCGGCAAGCGAAGACGTGGGTTTGGCCGACCCCCAGGCTCTTCCCCTGGCCGTAGCTTGTCATCAGTCCGTGGAAGCCGTGGGCATGCCCGAAGGGCGCATCCCCTTGGCGGAAACCGTGGTTTATTTGGCACTGGCCCCCAAAAGTAATTCCACGTACGCAGCCTATGCCACCGTACAAAAAGAAGTCCGACAGAATGGGGTGCATCCGGTTCCGCTTCATCTGCGCAACGCCAGCACTTCATTGCAAAAAGAGTGGGGGTATGGCCGGAATTACCAATATCCCCACGCGTTTCCCGGAAGCTGGGTTGAGCAACAATATCTACCGGAACCTCTGGAGGGGCGGCGTTTTTATGAGCCTAAGGACCAGGGCGTTGAACCACGGCTCCTCGCCTGGATCAAAGCCCATTGGCGTACGTTGCGAAAACTGCCCCGTCGCTAGCATGACATGTGAGGACAGATACAAGTAAATGTCTAAAAGAGGTCTATAAGCTTACTTTTTATAGGTATATTATTAAAAATAAACACATTGTCCCGGCAATTTTCGGGGACGGTCAATTGTACATTTTTTTCCACTCATCCAAAAATAAAAGAGCGGTTTCCAGCCCGGTTAGACGGCCGTTTTGTTGACGTACCGCCCACACCAGATCATCAAACCCCACGTCGGCGGGGAGGTTGAGCCGCCGGACAAGAGCGCTCACATCGTGGGCCAGTTCGGGCGGCAACTCCCGGCAAACATCTTGTGATTCATTGCTGGGTGGCCATCCAGGAATACGTTCTGTCGTGAACTGAAGCAAAGTACGCATGCGGTGCACATAAGTGTGCTCAGCAAGTACCCGGGCGTATCCACGGTGGGCCATGGCGTTCCGTTCTGTTGGGTTATGGAGATAATAGGCGATTTTTTCCTTCAATTCCGCCATGCTTTCAAACGTGGCCAGTTCATCTTCCGCAAAAGCCTGCGGCAACAGTCCGCGTTTGTCTACCAGTTGAAAGCCCTTGCAGGCAGCCACCTCATAGGTCCGTGGATTGACAAAATCTCCCTGGCTTACGAGCTGGTTCGCGTCAATTCCGGAATGCAGGTTGATGTTCACCTTGGTAGCGTTGAAGATGTGGACACACTGCTCTGAAGTGACCCGGGCACCGTTTAACTGGAGATACGGAGCCAATATATGATCGCCCTCCCAGTCTGATCCCCAGATTTTAAAATCAAAATGCAGCAGCTCTCGAAAGGCCATTCGACGATTGGGGTACCCCGCTCCCATAAAGGCAACGTCCGCCCCCCACTTACGCTGCTCCACGGGGGAAAGATCCAAAGGCCGGTGGAAGTCCGGCTGCGCGGCCAAAGGCAGGTAGAGCGCGTTGGGTTGGCCTGCCCGGTGAAGCTCGGTGAAAAACGGCTCCTGTTGGATCACAGCAAAAATGTCATACAAGGGAGCAAATGTTTTCCAGTAGGTGAACAGGCGATAATCTTCCACAAACCACATGGCCGTGGTCACGCCGTCTTTGCGTAGCCGCCGAAGCACCTGTCTGGTCATGGGAGCCTGCGCCAAGGCCAGCACTAAATCCGGCTCAAAGGTTTCCACTTTGGCGAGTACGGACTGGGAGATCAATTGCACAAAACTGTTTTGGAGATAGTCAAGCCGGTCCGCTGTGATCCTTAAGTCCTCGAAGGACTGATACGCGGAGTAAAACGCATCGGCGCGAAACACTTCCACGAGATGACCTTGTTGCCGCAGAGCGGTAACGCAAAATTCGCCCACAGGAAGCGATCCGCCATACATAGGCAAAACAATGAGTATTTTCAGTCTGTTGTTCATAGTCTAGACTTTTTTGAAACTATTTTTAGATGAGTAAACTATGCTGAATTTATTTATTTAATTTTCAAAATGGAAAAGTTTGTTTTTGCGCTGACGGCAAGAGCCAGTCCCGTTCACGATAAAATGTTTGGGCGAAGGATGCGTCTTCTTGTTTTGAAGGAAGCTCCCCCTTGGCTCCCTGGTGGTCGGCAACGAAATGCCGAAACGCTGCTCTTCGGGGCGCGTCCGGATCATCCCCTGCAAAACAGGAATAGGTTCCGCCAAGCGGGTCCAGTCGGCTTCGCATTCCCAAAAGCCCAGGCAGGGCGTGGGAGGCTTTTTCTGTGCTGAACAAGCGAAGGAATTTCGGGGTGGAAAAAGGGGATTGGCATTGCAGGTCGTGGGGGCAGGCCTGATGCTCCAGACAAGGAAGACACGGCAGTATAGCTTGATAAACCGTATGCCCAAGCCCATAAGGACCTGTTTCGTGACACCAGGCTGAAGAAAGGAAAAAGGCGATTACGGGCACGCCGAGGTGGGCGGCAAGATGCATGATTCCTGTGTCCGGGGTCAACAAGCTGTCCAGGCCGGACACTTCTTCAACAAGTGCAGACCAATCGGTTTTCCCCGTCAAGTCGACTGTTTTTTCGCGCAGGTCAGGCGGCATATCCTTTATTAAGGCACGAGCAGCCGCGGATTCTCCGGTTGTCCCAAGCAAGACGACCCGGTTGCGCCCATTCTTCATCCAGGCTGTGCGTAAAATCGGCCCTAAAACTGGTACTGGCAAGGATCGGCGCGACTCCCGACCGGCCATGACGACACCAATGCCGTTGCCCCGGGGAACAGCCACGGGGTTCACTCTTTCCGGAGCGCAGGGACGGGGTATATATCCAGACCAAAAATCAATTAAATTCAGCCCAATGCGACGATCTTTGGACCAGCGCATGGCCAATGCAGCCCAGGAATCGATCAGGTCTTGGCCGTTTTTGGACTTATATCCGCGTACGATTTCGGGGTCGAACAAGCTCGAAAGTCTGAAGTTCAGAGGGGAAAAGTTCAGATTGTAAACGGTATCAAAAGTTGTTTCCGCCAGGAGGTCAAAGATAGGTCGGTTTTCCAGCAAGGTCTTCCATGCGTTGCCATGGCTGCGGTGTGCGATAATGCCGTGTAAAATAACTTCGGGGAATAAGATTCTGGCCAAAGGCACCATGGACCTGTCAAGGCACAGATGCAC
The DNA here is from genome assembly GCA_028708865.1 of Desulfovibrio sp. Taxonomy (GTDB): domain Bacteria; phylum Desulfobacterota; class Desulfovibrionia; order Desulfovibrionales; family Desulfovibrionaceae; genus Paucidesulfovibrio. The sequence goes on along the minus strand of JAQVYA010000004.1, from coordinate 6,236 downwards.
CTCCCGCTTCGGACCGGCCAAAGATCGGAGCAGCCGCTTGGTCTGAACCAAGTCGCCAAATCGGGCTAATTGCACGATGAGGTAGCGCTGCATACCCTCCTCCGGCACGGTTGGGGTGGGCGGCCGGATTGGGCCGACAGGGGCGGCGGCTTCGTTGGGTGCCATCGCCGACAATATTTACTTTGAAAACTGTACTCAATCCTTCCAGGACTGGCAACCTGCCATCCTTTTTCCCGTTTTACACCCGGAGTACCATGGTATAGTATTGCGTGATGCGCTATTATCCGATTCTGTTGGACTTGAAGGGCAAACATTGCCTTGTTGTGGGGGCTGGCCGGGTCGGCGTACGAAAGATCGCCGCGCTGCTGGAAAGCGGCCCGCAATCCGTGCTGGTTTTGGACTCTGCCATGCCCAACGGTGAACATGGCAAAACCTTGTTGGATTTACTGAAAAATCAGGCTCTCACTTTCGAAGAGCGGGAGTTCCGGTTGCAGGATTTGGAAGGATGCTTCGTGGTTGTGGCCGCCACTTCCAACACAAAGCTGAACCGAGAAATTGCTGCGGCCTGCCATGCGCGAAAAATCCTCTGCAACGTGGTTGACGACCCCAACGCCGGGAATTTTATCGTTCCGGCAACGGTTTGCCGTGGCGACCTGACCCTGACCATTTCCACCTGCGGACAAAGCCCGGCCTTGTCCCGTGTCGTCCGCCAGGAGCTTGAAGAAAGTTTTGGTTCCGAATACGCTCTGCTGCTCACGATTCTAGGGCGTCTTCGGTCGCTTTTACTCGGGCTCGGTTTGCCGACCAGAGAAAACACACGTATTTTTCGAGAAATAACAGGATCTGATTTGCTACGACACCTTGAAACAAACGATGCGGAAGCGGTTTTTCTTTGCCTGAAGAAAATTTTGCCCACCGCATTGCACCCCAACCTCCCGGAGCTGCTGGATGGAATCGTTTGAACTGCTTCCCCTGGCCGTCATCGGGTTCTACTTTCTGGGCGCGCTGCTGTTTTTTATCGGCCTTATGGCCGATAATGAACGGCTGTCAAGTGTTGCTGGTGGCTTGGCCATTGGCGGATTCGCTCTGCACAGCCTGGACCTCTGCCTGATGTTGGTCTTTTACGGCAAAGCCGCCCTTCTTGGCGGAAGTTTTTATTTCAGTTTTGTCGGCTGGACCCTGCTGGCCATCCATTTATTTCTACGCTGGCGTCTGAAGTCTTCGTTTTTGTCCCTCATTGCTTTGCCTTTGGGACTTTTGCTTTACACGTCCTCTCTGGGTGCTGCGGGGCTGACCATTAAAATCCCTCCCCGTTTCACGGCGCTGTTTTTTGGGTTGCATGTGGGCAGCCTTGCCGTGGCACTGGCGTTGCTGGCCCTGGCCTCGGGTGCGGCCTTTGCTTGGCTGCATCTCAACCAGAAGATCAAGTCCAAGGCCGTCCTTGGCAGCATGAATATGTCCATGCCGTCGCTGGACGTATTCGACCGCGTCAACCAATGGGCGGTTGCCCTGGGCTTTCCTCTGTATACGCTTGGTATTTTCTCACTGGCCATCTGGTATTGGATCGACCCGGAAAAAACATTCAGCTGGGACGCCATGAAGTTTACTTCGCTGGGGGTCTGGTTGTTGTTCGCGGTCCTGTTCCATCAACGGCTGATCATGGGCTGGCGCGGCAGAAAAACTGCCTGGATGGTCATTTGGGTTTTCCTGTTTATGGTCGTCTCCCTCATCCACCACACCATCACGTTCAAATCATAACTCATGAACAAATATATTTATCTAACGGGATTGAACCACCGGACGGCCGACGTTGAAATCCGCGAGCGGTACGCGCTGACCAATGTGGAGAACTTTGAGCCCGGATTGCTGGCCGAATGTCCGGTCCACGAGGTGATGGCGCTTTCCACCTGCAACCGGGTGGAGTTGCTCTGCGTTAGTGGACATGCCCCGCAATCGGAGGTGGATGTCCTCAGTGCGATGCGGGACTATTGGGCACGCAGGTGTGGCGGAGATTCTTCAGAAGTGCAGGCCCATACCTACAATCATCAAGGACTCGATGCGGTAGAGCATCTGTTCACCGTGGCCTCCAGCCTGGATTCCCTGGTCATGGGCGAACCTCAAATTTTGGGGCAACTTAAGGACGCCTACCGAAACGCCGTAGGCTGCGGCACAGCCAAGGTCATCATCAACCGACTGTTGCACAAATCTTTTTCCGTAGCCAAACGTGTGCGGACGGAAACGGCCGTAGCTTCCAGTGCGGTTTCCATCAGTTTTGCGGCCGTAGAACTGGCCAGGAAGATATTCGGCAATTTCAACGGGAAAACCGCCATGCTTGTGGGAGCTGGGGAAATGGCGGAACTCGCAGCCACGCATCTGCTGCGCAACGGCGTGGAGCATCTGATCATTGCCAACCGAACTTTGGCCAGGGCCAAGACACTGGCCGCGACCCTGGGGGGCGAGCCCATCCCCATCGAAAACATGCAGGACCGTTTGTCGGAAGCCGATATTGTGATCAGTTCCACAGGCTCCCCCACGGCCGTTATCCGCGCAAGAGACGTGCAGTCGGTCCTGAAAAAGCGCAAACATCGCCCCATGTTTTTCATCGACATTGCCGTGCCGCGTGACATTGATCCGGACGTCAACGGATTGGACAACGTCTACCTTTATGACATTGACGACCTCAAAGAGGTGGTTGAGGAAAACATGGCCCAACGCCAGGATGAAGCGGTCAAGGCCCGAGCCTTGGTCAGCGAGGAAACTCGCGCCTTTTCCCAATGGTTGAAAACGCTGGATCTGCAACCCACCATTGTGGATCTGCTCGGACGTGGCGAGGAGGTGGCCCGGCGTGAACTGGCCAGGACCCTGCGCCGTCTGGGGGACGTAGATGAAGAGACGAAAAAGGCACTTGAAACCCTCGTGCTCTCCGTAAGCCACAAAATTCTGCACGAACCGGTTTGCTATCTCAAGCGCCGCACGCGAGAAGAAGGTATGGCTGATCGGGTCATTGATTCAGCTAGGCGTTTTTTCAATCTGGACAACGACTGTATTCCCCCGGACGCTCACCCGGAACGTCGCACCGACTCCTGTGAGTGCCGCGAGGATTTGGACCTTTCCTCGCCGGAAGAATTCGACCACTAGCACAACAGAGCACAAGGGAATATTCCATGCGAAGTTACTGCATTGAAGATGTGACCAAGGAGCACGCGGACAGGCTGGCCGCCGCCCTGGATGCCAAAGGCTGGCGCGGCCCCCTGGAGGGAATCTGGTACCTTCCGGTGGACGAGGAGCGGCTCTCCTCGGAACAACAAGAACATTTGGATGAATGCGGCCCTTATATGATGCCCCTTGAGCGTATTGAACGTCCTGATGTCCACGCCTTTAAGCTGGAGCTGCTGGTGCGGGCCCGCAACCGCATGCGCTGCTCCTGCATTTGCTACGCTGGCCCAGAACTTCGGGAGCAAATGATCGAGCGCCTGGATTCCTTGTTTCGAGAACTGGATATTCCGGTATAAGCGGAGCATCCGGTTTGCGTGTCCCCTGCTCTCTCCAACAACTCCCCCCCCGGCTGGCGCACGTCTGTCTGGGAGTGGAACGTTTTTTGGAACGCGATCTTGGTATTTCCCTGGAAGCGGGATGTGTGGTGGGCTGTTCAGGCGGCGCGGACTCCACGGTACTGACCATTATGCTTCGATGCCTGACCCGCCGACGCGGCGGGAGCATGGCCGTGGCCCATCTCAATCATATGCTTCGGCCTGAAGCCGCGGATGAACAACAATTTGTTGGCCAACTCTGCAACGCCTTGGATGTTCCGTTTTACGTCCGGGAAGTGGATGTGGCCGCATTGGCCAAGGAACAAGGCGTGGGGGTGGAAGAAGCAGGCCGGTCTGCACGCTATGATTTTTTTTCAGAACTCCGCCAGAAAACCAGTAGTTCAATCGTATGCGTAGCCCACCACCTGAATGACCTTGCCGAAGACGTTCTCATGCGACTTGGCCGAGGCACAGGATGGCCCGGCCTTGGCGGCATGGCGGCTTTTGATTCCTCCCGTGGTTTGGTCCGCCCTCTTTTGCTGACGCCTAAGGCCGCTCTGGTGCAATTTTTACGGGAAATTAAGATCTCCTGGTGTGAAGATGCCAGCAATGGCGATACAAATTTTGCACGAAACCGAATTCGGCAGGATGTCTTGCCCCTTTTTCTGCAAGACAACCCGAATTTTTTGGAAAGCGTCCAAAGGTTGTGGCGACAAGCCTGGCTGGATCGCGACTACTGGGAGGACCGGTTAGCCCGTATCAAGGTCCACTGGCACTCGGACGGTGTCGAAGTGTCCAGGCCTGCACTGGCTCCCTTGCACCAGGCGGAACGGCTGCGTTTTTACAAGCAAATGCTGGATGCTTTGGGCCCGGGACAAGTACGAAGCGATTCCTTGTTTCAACTTGATAAAGCGTTTTTATCCCAGGCCCCTGCGGTGATTCAATTCCCGGGGTTCAAAATTGCGGCAGTAAATGCCCGAACTCTGCGCTTTGGGCCTGATCCGCGGGCATAGGTTTATTCTTCTTCATTTGTCGATGAGCGGGGGAACAATTGACTCCAGGTCTTTTTCCCGACCAGGAATGCCGGCAAAAACATGGCCGTCAATGCCAACATGCACCAAAGGAAATGCCGTCCTCCCACTTCGTAAAGACGATACCGCACTGTAAAAAAAACGGCTCCTCCCAAAATACTTCCAAAACAAAGCAACAGCGGTTTCCACAGCGGCGTTGTCTTGTTGCGCCAGGGAGCCAGGAACCAAGCCATGCCCATACAGGCGCCGAACCACCCTGTGCCCACGATTCCCCCGGTCACGTCCCCGGCCATGAGCAGCGCCCAGGAAACTACCGGCATCCAAATACCGGCTCCTAACAACCCCAGCAACCAAGCCGCCTGTCCGCACCGTTCCATATTGGATTCAGCCATTGCATGGCACCTCCTCGGGATTTGGTATCAGAGAAGTCCGTCAAGGCAAACCCGCAACCCCGCGTTCCTCCGAACATTGACAGGCTCTGGAACTAGGGATATGGATGCTTGTTACGTTTTGCACAATCGAGTTTTCTAGGAGGAAGAGCGTGAACATTTTGATTTTCGGCCCCAACGGCAGCGGTAAGGGGACGCAGGGTTCCCTGGTCAAAGAAAAATACAACCTGGACCACATCGAGTCCGGTGCCATCTTCCGCAAACATATTGGCGGCGGCACCGAACTGGGGCTCAAGGCCAAAGAGTACATCGACAAGGGCGAGCTGGTTCCGGACGACATCACCATTCCCATGGTGCTGGACGTACTCAAAAACGCCAGCGCCAACGGCTGGCTCCTGGACGGCTTCCCCCGCTCCATTGCCCAGGCCGAAAAGCTTTGGGACGCCCTGCAAAAAGACGGCGTACATCTGGACTACGTCATTGAAATTCTGTTGCCTCGCGAAGTGGCCGCTGCCCGTATTATGGGCCGCCGCCTGTGCGTCAACGATCCCAACCACCCCAACAACGTGGGCATTCCGGCCATCGCGCCCAAGGACGGCAAATGCCGCGTGTGTGGTGGGGAACTGTCCGAGCGCGCCGATGATGTGGACGAAGGTGCCATTAACAAGCGTCACGACATCTACTACAACGATGAAACCGGCACCCTGGCCGCCGCCTACTTCTATAAGAACAAGGCCGACGAAGCCGGATTCAAATATATCGAACTGGACGGCGAGGGGACCATCGACGCGATTAAGCAGACGCTGCTTTCACAGCTCGACTAAGCTCCTTTCCATTGTATGGATGTATAGGCCCGCGGATTTCCCGCGGGCTTTTTAATGCCCAGGCGAATTTTTGCAATTTTTTTCTTCATCGGCTTGAAAGAAAAAGGCCCTGTCCGTAAGTGCGGATAGGGCCTTGATACGTTGGCGTTAAGAATCAGCGGCGTTAGGCGGTTGACTCCTTGGGTTGAGCATCCACCGGAGTGGACGGACCAAAGCCAAGCAGCACCGGGCTAGCAACAAAGATGGAGGAATACGTTCCAACGAAAATGCCCACCAGCAAGGCCAGAGCAAAGTCATGAATAGCGCCGCCACCAAAAATGAACAGGGCGGCCACGACGAGCAGCGTGGTTCCCGATGTCAGGATGGTGCGGGAGAGCGTCTGGTTGATGCTGGTGTTGATGATGTTCTTGAGCCGGTCATTGCTCTGCCCTTTGATATTTTCACGGATCCGGTCAAAGACGA
>JAQVYA010000205.1 GCA_028708865.1 Desulfovibrio sp. | reverse complement strand
CAAACCCTTCGGTGCGGCTCCGGGTGTACATGTCGATCAGTTCGGACGCGTCGCGGTTGCGGTGCCCGTAACGAACCCCGTCGAAGCGGGCCAGGTTGGAGCTGGCCTCGGCCATGGCTACAATATAATATGTGGCAATGGCGTATTCGGTCATGGCCAGCCGGACGGGAACGGTCTCCGCGCCCAGGGAGCGCAGCGTTTCCACAGCCTCTCGGCAAGAGGCCTCCACCTCCGGAGCCAGGCCCTGGCCCCAATACTCCTCAGGCAGGCCAATGCGCAGTCCGGCCAAATCCTTTCGCTTTGCCAGTGCACCCAGGTAATCGGGCACAGGCCGGTCCACGGAAGTGGAATCCCGCTTGTCGTGCCCGGCAATGACGCTCAGGACGCGGGCCGCGTCTTCCACGCTGCGCGTGAGTGGACCGATCTGATCCAGAGAGGAGCCGTAGGCCACCATGCCGAACCGGGACACGCGCCCGTACGTGGGCTTGAGCCCTACCACGCCGCAAAAGGAGGCAGGCAAACGGATGGAGCCTCCCGTATCGGTCCCCAGAGCAGCAGGGCACTGCCGGGCCGCCACCGTGGCGGCGGAACCGCCGGACGAACCGCCCGGCACACGGTTCACATCCCAGGGGTTGCACGTGGGATGAAACGCGGAGTTCTCCGTGGACGAGCCCATGGCGAATTCATCCATGTTGGCCTTGCCCAGGATGATGGCCCCGGCATCGCGCAGCCGGGCCACTGCCGTAGCGTCGTACACGGGAACAAAGTCTTCCAGTATGCGTGAACCGCAGGTGGTGCGGGTGCCCCGGGTGCAAAGCAAATCCTTGAGCGCCACGGGGACGCCCCAGAGAGGCTTATCCGGGTCCGGCCCAGCCTGGTCCAGGTCACGGGCCTCAGCCAGCGCCTGCTCCCGCCGCACCTCCAAAAGAGCGTGAATGCGGGGTTCGGTGGCGTCCAGCCGGTCCAGGCAGTCGGTTACTACCTGCTCGGCCGTGACCTTGCGGTCCAGCAGCAGGGTACGAAGTTCACTGAGAGTCATTTGGTGCAATGCGGACATGATCTTTCCGTAGGGCGATGAGGTGCAAAAAAATCAGACGATGCGGGGGACGATAAAGTGATTGCCGTCGGTTTCCGGCGCATTGGAAAGAATCTCCTCGCGGGAGTATTCCTTGGCGGTCTCGTCGGGCCGCAGCACGGTCACGTGTTCCACCGGGCTGTACAGCGGCTCCACGTCCCGGGTGTCCACCTGGCCGAGCTTGTCCATATAGTCGAGGATGTCCCCGAGTTGACCGGAAAACAGCTCCACCTTGTCCTCGGAGAGGTCCAGGCGGGCCAGACGGGCCACGCGGGCCACTTCTTCAGGACTGATCTTCATTGATCAAACTCCTTACGGCTGTCGTATTTGCAAAAAAGCGCAACACGCCTCAGCGGTTCTTTTGATTTTCTTCCCAGAGCCTGCGTCGTTCCACGCGCTTGGCGCGCGCAGCCCGTACCCGGTCGGCCAGCTCCTCCGGTTCCACGAGCCGAACGCCTCCATCCGTGCCGGGGCGGAACAAGTACAGATCCTGATTGGCCACGCCGTCCGCATCCCAACTCATGGGGGCCAGGCTGTATTCCAGATCAAGCCGTTGCAGCCGGGCCGTAACCTGCGCCGGGGTCCAGTCCGTGGGCAGCGTCCCCAGTCCGGCCGCCATGCGCAGCCAGTCGTATCCCAGGGCAACCCAGAGGTCTGCCGGTCCAAGCCCCTCGGCATCCAGCCGCTCCTGCAACTGCCGCGCTCCGGGGCTCTCTGGATTCCAGGCTCCGGGACACACGGCCAGCCGGAAATACGCGTTCTCCACGTCGGTCACGCGTTCCAGCGCGCTGCTCCAAAGGCTGGGGCCGAGGAAGACCATATCCGTGGCATCATAGAAAAAGAAGTTCGGCACAAGCAGCTGCGCCTGGGACCAGCCGTCCGGCAGGAACACGGCCCCGAAATCCGCGGAAGGAAGCGGAGCCTTCTTGTCAAAATTTCCAGGCACGTCGAGCAGTTGGGCGATGCGGTCGCCCCAGGCCGGAGAGGTCTTAGGCGGGTAGGACTTTTGCGCCACAACACTACCGCCCGACAAAATCACCTGCCTGCGGAAAACAGAAGCCATGTCGTTGCCGAACGGTTCTTCCGGATGCAGCACGCCGAACCGTGTAATGCCGAGCCGCTCATTGGTCAGGCGTACCAGGGCGCGAACCTCGTCCTCCCGGGACGAGAAAAAACGCCAGGCCTGAACGCCTTCCCGGGCCTCGCCCAACGAAGGCAAAAAGCCGAATACCGCACGCCGGGAAAGCTCCTCGCTGTGCTCCAGAGCCTTGAAGCTGGACACCCGAAGCGGGCCACCCACTACAGCGTACTGCGGCGGCAGTGCTGCCAGCCGGTCCAGCCAGTCGGGCACGTCCGTATTGATGACCTTGATGTCCAGCTCAATGCCTTGATTGGCAAGCATCCATTGAGCAACACCCGCTCCGCGCACGATCTTGCGGCCCACTTCCTGGTAACGCCCGGTCACGGGCAGGAGCAAGGCCACGCCGTTGCGGGGCTGCCCATTGGAACGTTCCAGAGCCAGCAGAATGTCCCCGAGGGAAACCTTGTCCGCCAGATTAGCGTTGGCCAAAATGCCGCGCATGACCTTCCAGGAACGCTCCCACGCCTTGTCCCCTTCATAGGCGCTGCGCCGTGCCTGCTCGAACAGGATCAGCGCGCCCGGGAAGCTCAGGCTCCTGTCCTGAGCAACGGCCCGCGCCAGGCCGTCCATGTCCTCCACCCGCTGGAGGCCCCGGTAAAGGGTTTGCTCCATGGCGGCGCGGTCCCCTGGTCCGGCGGCCTGAGCATAAAATTCCTCAAGCGTCCGAAGTCCGGCCTGCTCCCGGCCATCCGCAGCGTATCCCAAAGCTAGGCGCACTCCGGCCCGATGCCGCACGGCCCATGGAAGGGAGGCATCCTCAAGAAGCCGCCCTTTCAGTTCCGCAAGCCGCTGCTCCTGACCCAGAGCGCGGTAGGCGTCCAACAGCAAGGCATTGTACTGCCAGTCGTTAACAGCGTCCGGCGCAAGAGCGGCCCACTGCTCCAAGGCGAAACGGGCCTGCATGGGGTGATCGGCGCGCAGGGCGCTATCCGCCAGCTTACGCAGCACCACGGGC
>JAQVYA010000091.1 GCA_028708865.1 Desulfovibrio sp. | reverse complement strand
CACCAGGCGGTCTGGCGCTTGCGCAATCAGTTTCTGGAAAAGCCGGAAGTGGCGGGCGTGCAGGTGGGGGCGTTGTTGGCGGATTTTGACTGAATCCGGAGCAGGCTGACAGGTCAGATCCGGGGGGAGCGGGGCGGCCTGGGCTTGCCGGGTCCGGGCTGGTCCAGGATCTTGGCGGGCTCTTTGTGCCCGCAGTCCTGGCAAAGCCAGTAGCAGCGCGATGTCAGCCTGCTGCGCAGGCTGTTGACGTATTTTTGATAGGTGGTGCGTCTGCACTTTGTGCAGTAGCGTCGTTGCAGAATCATGGCGTGAAAACCAGCAGTGGTTGAAGTGGTGGAAAACGTACGTTCGCGTGTCAGTTGGAGAAAAGATACCCCCCTGCAAAGGATCGGACAAGCCCTTTGCGATCTGTATTTGATGTAAACACCGTTATTGCCGTGGCTTGCGCGTCCTGGAAAAGCGGTTTTTGTTCCGGGGCGCGTTGTTTTGCATAAGGAGTGGACAATGGAGTGTGTGGTTCAAGAGGGGGCGGTGCGCCAGGTGCGCGCATCGGACCTGGAGCGGTGTTGCGCGGTGGAGGCCGCTTGTTTTTGTCCGGCCGAGGCGGCTGACCCGGATTCCGTGGCCGTGCGGATGCGGACGTATCCGCAGGGGTTTCTCGTGGCGGAAGCCATGGTGGACAATGCTCCTATGGTGGTGGGCATGGTCAACAGTGGCGCCACCTCCAAGGACGACATCTCGGACGAGGCGTTCAAAAAGCTGGTGGGGCACGACCCGGACGGCCGCAATCTGGTAATTTTTTCTTTGGCCGTATTGCCCGAGTGGCAGGGCCGGGGCCTGGCGCGGCAGCTTATGGAAGCATTTGCCCGGCGGGCCGTGGCCCTGGGCAAGGAGCGCATTTTGTTGATCTGCAAGGAATATTATATCGGCCTTTACGAACGTCTCGGCTACCGCAACCTGGGGCCGTCGGCCTCCAGCCACGGCGGGGCGTCCTGGTACGAGATGGTCCTGGAGTTGGACCGATGCTCTCCGCAGGGGGCGAGCGCCTGCCGCAACCAAAAATAATCCGTTGAGCCGCGCCCCGGAGCTGGCCGGTTCAGGACTTTTCGTGTTCGTAAGCGGGGTGTGGCTGTTGTCGCATCATGCCGGGCAGCGGCAGAGGGTGAAACGCGTGGCTTCTGCCTGGAGGTATATTACCCTCGGAGCTATCGCCTGAGCGGGGATTTCCAGGCGGGTAACAAAGGGCACGCAGTAGGTTTCGATGTATATTTGCTCCAGGGTCTTGCTGGATTTTTTGACCAGGGCCGCGATCAGAGCGAGCAGAATGCCGAGCGCAGTGCAAATCCAGCCTATGCCCGGGAGCATGGCGGCAAAGGTGCAGGTGCCCACAAGCTCAAGGCTGATGAAGCAGAAGGAAACCGAGGCCAGCACAGCCAGGCCGTTGGCCACGGACACCAGTACGTCAAGGGCGAAGAGCCAGTTGCCACTGCCGTAAACGGCTTGATCCGAAACAATATCGCAGACGGACATGGCAAAGGCCAGGGCCGACATGATGCCGCCCAGGATCTTACTGCCGGTGGACATTGCCTTGGCACCGGCCTTGACGTCCTCAAAAAAACCGTTTGCCCCGCGCAGGACCTGCTCGGCCTCGGCCTCCCCCGCCGCAGCGGAAGCGCTTGATGAGCTTACCTCGCTCAGGGCTTCGGCAACCTTGGCCGAGGTCAGCTCTGGCCCGATGATCCCGGCGAAGTCCACCAACGAATAGATCGAACTCATGACGGTTTCGGCCTGCTGGGCCGGGGTGAGCTTCTCCCAGTCGCAATAATCCGAGACCTGGTTCCAGATCATGAGCCCCTGGCAAAGAACGGCGGATGTCCAGCGAAGTCCTCTGCGCAGGCCGGTTTTTTCCGCAAAGAAGTCGGCAAGGCCGGGCAGGATCGCCTTTTCGGTCGCCCCGGACATGAAATTTTCAAATTCTGTCAGGGTAAAGGATATCCAGTGATAATAGTCTTCTATTTTTGAGATGCTTCCTTTCTGCAAGGCCTCTTCGGCAGCCTGTTTCAGGTCGGCTTCGTCCTCGGAGAGTTGCTTCTTGGCCAGGACCGAGGCAAACAATTCCTGAGCCGCGGCATCGTAAAAGCTTTTCCTCTCGCCCTTGCTGCGCTGCATTCCGGAAAAATTGGTATCATACGCATTGAAGGCGATCATGCGGTTCATCAACGTGTAGTATAGGTTTGCGCCGTATGAGATGGAATACTTTTTAGCTGTTGTTTTGGATGTGAAGCCGCATTTTTGTGGCCTCTTGAACGGTACACGTTTCTGGTTGTCAAGGTAGTTGAGCAGGATAACCATGTGCTGCAACGAGGATTGTGCTTGGTGTGCATACTCGTCCAGCATGGCGTAGGTATTTTCTTCGATGCGCACGTAGTCGTGCAGCTTTTCAGCCCAGCCTGTCCGGTTGTCAAGATAGGGCTTGATCTCCGGTGTGCTTTGAAAATAAATGCTGGGGTAGAGTTGCTCGTTCAGCTTGCTGTACCCGGGATCGTTGCACATGGAAGTGGAAAGCGAGCCGCTATAGTAGCCGTTGAGCTTGTCCGCGTAGGAGGGGATATTGCGGATGAGGCTGGAGTATTCGCCGCAGTCATTATCGGCCAGCATGGAGCTGAGGTAGGCGTAGTAAAAATTGCCGGTCAAAAAACTTTTGATGTCCGGATCCTCGGTCAAGGCCGCCTGTTCTTCCGTCAGTTCCTGCCCTCTTTGCGGCCGGGCAGGGTTGCCGATGTAGGCCAGCTGCTTGTCGGAGATGACGTATTTCATGAGGGTCGGCAGCATTTGGGGGTATTGCTGATTTACATCCTCCACCACGGGCATGGGCAGGTAGAACAGGGATTCCACATCAAGCTCCAGGCCCGCGTCGAGCGCGGCAATCTGCGTCGCGGTGCACTGCGGAGAATGCGGCGCCATTGCGGGCGGCAGGGCCCGAATTCGCTGCATCCATTCGTTGTCGTTCTCCTCGTATTCACCGCTGATGGTGAAGAGCGGCTTTTCCGTGGTGTGCGTTTCTTCTTCGCGCCAGGCAAAGCCCGATAAGGAGGTGTAGGAATCATCAATGGTCACGTCAAAAAAACCGAAATTTTCAAATCCATTGATGGAAGGAAGCAGGCGTCCGCGTACATGCGTCTTAAAGACGTTGTTTTCCTTTTTTTCGTAGACCTTGCTCAGGGCGAGGTTGACGGATTCCCCGGCCTTGCAGAGTTCCAGCGTCTGGGTCCGGCTCTGGCCGTGCGTGCGGCTGCCCATGACAAGCCGGTATCGTTGCTCGGCTTCGCCGTGAACGCTCCGGAAAGTCATGGCGTATGCGGAGTCCACCGACGCCTTGAAGCGCACCGGGCCGGTCCGCGTGAGCAGGACGCCGGAAAACAGCCTGCTGCCATGGATTCGTTTCAGGCACCCAAGGCTGCATCCGTTTTCAATATTGCCGTTTTCAGACACGTTGTCGTTCCAGTACAGGCAGGGACCTTTTTTCATGGAGGCCACCGGGCGGGCGTTGATGAGCAAAACGCCATCCTTGTACGCCATGTGTTTGACGTAATTGCCGGTATGGTCGCCAGGGAGAAATTGGAGCGTGAACTCGACGCTGGTTCTTGCATTCAGAATGTTCACTTCAGGCCTCCTTGCGATCCCGACGGTTGATTCGGGTGCAGCATTCCCTGGTCAAAGATTTCCATGGCGGATCGTCCAATGAGCTTGCACAGCATGTCGTGGTGCTCGGAAAAGAAGTCGAGGAAGGTGCGTTGTTCTTCTTTGCTGAGGTCTTGCAGCCGTTCTTTGAGCGAGGCCATGGTGATGTGGGGATAGTTGCAGAGGCAGGGATAGCCATTGGCGTAATACGAGCGGTAGCCGTCGTAGAAGTCCAGGTCGTAGCATTCCACCCCGTCCGGATATTCCGCAATACTGATGCGTTCGATGATTACATCCGTGAAGACCAGGGTGCCGTCGTCCTCTTGGCTCGCCTTGACGAACGCGTCGCCCCGCTCCAGGGGCAGGACCGTGAATTCCGGCGTCATCTCCATGGAAATTTCCGGACAGGGCGCGCACCAGCCCCGCCGGGTCAAAATGGGGTGGTCCAGCGACATGAAGGGCGCGTCGTCGTTGACCGCATAGAGGCGGTCCACCGCAAGGTTGCGGATCGGCTCTTTGGTGGCGTAGGAGGGCAGTTGCCGACAATTGAGAACCTCGTCGTGCAGGGTCAGGTCCTCAATCCGCCTTGCCGGTCCCCGGGCCATGAGGATTTTCGTTCCTTTGCGCACGCACCCGGAGCTGGGCGGCTGCGTGCCCATGTACGCCGGTTCCTTGGCGTAGTGATCATATTGTTTGGCCGTGCTCCATAGCCAGTGGCCGACGTCCTCCCCGTAATACACCAGTTCGCGTTGTTCTTTGTACTCCACGGGATATCCACCGGCAAATCCCCCGCCGGATACGGTCTCGGTTTCGTGTCGTTCCCTGTTGCAGGCGGATTCGATCAAGGGGTAGATCCGGCCATAGATCCCCTTTCCGGCCGGAAGCTCATCAAGGAACGCCCCGATCCAGTCTTTGTCCAACAGCAGATCCAGTTGGCAGGAGGCAACGCTCGGGGCGCCGTACTCTTTCCAACGGGTCAAAATTCGGTCCGAGGACTCCTTGGCATTGGCTTTGGCCAAGAGCAGCAGCGCCTGCAACACCCAGATGTTGGCGCGGTCCCTGATGTGGGTCATGAAAAAGGGCTTGATGGTAAGCGTTTTCTCAAATTCTCCGAGGTTGGTGACGAAGTCCCGGATCCCCAGGTGGTAATAGCCGTTCACCGCGATCTTTTCGAAAAGCGGACGATAGACCGGGTTCCCATTGGAATCTGTGGTGGAGAGCCAGTTTTTGAGGGAATCGTAAGAACAGTTCTTTACGGCGGCGGACATGCCGCGCAACGGAAAGGTGGAGAGGAGATAGGAGACGTAATGAGCTGAGAATTCAGCCAGGGTGTTTTTTTCGTTTTCGTCGAACCCGGTGATCCCCACTTCCCGGGGCACCCCGCGGAAAAAGATGCTGGCCGTATTGTCGTCGATGAATTGGATGTGCTGGACCAGGCTGTCCCGGAAGATGGCGTCGTTTGACTTGGCCCCTTGGATCCTGCTGATGACTTCGCTGATATTCATGCGTGTTCCCCGCTGGTCAGCCAATGTTTTTTGCGGAGAATAAAACTGATCAAAAGTCATGGCAATCAGGAATGTGTTGATCGACATTCCGTTTCCATGGAAAACACGGAAGGGAATTGGGGGCGTACTGGTTTTGCGCGGATTTTTTCCGCGGTTGTTTCATGGTCCGCGCCAGTGAGGAACAAGGCCCCACCACGGAGGCGGGGCCTTGTTTTTTTTATGGTTTGGAGGTCAGCTTCCCGTTCTGAAGGATGAGCCGGGAGAATCCATACCCATGGGTTTCATAATAAGGGTAGAGGGCTTCTCCATTAAAGGCCGTGAAGATTTCGTCCGCTTTGGCCATGGGGTCCAGGTCCGGGTAGGCTTCGGGGTAGGCGATTTTGGCCAGGAAAAAGGCGTTGGCGTAGAGCATTTCCGGGTTCGTGAAGTAGGAGGTGTTGGGGAGCAGCGTATAGACGTTGCCCTGGCGCAGGGCGGTGAACCGTTCGTAATATCCGGAGGCCGTGGTCAGTTCGTCCCGAATAAGCGGCAGCCCGTTGCCATCCAGGAACAGCAGCGGCGGGTCCGCACGGAGCAGGAATTCGCGGTTGACGAACAGATGCCCGCTCTGGCCGAGGCCGTCGGCCACGTTGCGTATTCCGGCCAGCTGGAGCGGCAGGAAATTGGCCGAAGTGCTGATGATGCCCTGGTTGCCTTTATAGGACAGCCCGCCCACATAGGCCGTGGCTTCCTGACCCGCAGCGGGGCGGTAGGCCAACTGGCCCGGCAGGGCGCGGATGTACTGGATGAGCCTCTGGGCCTGGCCGGTCCGGTTCAGGGCCTTGCCCGTCAGTTCAATGGATTGCAGGAAGGTTTCCTGGTCAAAGGTGGTGATGCCGTACCCCACGGCCAGAACCGGGATGCCGGTTTTCCGCTGGATCAGGTCCGGCTCGGCGCGGTCCGTGGAGACGATGAAAATCACGTGGGGCCGCAGCCGGATGATCTCCTCGTAATTGGGAATGCGCACCGCACCGGCCTTGCCCACCACGGGCAGGTTCTTGACCCGCTGGCGGTTGATGACGATGTAGGGCTTGGTGGAGACGTTTTTCTCCATGTCTTCCACGCCCACGGCCATGTCTTGGGCCCGGAGGTAGGTGACGAAGCTCATGCTGCTTCCCAGGGCGAGCAGCCGCTCCACCCGGTCCGGGACATCCACGGCGCGGCCAAAGACATCCACGAGTGTCCGGGCCTGGGCGGCTCCGGGCCACAACAGCCCGAACCAAAGGCAGCAACACAGGGCCAGAGCCGGAATGCGGCGTTTCCCGCCATGGGCAAAACCGGCTAGGCGGGCCATGCCAATAACTCGATCCGGTAATCGATGTGTTCCACGTAATCGCCTTTGTTGTCGCGAAATGCCTCCACATAGCGCTCCAGGAATTGCGGATCCGGGGTAACGCCATAGGGCATGAGCATGGCCGTGCAGGAGCTGAGCATCTCGGCCCGGGTCTTGGCCACCACCCATTGGCCTTCCACTAGGCGGCTCTTGGGCCGGATGCCCTCGGACTCCAGCCAGTGGCGCATTTCCGGACCGTTGTTGAAGACCTTGGGGGTAACGCCGTGGTGCTCGAAAAGGCCGGAAAGCACGTCCGAGGACATCAGCCCGGCAAAGCCCATGAACACGGTCCAGCCGTGGGCCAGGCCGAGCAGCTTGCGCCGGGAGGCGTGGTCATGGATGGCGGGGGTCATGGAACAGAAGACCACGTCAAAGGTCGCGTCAGTGGAAAACGAATCCCAGTCGGAATGGACGAATTCGATGTTCCCAAGGCCCAGGGCCCCGGCGTCTTCTCGCAGGTAGGCGAGCATCTGTGCGGAGATATCCACGGCCGTGACCTGCCGGGCCTCCTTGGCGATGCGCAGGGTGTACATGCCGCTGCCGCAGCCCACGTCCAGCACGGTGCGGCCTTCGAAGTCCACGCCCATTTCCCGGATGCGGCGCAGCATGTCCGCTTCGTAGGTATGGTCGCCCTCCTCGTACCGGGGAAAGGTCTTGGCCTTTTCGTCCCAGAAATCCGTTTGTCCGTGTTCCTGTCTTACAGCTTCCATTTTACGCTCACTCCTATGTTGGTTCCCATGGCGGGGTATCCCCAGGATTCCTCGTAGCGGGTGTTGGTCAGGTTGTCGCCGTAGAGCTCCAGTGTGGTGTGCTCGTCAAGAGTATAGCGCAGGCTCGCTCCCAGCGTGCTGTAGGCCCCGAGGGTGCCGCGTTCCAGATCGCTGGTGCTGATGGTGTAGTCGCGCGACCCTACGTAATTGAGGGTCGTATCCAGCACCAGCTCCGGGATGATGTTCCAGGTCAGCCCGATGTTCGACTTGATGGCCGGGATGTAATCCAGGGATTCCAAAATGCCGTCCGGGTCGGCCGGGTCGTTCTCTTTTTTGGTCTGCTGCCAGGTGGCCGCCACTTGCAGCGCCAGCTCGTCCAACAGAGGCCAGCGCGAGGTGAAGGTAGCGCCGTAGATGGTGGCGTCCGCGTTGTATGCTGCCCAGGACCGTCCGCCCCCGGTGGGCACGGCCTTGTGCAGGATGTAGTCCTCGATGCTGTAGTAGAATCCGGCGATTTGGGCAAAGCCGGAGCCGGAGAAGCGGTAGCGGTAGGCCAGGTCCACGCCTCGTTCCAGTTCCGGTTTGAGGTACATTCCGGTCAGGTAGGAGACGTTGCCCGCCGAGGAGGCGGGAGCGGCCTGGGAGTTCCAGTAGAGTTCCGGGAGCGTGGGGGTGCGGTAGTTTTCATAAACCGCGAGGGAAATGGTCTGCGCGTCGTCGAGGTCGTAGGTCAGGGTGGCCTTGGGCGAAATGTGATGGTGCTTCATGGTTTCGTCCAGGTCACGGGGCGTGTATTCGAAGCTGTCGAACCGCAGCCCGAAGTCCAGCAGCAGGGAATCGGAAATGGCGTACTTGTCTCCGAGAAAGGCTCCCCAGACATAGGCGTCGGGGCTGCCGTCCGATGAGTCCATGCCTCCGGTGAAGCCGTTAGCCGGATGTTTGTTGTAGTTGGTGTCCACGTGCTTGACGTCAATGCCGCCGGATTCGAGCACCTTGTGCTCCACCCCGGCCAGGAGGGAGTGTCGGCCGATGTCCCAGCCGCCCTTGAGTTTGCCGCCGTAGCTCAGGTCCACGGTCACGTCCCGGTCGAGCACGAGATCCCCGTCCTGAGTCAGGGCCGGGTTGAAGCCCCAGCCCAGTTGCGAACGCGCGGCCACGTCCGCGTAGTTCTTTTCCCGTCGGGATTCGTGGTTCTTGAAGAGCAGAAGCTCCAGATAGCCGTCCTCAAGCAGGTCCTGGTGATATTTCAGGTCCATGAGGTGTCTGGTTTTGACCCAGTGGGCGTCTTCGCCGATGACGTTCATGGACGGAGTGGGCGCGCCGCCTGCAAAATATTCGCCGCTGGCCACGGGATAGGCCGAGTCAATGGGGGTGTCGAACCCGGGAGCCGAGGGATCGGTATCCGTGTTGGGAATGCCGTCCGCCCGGTTGGAGCGGATCAGTCCTCGGTCCGAGACGCTGTAATCGTACCCCAGCACCAGCTGTCCGCCCCAGGCCGTGTCCACATACACCTTGGGCGCCACATGAAAGGACTCGTAGTCGTTGTTGCGCAGGTAGGCTTCGGCCATCTGGTGGCTGACGCCCAGGCTGACGCCCAGGCCGCCGAACTTTTGCGCATAACTGCCCCGGAGGTTGTGGAAGTCGTGCATGTGGCTCCAGCCGCCCGAGGTTCCGTAAAGGGTCAGCCTGGCTTCTTCCGTGGGTTCCGCGGTGTAGGCGTTGATCACCCCGCCCAGGGCGTTGTTGCCGTACTCGATGGAACTGCCGCCCTTGATCACTTCGATGCGCACGATATTGTCCAGCGGAATCGTATTGAAGTCGATGTAATTGCCGCCGACATTGCCTGTGGAGCTCACGCTGCGCCCGTCAAGATTCAGCATGATCCGTTTGCTTTCAAATCCGCGGATGGAGATCACGTCTCCACTGTCGCCGAAGTTGGATTTTCGCTTATAGGAAATATCCGTGTCGTTGGAGAGGTAGTCCGCAATGTGATTGCTGCGGCTTTTTTCCTCAACCCGGAGGCTGGACTGGTTCAGGTTTTCTTCGGCCGCGGTTTCCGTGACCACCACAGGATCCAGATAGATGACGTCCTGCATCAGGCTGTTTTCCGCGGCGATGGCGGCATGGGAACCGAGAATACAGGGAATCAGGCAGACGACAAGGAGCGCGACAGCGGGCGCAGACAGGTGGCGTGGCACTTCCCTCCCTCCATGGGGTTTGCCGAAGCGTCAAAAACGTCCGGTTTGTTGGGCGTCCTTTCCGGACGCGGATTTCCCGCAGCGCGTCCCCAATCCCTCCGGCGCCGCGGCAGGGGCCGGGCCCCTTTCTCTTCACATAAATTTGGCTTCACACAGATTACGAAAACATATTTCGTAACACTCAGCGTCTATAGTTTGAAAAACAATACGGTGTCAATGTTACCTTTTGATTTGTATTATGGAATGTGGTAGCCCGGCTTCGTATTTCCTGGAGCATGTTTTTTCGGAACCGCCCGCCCAATAAACCGTGGATACGCCCGTGAAGATGCCGCCTCTGCAAAAACGGATTCTCTTTGTCAGCGCGTTGGGCCTTGCCATGGCCGGTCTTGTCTGCACTGGCCTGCGCCTGGGCGCGAGCATGGCCCCTTTGTCGGAGCTGGGGCGGGCCCTGCTTCGGGACGGAGCGCACCCGGACCTGGAATATTTCGTCTGGAATCTGCGCATGCCCAAGGTGGTGGCCGCTCTGGCCGTGGGCGGGGCTCTGGCCGTGAACGGCGTGGTGCTCCAGACCGTGCTGCGCAATCCCCTGGCCTCGTCCTTCACGTTGGGGCAGTCGCAGGGGGCGGCTTTTGGCGCGTGCTATGCCATGATCGCGCTGGCATCCCATTCCTTGAACGCCCACATCAGCATGGTGGCCCTGGGGGCCTTTGGGGGCTCCCTGTGCGCTTCGGCCTGCATCCTGCTGCTGGCCTCGGTGCGAGGCATGACCTCCCATGGTCTGATTCTCGCGGGCGTGGGCATTTCCACATTTTTTGGGGCCGCAACCATGTCCTTGCAGTATTTCGCCACGGACAGCCAGGTGGCTGCCACGCTCTTCTGGACCTTTGGCGACCTGAGCAAGGGAGCCTGGACCGAAGCCCTGGTGGCGGCCGGGACAACCGTGTTGGGACTGGTCGCGGCGCTTCGTCTTGGCTGGGACTATGACGCCCTGCAATGGGGGGACGTGCATGCCGCCGGGCTGGGCGTGCCCGTGCGGAAAATCCGGATTCTCTCGGTGCTCATCGCCTCCCTGCTGGTGGCGGTGGCCACGGCCTTTTACGGGGTCATCGGCTTTGTGGGACTCATTGCGCCGCACATGGTGCGACTGCTTTTCCGTCATTGCGGTCACGGTTTTCTGATCACGGCTTCGGCCCTTTTCGGCGCAACCTTTCTGCTTGGCGCGGACCTGCTGGCGCAATCCCTGCTCTATCCCGTGCTGCTGCCCATCGGCATCCTCTGCTCTTTTACCGGGGTGCCCATTTTCCTGTTCCTGCTGCTGCGGAGGTCGGTCCAGCATGCTTAGTGTCTCCGGCCTTGGGGTAACCCTTCGGCAAAGGCGCATTGTGGATGACGTGAGTTTTGAAGTGGGCGATGGCCGCGTTTGCGCGCTCATCGGGCCGAACGGCGCGGGCAAGAGCACGCTGGCCCGGGCTGTTTCCGGTCTGCTGCCCGTGGCCGCCGGGCAGGTGCGCATCGACGGCAACCCCTTGAATGTTTCGGACCGTCGCGCCCTGGCCCGCAGGCTGGCCTACCTGCCGCAAAATACCACGCCCGTGCCGTGCAGCGTGTTCGACGCCGTATTACTCGGCCGCAAGCCGCACGTAAGCTGGCGGCCCGGAACCGAAGACCGGCGCATGGCCCGGGAAGTGCTCGGCGAGATGCGCCTCCTGCCCTTGGCCGATGCCTGCGTCACCAGGGTCAGCGGCGGGGAATTTCAAAAGATTCTCATTGCCAGGACCCTGGTTCAGGGCTCCCAGGTGCTGATTCTGGACGAGCCCATCAACCACCTGGACATCCGCAATCAGATTGAAATCATGGGGCTGATCGCCAGGTTGACCCAGTCTCGCGGGCTGTCCACCATTGTCGTGCTTCACGACCTCAATCTTGCCTTGCGCTACGCGGACACCGTGCTGCTCATCCGCGAGGGGCGGGCACTGTTTTGCGGCAACAGCCAGGATATTTCCCCACAGGATCTTTCCCGGGCCTATGATATTCCCATCGATATTCGCGAGGATGCGCAGACTAGGCACGTGCTGTACTAGCCGGAGCTTACAGGGCACTCCGGTTTGGGGGCCATGCGCAGGCCCGGGCCCGGGGCAAGGGGAGAGGGGCAGAAAATGATTTTTTTCTGCCTGTGAACAACTGCGGCCCACGTTCCGGCTTGGAACATGGGCCGCAAGAGTGGTCGCATGGTCGGGGCGGAGGGATTTGAACCCCCGGCATCCTGCTCCCAAAGCAGGCGCGCTACCGGTCTGCGCCACGCCCCGTCGGGAGGTACTGATACGGAAAAAGACGGGGCTTGGCAACCATTCTGGACACGGTCAGGTCCAGATGCCTGCGATATGTTGGCCGCAGTCCGGGCAGGCATTGGAATGAATCCTGAATTCCCGCACGCCAAACCCCAGGCGCTCCACCAGCCGTTGGCCGCAATCCGGGCAATAGGTATGGTTGGCCGCGTGGCCGGGGACGTTGCCGATGTAGACATGGCGCAGACCGGCTTCCCGGCCCGCCTTGAGGGCCCGTTCCAGGGTGGCCAGGGGCGTGGATTCCCCATGGCACATGCGGAATTGCGGGTGGAAGCGGGAGACGTGCCACGGGGTGTCCGGGCCAAGGGTTTCCGCGATGAAGCCGGCCAGCTGCATTAATTCGGCCTGGGAATCGTTCCATTCCGGGATCACCAGGGTGGTCACCTCCAGCCACCAGCCCAGCTCGCGCATGACGCGGAGATTTTCCAGCACCGGCCCCAGCCGGGCACCGCAAAGCTCCTTGTAGAACTTGTCTGTAAAGGCTTTGAGGTCCACGTTGGCGGCCTGGATGAGCGGGCCGAGTTTTTCGAGACAGTCCGGCCCCTGGTAGCCATTGGAAACAAGAATGTTATACAGGCCCTGTTCTTTGGCCAGGACGGCGGTGTCGCGCATCAGTTCGAAGAAAATGGTGGGTTCGGAATAAGTGTAGGCCATGGACGTGGCTTGGTTGCGCCGCGCCGCGTCCACCAGTTCCCCGGGGCTGGCCATGCGTCCGGGAATGGCGTGCCCCTGGCGCGGCAATTGGGAAAGGGCGTCGTTTTGGCAAAACGCGCAGGAAAAATTGCATCCTGCCGTGCCAAAGGAAAAGGTCTGGCTGCCCGGCAAAAAGTGGTACAGCGGCTTTTTTTCCACCGGATCAAGGTTCAGGGCCGCGATTTTGTCGTACACCAGGGAATACAGGGTTCCGCTGCGGTTTTCGCGGACTCCGCACTGGCCCCGTTCTCCGGCGGCAATGACGCACATGCGGCGGCAGAGGCGACATTGCACCCTGTCGTCGCTCAGGGATTGCCACAGTTCAGCCTTGTGCATAGGCACCTCCATGGGGCAAGGGTACTGCAATGGGCTGAAAAAGTGAAGGGTTTGTTATATCCAATGGGCTGTTGCGGGCAAGAGTCGGTTATTGCGGCGCCGCATCCCCGGCTGGAGCCGATTGGCCCGGGGCCACGTCGTCCCGGGGCCAGTCCACGTTCGGGTCCACGGTAATGATGACCTTGTCGTACCAGTCTTCCTCTTCCTCCTCGGGAGCCGGACGGTAGCCCCAAACCGTATTTTCGTCTTCATCCGTGCCAAAGTAGGGCTGGCCGTGATTCATACGAGTTCCCCAGACCGCGTCCTGGCGGTCTTTAGCGGTATCCTCGTTGGAAAAGGTCCGTGCCTGGACCAGCCCGGCCATGAGCAGAACGGCGAGCATCACGGTGCAGGCTACGACAAAGATAATCAGACGGGAACGCATCAAGACCTCCTGGCTGCGATGAAATCATGGGCGTTGCGGCGTTATAGCGGCCACTTGCTGCATGGCTATGGCGTCA
>JAQVYA010000204.1 GCA_028708865.1 Desulfovibrio sp. | reverse complement strand
TCTCCTTTAAGTTCGTTCGAAGAAATATTTCAATATGACGTGCTCAAGACGCATGGTGGAGACACCCCTACACCGTGGACGCTACAGGAGCAAGGATGTCATGATGACGGCCGACATCATTCGACCAATATGGATCAATTCCTCGCACGCCTGCCCCGAAGATACCATGAGGAGATGGAACGCCGATTCCATGATCGGGATATTTGTGACTTAACGGAATACCACGCGCTGTTGCCGTATCTGCTCCGGTTGGAACGCGCCCATGTATTGGCTTTGGACCGGCAAAGTAGTTTTTGCCTTGCGGGCGTTTATGCCTCACTCCCCTCGGATCTTGACTCCGAACTGAAACGCTTTGGATTGAAAATTGGAAAATTCCGCACTGGGGACAATGATCTTTATGAGTGCAACCGTTCTTTTGTCTACCAGTTCCTCATGGAACTCTACGGCTTTTCTATTGTTTCGGAACGCAGAACCTCCTCAGCTCTTTTTGCCCGGCGCCTACACCGGATGGGAGAGCGCTTCTTGATTCGAGTTCTAGGGCAGTCTGACCGCACCATCACCACCCTTTGCACGCCCCGGCGCAACCGGCGTTACCCCCGGGTGGAAAAAATCGCGCTTGTCCAGGTTTCGGAAGACAAAACCGAAACCATTGAGCTGCTCAAAGATCAAGGCTTTTTCGTGGACCCGCAAAAAAGGGTCATCATCCTAAGGGTTATTTACGGGCAGCACCGCTTTAACCCCAAAAACGTACAGGAAGACCGCGCCTTGTCTGTACAGGGGCAGGAAGTCATCCATCCCATCACCGGCCGGGTCCTTTCCACGTTGAATATCATCAAAGAACCATCCAGCATGATCCTGCAACTCAACGATATTGTGCGCGGTGAGCATCGCGGGACCATCACCTACGCCCGCAACGAAATCATCCGCGACCCGGACACCCACGAAAAACGCCTCAAATTTCTTTCCAGCTGGCTCAGCAAACACCAACGACGCATCATCGGATATTCCGAAGATTTCTACTCCAAGCTCGTACAGGTGCTGGACAGCTACCTGCTTACTCCGGACAATTTTGAAGCCTTTGCCCAATTGCACCAACTGCATCAGGAAGTCTGGTCCAAATTCAGCTATATCCAGCAAACCCGGCGCATCAAGATGCTTGAAGACTTAAGCCGAAGACGGTACAAAGGCCGAAAGATCGGCTACCTTGAAATGCTTTCTCAAACAGCCGAGATATTGAATGATCTCAAGTTTGAAATCGTCAAATACTTTGACAGGCCTGTGGTTTCGGCCCTTGAAATCGGCAAACGGATGCTCGGCAACACGTATCTGCGACGCAACTACGTAACAAAACGAGACGACGAGCTGACACGCAATGGCCGGGAAATAAAAAAACTTTACGGACGCGTGGTGACCTTGTTGGATGAAATCGCAGCCATCCGCAAATCCCGCATGGAACGCCCACACACCCCGGGCCAAGAGTAGCTTGTTGCCCATTCCACGGCGCGTCATCAACCCCCTGCATCCTCAAAGGAGGAAACGTGGCCACTCCAGAACTCCGCACCACCCCCCTGACCCAATGGCACCGGGAGCACGGCGCTAAAATGGCTTCCTTTGCCGGATTCGACATGCCCATCCAATATCAAGGAATCCTCGCTGAACATAACCACACCCGTTCCCACGCCGCCATCTTCGACATCAGCCACATGGGGGAGCTGCATCTTTCCGGCAAATATTGTGCAACAGCCCTGAACCGCCTCGTGACTCAAGACCTGAACACCTTGGCCCCCGGCAAATGCCGTTATGGATTTCTTCTCAACGAATCAGCCGGGATTCTTGACGACCTGATCATTTATTGCCTAGCTCCGGACGAATACATGCTGGTGGTCAACGGGGCCTGCGAGGAAAAAGACTTCCAGTGGATGCAAGGCCGCTTGCCGAACGAGGCGAAGCTGCAAAACATCTCAGCGGAAACCGCTAAAATAGATCTGCAAGGCCCTCTGGCCATCGATGTTCTTGAAAAGGTGCTGGGCTCTTCGTGGCGACATCTGAAATATTTCAACCATGAGACATCGCAATGGAACGGAGCGCCTCTCCGTGTCAGCCGTACCGGCTATACCGGCGAACTCGGCTACGAATTATATGTTCCCTCATCCCAAGCTCTCTCCCTCTGGGAAGCATTGGCTGCGGATGAGCGGGTCCTCCCTGTGGGGCTCGGTGCCCGGGATACCCTGCGACTGGAATGCGGTTATCCCCTTTATGGGCAGGATCTGGACGAAGAGCATACCCCTCTGGAAGCAGGGTACGGATTTCTCTTGAAAAAAGAGTCAGACTTTGTTGGCAAGTCCGGGTTGAAAAACGTACGTCAACACTTGGTGCCGCTCAGCATCAAGGGACGTCGCGCCGCCCGGCACAATGATAAGCTGCTCACGGCAACAGGGGAACCTGCCGGGCATATCACCAGTGGCTCCTTTGCCCCCACTTTGGGACACAGCATTGCCCTGGCCTGGGTAGATCATGGCAAGGAAGATGAAACAAACTTTTTGGTGGAAGGGGCACGCACCAATCTTCCGGCTGTTCGTACAGAGCTTCCATTTTTCAGCGGCGGCACAGCCCGAACCAAGCTGGACTAATCAACCTTGATCAAGTGTAAAGAATCTAAACAGGCGGCCTTGGCCGCCTGTTTAGATTCTTTTGAATTATTCATCCCCGGGATTCTTCACCCAATGCTTCAAGCGCGTCCCGAAGTCTTTCCCTCTCCCGGGATAAAACATCTTCTGTCAATTTCTCACGAGTTATGGTCAGTGGTTCGCCCACTCTGACCCGACACCGGGCCAAAGGCAACGGCAATTCAAATTTATCCCAAGATTTTTTAAACACCAATCTTTTCCGTGGAATCGCCCGAACCGGAAATAGCAAGGCATCGCTACGCTGCGCCATGAACACGACCCCGTCCTTGACCTCATGGCGCGGTCCTCGGGGGCCATCAACAGTAAACACTCCAATACGCCCCTGCTTTTTGACTTCACGAGCCATGGAAAGCAAAGCCCGCAACCCTCCCCGACTGCTGGACCCCCGGCACACGGTCAATCCCAGGCGTTCCACCACCCGGGCAATAATTTCGCCGTCCCGGCTCTGGCTGATCATCACGGTATATTTATCCCCGCTGCGGTACCCGTATCCGGCAACCCCCACCAACTCGTTATGCCAAAGCGCCACC
>JAQVYA010000203.1 GCA_028708865.1 Desulfovibrio sp. | reverse complement strand
TTCTCCCAGGACCCGGCCCTGCTCGACGCCTTTGCTCACGACGAGGACATTCACGCCCATACCGCAGCCCTGCTTTTCGACAAGGACTCGGCCCGGACCGTCACCGGCGAAGAGCGCCGCTCCGCCAAGACCATCAACTTCGGGCTGATCTACGGTATGGGACCGCAACGCTTGGCCCGTGAACTCCAGGTCCCGCTCACCGAAGCCAAGGCCTTTATTGAGCGCTATTTCGAGCGCCTCGCTACCCTCAAGGCCTTTTATGACACCATTGTGGAGGACGCCACGGCCCATGGATTCGTCACCACCCTGGCCGGACGGCGGCGCCTGCTACCCGGGCTGCACTCCCGCAACCAGCAGGTGGTTTCCCAGGCCAAACGCCAGGCCGTAAACACGGTCATCCAGGGCTCGGCCGCCGATGTGATCAAACTGGCCATGCTTGCCGCGCACAAGGACGAAGCATTGCGCGAACTGGATGCGGCCCTGCTCCTTCAGGTACACGACGAATTGTTGTTGGAAGCTCCGGAAGCCACGGCTCCCAAGGCTGGAGACCGGCTCGTGGAGCTCATGCAGGACGTGACCTCGCTCCGCGTGCCCCTGAAGGTGGACATGGGCGTCGGCAAAAACTGGGCCGAGGCCCACTGACCCTGCCGGCACCCGCCCGGGAAAATGTTTGGATTGCAAAGGTCCAGCCGGGCCAAGGCCTTAAAAGGGCATCACGGAATCGCCCTCATTCAAAAGGAATGGCTTCAGCCATTCCTTTTGAATTGGGCTCGCAGGGCCTCAATGCCAAGGCAACGGGCAGCAGAGGTCCGGCCGATTCCCCAAGCACCCCGTCCCCAAAGGGGCAACGAATCAAAAGCCTTTTATTTCAGTTTGTCAGGCATCCCCATAATCCAATCAACCAGAGCGTCCCGCACTTGCCGATAATACGGCAGGGCCTCCTGGTCGTTCCGGGCGCCCGCCTCTCCAGCCAGGGCCGGAGGATCGTCAAACCCGACATGCAGCTTGCGGACCCGGCCCGGAAAATAGGGACAATGCTCGTGGGCATGCCCACATAGGGTGATGACCAGATCGAAATCCAGAAAGGGAAGCTCCTGCACCAGCTTGGAGCGATGCCCGGAAATATCGATGCCCAGTTCAGCCATGACTCGAACGGCCAGAGGGTTCAGACCATGTTTTTCCACTCCAGCGGAAAACGCCTGCATCCGGCCGGAATGATGCGTATTGACCAGCGCCTCCGCCATTTGACTGCGGCAGGAATTCCCGGTGCACAAAAACAAGATGCGCTGAAGCCGAGCCATCATTTCTCCGGAAACGGACTTTCCGCACGAAACCATGTGTCGTGGGGGCGTTCCACACGCTGCCGAATCTGGTCACGAATGGCGCGTACCTGCTCCAGCTGCTCCTGCCTAGTGCCGCGCACCTTGGCGGGATCAGGAAAAGGCCAATGCCAACGCCGGGCTACTCCAGGGAATACAGGACATTTGGCTTCGTCCGCATCGTCGCACACGGTGATCACATAGTCGTACAGACGCCCCTGCCGATAAAGATCAAATACAGAACGAGTCGTCTTCCCGGACAGGTCGATGCCCACCTCCTGCATGACCTCCACCACCAGGGGATTGATGACCGTGGGTTCCAGCCCGGCGCTCTCCACCTCGAAATCCTGGCCACCGATCTGTTGAAGGAACGCCTCAGCCATCTGGCTGCGGGCGCTGTTATGGTTGCAGATAAACAACACACGGGTTCTGCTCATGCTTTGCTGCCTCCCAAATTGTTCCCAACGCTGCTGTTGCAGTCTGCAACTTTTGCTCAGGATCCAGGAAAGCGCAAGAGCGGCTGTGTGCCGATCAGGTGACGTTTCAGAAATGAAAAATAGGGGTGAAAATAATCGGGGATTCAAGGAAATACGGAGCAGGCCGCATCCTCGCGCAGCCGGTACCAGATGGCCCTGCCCAGGCGCTGTTGTTCGAACGCTTCGGAAAGGCCGTACACGCTTTCCGTGGAGCCGAGCACCAGGTGGCCGCCAGGACAAAGCACCGAGCAAAACCGGTTCAAAAGATCTCGTTTAGTCTCTTGATCAAAGTATATCAAAACATTGCGGCAGAAAATCACTTCAAACCGTCCCAAATCGTCAAAATCGGAAACCAGATTGAACTGCCGGTACTCCACCATGTCCCGCAGCCGGGCCCCGGCCCGCCAACGCTTGCCGGATCGTTCGAAATATTTGCGAAAATAATCCGGCAATCCCCGGGAAAGTTCAAATTCGGAATAGTCTCCGGCCACGGCGCGGGCCAGCGCTCGGGCCGAGATGTCCGTAGCCAGGATGGAAAAATCCCGCGCCCGCAGGCCGCACCCGCCATGCTGTTCCAGGTGGTCCAAAATGACCATGGCCAGGGTCAGGGCCTCCTGCCCTGTGGACGCGGCCGCCGACCAGATGCGCACTGGTCGTTTGTCCCCGCGCAGTTGGCGGCTAGTCACTTCCTTGCACAGCTTGGGCAGGATGTGCTCGCGAAACGAATCAAAGGGGTGGCGGTCCCGGAAAAAACTGGTTTCATTGGTTGTAATGGCGGAAATGATCTCGTTGCGCATGCGGGAGGTGTCGTCCCGGCGCAGAAAATCATGGAACTCGCTCCAGGACTCGGCCCCCACCGAGCGAAGCAGCGGTCCGAGCCGCTGGACAATCAGATATTCCTTGTTATCCGGAATGTGCAGCCCGCAAAGCTCGTACACATACCTGCGCAGATCGTCGAATTCCTGGCGGGTCAGATCCATCACCGATCCTAGGGCATGAGCGGCGCGAGTCGCAAGCCGTCGTCGGCGTCCAGCCCGAGCATGAGGTTGGCGTTGGCCACGGCCTGGCCCGAGGCTCCCCGGCAGAGATTGTCGATGGCTGACAGGATAATCAGCCGTCCGGTACGTTCATCCACCACCAGCCCGATGTCGCAGTAATTGGTGCCGCGCACCCAGCGGGTCTCGGGCAAGGTGCCTTCGGGCAGCAGTCGGACCCAGGGCTCGCCGTTGTATTGCCGGGCATAGGCTTCCCGCACGGTGGCGGCGCCCACCCCGGGTTTGAGCTTGGTATAAATGGTGCTCAGAATGCCTCGGTCAATGGGCAGCAGATGGGTGTTGAAGGACACGGTCAGCGGCCGGCCCGCCATTTTTGAAAGCTCCTGTTCGATCTCCGGCGTATGGCGGTGCGTGCCCAGTCCGTAGGCCCGGAAGGAATCATGCACCTCG
>JAQVYA010000090.1 GCA_028708865.1 Desulfovibrio sp. | reverse complement strand
AGCCGCGAGCGATGCAAGCAATGCCTCCGGCGGCCAAAGGGCCCGCGGCCCCTTGGAACCCCATTTACCGGACGCGCTTTCGCGCGCCCGGGGCGTAGGCTTCGAGCGGCGCAAGCCGCGAGCGATGCAAGCAATGCCTCCGGCGGCCAAAGGGCCCGCGGCCCCTTGGAACCCCATTTACCGGACGCGCTTTCGCGCGCCCGGGGCGTAGGCTTCGAGCGGCGCAAGCCGCGAGCGATAAAAGTCTTTGGAAAGGGGGGCCGGGGGAAGAACCTTTCTTCAGAAAGGTTTTCCCCCGGAAAGCTCTTTGCAGCTCTTTTCAAGGGCTTGCCGGGTTCCCTTGTTTCGCTGCATGGCGACCTGTACAAAGCCGTGTTACAGTCTGTTCCGGACGCTGGGAGGGGGCGTAGGGCTGTTTCGCTCTCCCCCCTTTGGCTTGGCTCAGGTTCCGGCACCGAATGTGGGCGTACATATTTTGAATCGTCGCCTGTAAAGTTAATTTTTTTGAGAGGATATAAATATGCAAACCTATCGATATATTGCCACGGACAGCTTGACGGTCCGTGCCTGGAGGCCCCGATGACTGAAGAACACAAGTTCGGAATGGTGGCCTTGATCGGCCCGCCCAACGCGGGCAAGTCCACGCTTATGAACGCCTACCTTGGGCAAAAGCTGGCCATTGTCACGCCCAAGCCGCAGACCACGCGTAACCGCATCAGCGGCATTTTAACTCGCGACGACGCCCAAGTGGTCTTTTTGGATACCCCGGGCATCCACCGCTTGCGCGGCCGCATGAACCGGTTCTTGTTGGACTCGGCCTGGAATGCTTTGGCTTCTTGCGATGCTGTGGTGCTGCTTTTCGATGCAGCCTTGTATGCGTCCAAGCCGCAGCTTTTTGACAAGGAAGCCGAGCCCATGATCGACCCGGTGCGCGAGTGCCGCCGTCCGGTCATTGTGGCGTTGAACAAGGTGGACAAGGTGCGGGACAAGGCGTTGCTTTTGCCGTTCATGCAGCGCATTGCCGAGCTGTTTCCCGGCAGCGAGGTCATGCCGCTTTCAGCCTTGCGCAGCGAGGGTCTGGACGAGCTGATGGAGCGGCTTTTGGAGCACCTTCCTGCTGGGCCGCCCATGTTCCCGGAGGACCAGATTTCCACGGTACCCATGCGTTTTTTGGCCTCGGAGGTGATCCGGGAAAAGCTGTTCATGTCCTTGCGTCAGGAATTGCCGTACTCCACGGCCGTGGAGATTGAGCTGTTTGACGAGAGCGGACCCACGGTGCGTATTGCTGCGGCCATTTATGCCGCCCGCAAGAACCATAAGGGCATGATCATCGGCCGGGGCGGCCAGAACCTTAAGCTTATCGGCCAGCAGGCCCGGGAAGAGCTGGAGGAGATGCTGGAGCGCAAGGTCATGTTGGAGCTTTGGGTCAAGGTCAAGGAGGACTGGACCGAGCATCCGGGCTTCCTTCGTTCCCTGGGCCTGGGCGAATGATTTTTTTTGGGCCGGGGTGCGCTCTGGCCCATTGTTGAACCCCTAGCAGTAAAGTGTTCCTGGAACATGCCGATGAAATGAGTATGTTCCGGATGAGTTCGGACAAAGCATCATGCATGAAGAAAATGAATTGAGTGAGCGGCGGGCTGCACAGCTGGAAGAAAATCGCGTCCGGGTGTTGGACGACATGGCCCGGGCCGCTCGCGCCGCTGGGCGCGAACCCGGGGACGTGCGGCTGGTGGCGGTTTCCAAGCGGCATCCTGCGTCGGACATCGCGGCCCTGTGCCGGGCCGGGCAGGTGGACTTTGGCGAGAACTACGTGCAGGAGGCCGCGGCCAAGCAGGACGAATTGGCCTCCTTGCCGGTGCGCTGGCATTTTATCGGCGGGTTGCAGAGCAACAAGGCCAAGTTTGTGGCCGGGAAGTACGCCCTGGTGCACAGCATTGACTCGCTGAAGTTGGCTCGTGTATTGCATAATAAGGCGGCAGCCTTGGGTGTGGTACAGCAGGGGCTGCTCCAGGTCAGCCTGTGCGGCGAGGAGCAAAAGTCCGGCACAACGGCCGATGGCCTGGAAGCGCTGATGGAGCAGGTTTTGGAGCTGGACCATCTGCGCATTGTGGGGCTTATGACCATGCCTTTTGTTTGCGGCGATGCGGAAGAGGTGCGTCCGGTGTTTGCCCGGCTGCGCACCCTGCGCGATGCTTTGGAGCAGCGCTTTGGCGTGGATCTGCCCGAGCTTTCCATGGGCATGACCGGCGACTTTGTGCAGGCCGTGCAGGAGGGCGCTACTTTGGTGCGCATTGGTACGCGTATTTTTGGTCCCCGGGATTGAGGCCGGCGGCTGCGCCCTGTTCGGGCGTGACGCCTTTGCATTCACAACGCAGCAACGCGGACGGAACACATGGATCTGGCAACCGTAATCGGCATTGTGCTCTCTTTCGGCTTGGTGGTTTCGGCCATTTTGACCGGGTCCAGCCTGATCATTTTTATTTCCGTTCCGTCGTTTCTCATCGTCATCGGCGGCACCCTCGGCGCGTCTTTGGTGAACTACCCCATGAACTATGTGGTGGGCGTGGTGGGGGTGATCAAAAACGCTTTTTTCACCTCCATTCAGCCGCCGGCGGACGTCATTGCCCAGTTCCTGGATTTTTCCAACCGGGCCCGGCGCGAGGGTATTCTTTCCCTGGAGCCGGTGGTCAAGGAAGTGGACGACGACTTTTTGCGCAAGGGGCTGCAACTCACCGTTGACGGCCTGGACCCGGAAACCATTCAGGAAATCATGGAGACCGAGCTGGCTTACCTGGAAGAGCGACATCAGTCCGGCGCGGACGTGGTGGCGGTCATGGGGACGCTGGCTCCGGCCATGGGAATGATCGGTACGGTCATTGGCCTGGTGCAGATGCTGCAAACCATGTCCGACCCGTCCACCATTGGTCCGGCTATGGCCGTGGCCCTGCTCACCACACTGTACGGCGCCATTCTCTCCAACCTGGTGTTCAACCCCATTGCGGGCAAGCTCAAGGTCCGACACAAGCAGGAACAATTGATCCGGGAAATGGTCCTGGAGGGAATTCTCTCCATCTGCAAGGGAGAGAACCCGCGCATCATCGAGGAAAAGCTCAACAGCTATCTTGCCCCCAAGGACCGCTAGCAGGGCGACTAGCCCGTATGTGGAGGGCCGGGCATGGCCAAGCGCAAAAAAAAGCAGATCTGCGAGGAGATGGCTCCCTGGATGATCACGTTTTCCGACGTGATGACCCTGATGCTGACTTTTTTTGTGCTGCTGGTGTCCATGTCCAAGATTGACGAGCGCCGCAAGCTCGTGGTGCTGGGCTCTATTGTGGGCGCCTTTGGCTGGGGCCAGAGCGAGGACGTCATGGCCACGCAGCCCACCAAGCGCACTGTGGACCCCGGTACTTTCGAGGGGGTGGATGACCTGGCCTCGCTCAAGCCCATGCTCTGGGAGGACGTGAACCAGGACCTTAATTTCCAGTCCGACCGCTTTGTGCAGATTCTTTCCATCAATGCGGAGCTGCTTTACGCTCCCGGCCAGACCGGGCTCACCGAGCGCGGCCGCACCCTGCTGGACCGCATGCTGCCCGTGTTGCTCCAGCTGGACCACCCGCTGCTCATTGCCGGGCACACCGGCAGTCTGCGTGAGGAACTGGGCGTGGAGTACCGGTCCGGGGACGGGGACCGCATTCCGGACTTGTCCTGGCGCATCTCTCTGAACCGGGCCCTGGCCGTGTATTCGTACCTGCTGGACCAGGGCATGGACCCTGCCATGCTGCGCGTGGAGGGCTTTGGCCGTTTTCGCCCCCTGTATAATACCAATGATCCGGAAATGCGCTCCTGGAATCGGCGCGTGGACCTGGTGCTGGACAGCCGCAACCAGCCGGACCGTGCCCTGGAAGTGGAGCGGGTCGTGCGCGAGCTGACCCCGGAGGTGCGGCCTGATACCTATGACGTGGACGGGTTCGAGTTTTCCCTGCCCGACCCTGTGGCTCCGGAGTAGCCCATGGCCAGGAGGAAAAAGAAAACTCCCTGTCCGCCTTTGGCCCTCTGGCTGGTGACCTTCTCGGACCTGGTGACCCTGCTGCTCACCTTTTTTGTGCTGCTGCTGACCATGTCCTCCATGGACCAGAGTTTCATCACCCGCGTCACGGTGCAGCCGGTGGACGTGGGGCAGCTTCAGTTCAAGGGGGCGGGCCGCATCTCCATCGCTTTGGAGGCCGTGCTGGAGTTGATCGAGGAGCCGCTCGAGGCCATGAACAAGCCCCAGCGCATCAAGGACCTGCTCTATCCGGACCAGGACCTGCCTCCGGATGTTTCCCGTTCCACGTTGGATGAGAATTTGCGCGTGCTTCGCCGGGAGGACGGTCTGGCCTTGGTCATGACCGATACGTTGCTGTTCCCGTCCGGGGGCAGTGAGCTGGATGCTTCGGCTCGGCAATTGCTGGACCAGATCGTTCCTTTGCTGGGCTATGCCAACGAGCCCGTGCTCATTGCCGGGCACACGGCGGCGAACGAGGCCGGGCAGCCCGCCGGAGATCGGGGATTTGCCCTTTCCGCGGCCCGGGCTGAGGCTGTGTTGGCCCATTTCGTGCGCTCCGGGTTGCGCAACGAGCAGTTTTCCCTTTCCGCCTATGGGGACACCAAGCCCCTGCTGGTGGGCCCGGATGCGGACCCGGCCATGAACCGGCGCATTGAGATTCTCATCCGCACCACCCGGGCCATCGGCAGTTATTCCTGATGCGGCCGCCTCGCGTGTTGGCACGGGCGCGCCGATCTGGTAGCCCTGGATAATCGGGCCGGTTCATTGTATCGTTGGCCTTGAATCCATTGACCCATCACTGCGAGGTGCGCCTTGGCCGAAGAAGAACTTCAGGAACAACCGAAAAAGAAAAAAGGTCTGCTTAAGTGGATCATTATTCTGGTGCTCATTTTGGGCATCGGCGCGGCCGCATTTTTCTTCAAGGATACGATCATGAACATGATCGGTATGGGCGGAGACTCCGCTGAGGAAGAGGTGGTGGAGGAGTCCCTGGCCGACGCTCCGGGCTTCAAGGGCGAAATGTCTTCGGTGGAACCCTTTGTGGCCAACCTCAACGACCCGCTGGGCAAGCGCTACGTCAAGCTCGGGCTCGAAGTGGAGCTGATCAACGAAAAGGCCGTGCAGGAGTTCGACTCCTCGCAGATCAAAATCAAAAATATGCTGCTGATTCTCCTGGGCAGTAAAAAGCCCCAGGAGATGCTTGGTCCCAAGAACCAGCTGCAATTGCAGCAGGAAATTGTGGACCGCATCAACCAGATCATTGGCGAGGGCAAGGTGCTGCAAGTGTATTTTTCCGCATATATTTTGCAATGACCCCCTTGCCCACGCGGATTGTGCACGGTATTTGCAAATTGACGAATGACCCGTTGCCCGGTTCGCTTCGGCGTCAATTCTTCGTCATCCGCAACGCGAGAGGATCAATGGTATGAGTTCCGAAGATCAGGACAAGCTGGCCCAGGAATGGGAACAGGCCCTCAAGGACGACGCTGGGGAGTCCCCGGATGTTCCTGCCGATGATGCGGCAGCGGCCGCTCCTGCGGGCGGCGGCGAGAGCGCGGACTCCAGCGACGAGGCCCTGGCCGACGAGTGGGCCGCTGCTTTGGCCGAATCCGAGGAATTGGACCTCAAGAAGGAAAAGGAGCAGGAATACCTCTCCACCCAGATGAAGGACGCGGAGTTCGAGGACTTCACGGCCCAGGCCAAGGGACCCAAGCCCGAAGGCTCCAAGCGCGACCTGGACTTTATTCTGGATATTCCGCTGGACGTTTCCGCGGAGCTCGGCCGCACCAAGCTGCTCATCAATGAACTGCTGCAACTGGGGCAGGGATCCGTGGTGGAGCTGAACAAGCTGGCGGGCGAGCCCCTGGAAATCTATGTGAACGGCAAGCTGGTGGCGCGTGGCGAAGCCGTGGTCATCAACGAAAAATTTGGAATCCGCTTGACGGACATCATCAGTCCCATTGAAAGGGTAAAGCAACTTGCCTGAAGCCAACATGCAGCCTCTTGCCGCGGACCCGCAGGCGGCCGCGGACCAAGCCGTTCAGGCCACGTCCTCCCTTGCCGAGGATGCGGCCCAGGCCGCTTCCGATCTTTCCGGGCAGGCGTCTTCCGCTTCTGTGCAAGGGAGCGGGCCCACCGCGTTTGTCCCGGCCGAGGCTTCGGCCGCCCCGAATGCCGGAACAGGGACTGCGGATTCCGCCTTGAATGGCGCTGGGTCGCTGCAACCGGCTTCTGCGGATGCTGCGCAGGGCTTGAGCGCTCCACCGTCAGCGTCTGTTTCCGGCGGCGCGGACGCGGCATCGGCAGCGGGCTCTCCTACGGGGGCCACTCCGGTTGCGGACCCGTCCTCGTTGGCCGATCCTTCGGCAATTGCGGACCCGTCTTCACTTACTGATCCTTCTTTGGTTGCGGACCCGTCTCTTTTTGGCGGAGCGGCTCAGTCCGCGCCTGATCCGTCAATTCTGCATTCCACGGCTCCGGATCCCGGCATGCTTCCTGGCGGCATGATCGATGCCGGGCATTCCCTGTTCGGTACGGCCCTGGTCACGGCGGCCTATCTTTGTTTGATCCTGGGAGTCATCTTTCTGGCGGTCTGGCTGCTGCGTCGCTATGGCCCGGCCGGCATTGCCAAGCCCAAGGGCACGGACAATCCCCGGCTTCTGGGCCGACTCATGCTCGGGTCCAAACAGAGCGTCTGCGTGGTGCGCGTCCACGGCCGCAATCTGGTGCTCGGGGTCACGGAGGAGCGCATCAATCTTCTGGCTGAGACCGATACCCCGGCCGGGAGCTGCTATGAGGACGAGGACGAGGACGATTTTACCCGCTTTGCCGAGGAACTGGCTCAGAAACGGGAGCAGGCCGTGAACCGCGCTGCGGCTGGGGACCCCTCGGACGCGTCGGACTCTGAAGAGCGTCCTTGCGCTGGCACCGGCACTTCGGGCTCCAAGCAGGGCGCGGGCGCGGATGAAGCGGAGCAGCATGACCGCAAACTGGCTTCCGCCATGTCCGATTTGGAACATCTGGCGGAAACCAGCCGCCACAAGGGGTAGCTTGTGCGCCGCCCCAGATTCTTTCCCAGAATTCTTCGCCTGCCTTGCCCAGGCGGCTCACGCCCCAAGGCCGAGGTTTCCTGTTGCGCGGAGCTGGGCGCGCCTTCCGGCTTTGATCCGGCGGCCCGTTCTTCCTGGCGTGCGCTCTGGCGTCCCGGCCTGCTCTGCGTGGGGCTTATGGCTTTGCTGCCCGCGCTGCCTGCCCTGGCCCAGACCGTGCCCACCCTGACCATGGAACTGGCAGCGGGCCAGGCCGAGCCGGAAAAGGTCTCCGTGCTGCTGGAAATTCTGTTCCTGCTCACGGTGCTTTCCCTGGCGCCTGCCATTGCCCTGACCATGACCTCCTTTACCCGCATCATCATTGTGTTTCATTTTTTGCGGCAGGCCATGGGCACCCAGCAGGTTCCGCCAAACCAGATTCTGGCCAGCCTGGCCATTTTCATGACCTTTGTGATCATGATGCCTGTGGGCAAGGCCGTGAACGAGCAGGCTTTGCAGCCGTATCTCAATGAGCAGATCGGCTTTGACGAGGCCTTGGACCTGGCCCAGCAGCCCATTCGCGAATTTCTGTTCAAGCACACGCGGGAAAAGGACCTTTCCATTTTTTATTCCATCACCAAGATGGACCGGCCCCAGACCCGCGAGGACGTTCCCACCATCATGCTGGTGGCGGCCTACACCATCAGCGAGCTGAAGACCGGATTCACCATCGGGTTTCTCATCTACATTCCCTTCCTGATCCTGGACATGGTGGTGGCGTCCATCCTGCTTTCCATGGGCATGATGATGCTCCCGCCCGTGATGATCTCCTTGCCGTTCAAGGTTCTGCTCTTTATTCTCGTGGACGGCTGGAGCCTTTTGGTGGGGTCCCTGGTGAACACCTTTGCCTGACCCGGCCTGCGCCGCGGCCCGGGGAGCAGTGCGTCCGGCGTACAGGCCCGGCATTTCGCGGTGTAAGGCTTGTTTCCAGCCCGGGCCTGTGGCAGGTTGAATCATGTGCGGCATTGCCGCTGGAGGAGGGGACCTATGACTCCGGAATTTATTGTGGGGTTTGCCCGTCAGGCCATTGAGGTCACTTTGATTATTTCCCTGCCCATGCTCGGCATCGGCATGATCGTGGGAATTGTCGTCAGCGTGATCCAGGCCGCCACCCAGATTCAGGAAATGACCCTGACCATGGTGCCGAAAATCGTGGCTATTTTTCTGGCTCTGATCATTTCCTTTCCCTGGATTATGGATAAAATGGTCACCTATACCCGGGGCATCTTTTTGAATCTTCCCAATTATATCCGCTGAAGATCGGCCGCGAGATAACATTTTATTTCAAATCATTACCAAATCGAAGGCCGACGATATCACATCGTCGGCCTTGGTGCTTTCAGGGCGTGCGGGCGGAGGCGGGCAGCTATTGGCGCGTTGCCTGGAGCGCGAAAAGAGTCATCAGGGCGGA
Source organism: Desulfovibrio sp. (assembly GCA_028708865.1). Lineage (GTDB taxonomy): Bacteria > Desulfobacterota > Desulfovibrionia > Desulfovibrionales > Desulfovibrionaceae > Paucidesulfovibrio. The sequence goes on along the minus strand of JAQVYA010000090.1, from coordinate 5,002 downwards.
CCCGGCCGACGACACGTTCAGGGAGTCGAACCGGCGGGCAAAGGGGATGTGCAAGCTCCGGTCGCAGGCCTTGGCCACCCCCGGGCGCACTCCTTTTTCCTCATTGCCGAGCACGAGTACGCCGGGCAGGTGCAGCCGCGTATTCGGGTCAAACACGTTTTCCGATGCCTCGCTCTGGTCCGCGCAATAGGTCATCCAACCTTGGCGGGCCAGGTCCCGCACGGTGCGGGCTATGTTGACCACCTTGGCCACGGGCAGCAGGTTCAGGGCTCCGGCGCTGGCCTTGATGGCTCCGGCCCCGATGTAGGCGCCTTCGTGCTGCGGTACGACCAGCCCTGCGCCGCCCAGGGCATAGAGGGTGCGGGCCAGGGCGCCCACATTGCCCGTGTCCTGTACGCGGTCCAGAACGATGATCAGGGGCAGGGGAGCGTCCAGACCGTTTTGGACCAGGGTTTCCAGCTCCGCGTATTCCAGGCCCGCCACCTGGGCCACCACGCCCTGGTGCGTGCCCTTGAAGAGCCGGTCCAGGCTGGCCGGATCCACAAATTTGTAGCGGATGCCGTTTTCCGCGCAAAGGTCCACAATGGCGCTGATTTTGGCGTCCACGCGGCCTTTGCGGAGATTCACCAGGTCCACTCGTCCGGGCGCGGTCTGCAACAGTTCGGTCACGGGTTTGCGGCCGGCCACATAGTTTTTGTCGCCTTCCCGGCCCCGTCCCGTCTCGCGCTGTTGCGCATGTTCTGGCTGTTCCGGATGTTTCCGACGTTCCGAATATTTTCGAGGCTCCGGCCCTGAAGCACCGGGCTTTTGGTCGGAGTGGTCCCGGGCTGGCCGCTTCCGGTTTTGCTGGGTCCGGGCCTGCGGTTTTTCTTGTGCTGGAACGTTGTCTTTGGGCCGGGTATCTCCGGTTCGGGAGTTTTTCCGTTTTCCTTTTTTGGGGCCGCCGTGGTCCGCACGTTCCGAAGCTGCGCGGCCGGGGTCGTTGTCGTTGAAGTTCCCCTTGGAACCCTGTTTCCGGCGGTTCGGCCCTGGCTTGCGGTTGTGCATTTTTTCTCCATGTAATAATTTCAGTGTGTTAAGGGCTTTCATTTTTTCCAAAACCATTCTACCCTGCACACGACTCCTGTCCAGGAGTGCACGGACTATATAGAAAAAGTCTGGATTTTTCTTGTCACCCAGCTCAAAATATGCTTCAGACCTAAGAACGGCAACACTTCGCGGAGGTTTTTTTGTCCTACCTGGCTGCCCGATGCTTTGCCTGGGCCATGTGGATCGTGGTCATTGCCACGATGCTTGTGTCTTGTGCCCAGAAGAACCCTTCCCCGGTGGTGGATAGCGTTGACGATCCGTCCACGCTGATCATGACCGAGGATGCCGAGCCCCTTGATCCGGAACTCAGCGCCCAGCCGGGCGACAGTGCGGAACTCACTTCGCGCGAACGCTCCATCCTCTACTCCAAGAACGGCATCTTCTTTGACCTGGACCTGCACAGCACCAAGGAAGTGGAGCACTTTTTCTCCTACTTCACGCACCGTGCCCGGGGAACCTTTGAGAAATGGCTCAAGCGCTCCGAGCAGCACCTGCCCATGGTGCGCGAGGTCTTTACGCGTTACGGCCTGCCCCAGGATCTGGTGCTCCTGCCCTTCGCCGAAAGCGGCTACAACGTCAAGGCCTATTCTTGGGCCGGTGCAGGCGGGCTCTGGCAGTTCATGCCCTATACGGGCCGCAAATACGGCCTGCGCGTGGACTGGTGGATCGACGAACGCCGGGACCCGTATCTGGCCACGGACGCGGCCGCACGGTATCTCAAATATCTGCACGAACTGTTCGGGGACTGGTATTTGGCCCTGGCCGGTTACAATGCCGGAGAAGGCAAGATCAAACGCGCCATTGACGCCTTGGAAGTGGATAACTTCTTTGACCTGGCCGCCAAGAACCGGCGCCTAGTCTACAAGGCCCGGCTGCGTCGCGAAACTTTGCAATACGTACCTAAGTTCATTGCTATTTCAAGGATTTTCCAGAACCTGGAGGCTCTTGATTTCGAGCCGGTGAGCTGGGAAAATCAGCCGGACGTGCAGCACGTGGAGGTGCCGGGCGGAACGGACCTGCTGGCCCTGGCCCAGTCCGGTGGCATGAAGTGGTCTGAGTTCCACGCCCTGAACCCTGCGTACCGGCGGCAGGTCAGCCCGCCCAAGGTGACCACCACGGCGCATCTGCCCCGTGAAAAAGCGTCCAAGATGATTGCGTATCTCAAGGATCCGGGGACCCGCCCCTATGCCGGGTACCAGGCCTACCGCGTGCGCAGCGGCGATTCCTGGTGGCGCATTTCCCGGCGTTTCGGGGTGCCCATCAGCGTGCTCAAGCGCGTCAATAATCGCCGTTCCAATACCCTGCACCCGGGCCAGGTTGTCATGGTGCCCGGGCATGGACGCAACAGCGCCGTGGCCTCGGCCAGCTCCTCGGGCAGTCGCCGCGCCAAAACGCGGCAGGTGGCCCAGTCCCGCAGCAATTACGTGATCCAGCCTGGAGACACCCTTTGGGATATTTCCCGGCGATACAGTGTCAGCGTGAACACCCTGCAACAGGCCAATGGTCTGACCCGGCGCAGCACCCTGAAGGTGGGGCAGCGGCTGTACATTCCGGACGCGTCCGGCAAGACCCAGCGCGCGGCCAAGGCCCAGGCCCAGAGCGTGCACGCTGAACTGGTGCGCTACAAGGTGCGCCGCGGCGACACCCTTTCCGCCATTGCCCGCCGGTTCGGGGTGAGCATCAGCCAGCTGCGCGCCTGGAACAACATGGGACGGCGCAGTACCATTTACGTGAACCAATACCTCAAGGTCTACGTGCCCTAACCGTCCCTACGGACATCGGCCATGTGGATTTCGGCCGGAGCAGGCTTGCATCATCCAATGCGTTTCGCCTGCTCCGGCCTTGATTTTGCCGTACTTCGGCAGCAGTCTTCCGGGTTGCGCGCCTGGAATGCCTCCATATTTCGTTCAACGGTCGAGCCACGTTGTATAGGTTCCAGTAATTTTAGTTGGTTTTGGGGACTGCTTTCCCTTCCTGATTCCTTTGGCATGGGGCCAGTCCGTTTAAAGTTTCGCTTCTGGTGAGGATGGGTGGCCGGCGTTTTTCCAGAGGTTCTGACAACCTCGCTGAGGGGCTGTGAAGGAGCTTTTGATGTAGAAAGCCTGTTATGGGCCGGGCTATGGCTTGACAGGTGCTTTCTGCGTGTTCCCTGGCTTTTCTGCGCGGCGAGCAGGTTTTCAACGGGTCCTGGAATGGTTGGCCAAGGCTCAGGCAGGGGGCACGGGTCTGGACGCGGGTCAGAAAGAGGCCGGTGGAGCAGCGGACGTGGCAAGGCTGCTGAATGTGACCTCGGTATGTACACGGGGCGGGCTTTTCTCCAGGGAACAATTCTTCATTCCCTCAGCCTGAGTCCTTTGCGGGCTATGTGTCCTGTTTTTGTGTATCGTAAAGCTGGTTGATTGGGCTGGTCTTTGGTTCACTATGTCTATAGCTCCCAATGTTTCTTTGATTTCTTCTTCTTGAAAAGACGTCCTGACCTTTCTTCGCTCGTATTACAAATTGTCATCGTGCCTTTGAGGGCTTGGGAGCCGCTCCATTGCCCGCTATGGAGATTCCAGATGTGGTGACATATTTTGGGAATGGGATGAAGTTTGTATTGTCTCGGATGTTTTTCATTTTTTGCCGCCAGGATGTGTATCCATGGCTTTCAAAGTTTCCTTTTCAGCTATGATATTAGCAGGATGTAAAATAACTGTTGTCAATTGAATTTGGTCTTTTTTTGGGAAAAGCACTTGTATTACGTTTCGTATTCATAGCCGGGTGGCTGCTAGGTTTGTTGCCAGATTTGGGTGCATAGCCTGCTGTGGGAAATTCCTAAAATGGAAATTCAGCATCGGTAACTAAATGTAAAACGCACCTGGGTATATCGAGGGCCGATGTGTGGCGTTTTTCTTGTATCGATAGGTGGAACGATACAGTGCGGGAAGTGGTCCGATTGGAAAATGGGGAATTTCCGGTGGCCATGGGCGCATGACTTTGCGGGCAGGGTGAGCTGTTGCGCCAAAGTTTCGAACCGTGCCCGTCGAATTCTGGGGATTTGCCATTATTTCGCTGCCAATCGCCTCAGAACGCGTTTTCTCTCCCCTCTGGAGTTCATGGTTGTCTGAAAGCCTAAAAACAGCTTTGTGTCGTTACTGTTCGCCCTTGTCTCCTGTCCCGTGCGTTTCTCATCCCTTGTACGTCTTGACCCGCAGCAGGTTACCCTTGCTTGCCTTGCAGCCGTTGTAAAAGCAGCTCCCGCGCCGCGTCCGGGTCCAGGTCGATGCCGGTCCAGAGTCGGAATTGCTTCAGCCCCTGGTGGAGAAACATTTCCAGTCCGGAAATGGTGGCGCAGCCGCAGGCGCGGGCCATGGTCAGGAGCGGCGTTTCCAGCGGGTTGTACACTAGGTCGAACACGGCTGTGTCCTGAGGCAGGGCCTTCAGAGGCCAGGGGTTTTGCCCGGCCAGGGAACCCGACATGCCCAGGGGCGTTGCGTTCACCAACACCTGGCAGGGATGCTGGTGTCGCTCTTCCCAGGCCACGGCGTGTACGCTGAATTCCACGGCCAGTTCCCGGGCCTTTTCCATGCTCCGATTGCTCACGCCCACCCAGGCCGTGCCCAGTTGGTTCAAAGCGGCAATGGCAGCGCGGGCCGCGCCTCCGGCACCTAGCACCAGAGCGGTATCTGGCGTGTGCACCAGGCGGCGCAATGGTTCCAGACATCCGGCCACGTCCGTATTCGTCCCCTTCAGTCGGCCGTGCTCGTCCCAGCAAAGGGTGTTCACGGCGCCCACGGCGCGGGCTGTGGTGGCCACGCGGTCCAGCAAGGGCATTACGGCCCGCTTGTGCGGAATGGTGACGCTCACGCCTTGGATGTTTTCTGCGCGTACGCGATCCACAAAAGCGGCCAGCGCCTGGGGCGGGGTGTCCCAG
>JAQVYA010000089.1 GCA_028708865.1 Desulfovibrio sp. | reverse complement strand
TCCTTTGCAGTGCAGCGGCGTTGCCCGCAAAAACACCCTTACCGGCCCCGCAGACGAGGCAAGGGCCGCCAACGGTCCGGCCACGGTCTCGTAGCCCTATGCCAGGGTTTCATACTTCAGTCTACGGCATGCGAAACGGAAGAGCAAAGAAAACCGCGGGCCGATTTTGCCGCGTGATCACAAAAACGAGCCCAAAAGGAAGCGCACCTCCTGAAAAATGCATGAAGCAGGAGGCGCGCCAGTAATGATCATCACGTTGATGCAATCGACCGCAACCAAGCGCAAAGTCGCTTTGGACAGGCCTTTTCAGATTTAAAAACTATTATTCAAGCCAGGTTGAGATTTCAGGCTTCGGCAACTTTCGCGCAGCTTCCTCAATCTCCTCCAAGGTGGCCACGGCCGCTCCGATCTGCCCCACAACAATCCCGGCCGCATAGTTGGCCAGCACGCAGGACGTGAGCAAGTCCTGACCACTGGAGAGTCCGAGGGCCAGCGTGGCAATGACCGTGTCTCCGGCACCGGTCACATCAAAGACTTTCCGTGCAAAGGTCGGAATGTGATACACCTTGTTTACGGCATCAAAGAGGGCCATGCCCTGCCCGCCCAGAGTGATGAGCAGGTGCCGACATCCAAGCCGCCCAAAGAGCGCCTGCCCCGCTGCGATGATCTCCCCCTGAGTGTTCACAGGAAGATGTGCTCCCTCGCTGGCTTCCTTGGCATTGGGCGTGAGCAGATCAACCCCGTCATAGAGATGGTAGTTGCGGGTCTTTGGGTCCACCAGCACAAGAGGGCGCTCAGAGCATTCGTCCAGCAAGGCATGCAGCCGCTGCATAAACCCTTCGGACAGCAACCCTTTTCCATAATCGGAAAGAATGATCACCTTGCGGCCGGGCAATTCCTCGCGGATCATTTCCAGGAGAACATCGTATGAGCGTTCATCCAAATGGTCGGTCCGCTCGTGATCCACACGAACAACCTGTTGGTTATGCGCAATGATCCTGGTCTTGACCGTGGTGGGACGCTCGGGCACCCGGTGAGCACGCAGCCGGATTCCCGCTTCCAGGCAATGCCCGGTCAGACAATTGGCATGCTCGTCATCCCCTGTCACCGCGATGAGTGTGGGCCGCCCCTGCAAGGCGGCAATGTTCCGGGCCACGTTGCCCGCGCCGCCCAGAAGATAATCTTCTTTGGTTACGGCAACTACGGGAACCGGAGCCTCCGGAGAAATCCGGTCCACCCGGCCCACCAGATAATGATCAAGCATGAGGTCACCGATGATCAACACCTCGTGCCCGGCCAGTTGCTGAATGTTTTTGCTTTTCACTCCGTGATGATCCTCTTACATTCCGGTGATGAGTTTGTCGTACGCATCAGAGCACCAACCTGCCGACATACAGGCTGATCGTCGTGAACAGGGCGTGACGAACGGCTGTGGCGTATGTCGATCAACGCTCAATAGCGCCTTGCTGACGGATTATTTTTCGGAAAGGCGGTCAGCCAGCTCCTGTAAATCTTCCAGGGACGAATAGGGAAGCGATATTTTCCCTTTGTCCGCGCTGCCGGAAATGGTGATTTTCCGTCCCAACGCCGTACTTATGGATTGCTGCACATGAGTCAATTCCGGCGGCAATTCCCGGCTTTTTTTCCCGCCAGGAGCGCGCTGAGGCTGTGGCTGCTTGGCCTGCACCGTGTGCGCGTCGGGCAAGTCGCCGTGTTCCTTCCAATAGGAGGCCTGGAACTCTGTCTGGCGGACGGAAAGCCCTTCCTGCACGACCCGCCCATGCAGCTGCTGCGCGGCCTGCTCGTCGCCGATGGCCATGAGCGCCCGGCCATGCCCGGCAGAGATGCGACCCTGCCGAATATCTTCCTGCACGGCCTGCGGCAGGTTGAGCAACCGCATGGAATTGGCCAGGGCGGAACGACTTTTCCCAAGGCTCTTTGCAAGCCCTTCCTGGCTGACTCCAAACTGTTCCATCAACTGCCGATAGCCCAGGGCCTCTTCAATGGCGTTGAGATCCTCGCGTTGCAGGTTTTCGATCAGGGCGATGGCCAGGCTTTCCTGGTCGTCCATTTCGCGAACCAAGGCGGGAATCTGGCGCAGCCCGGCCATTTTGGAAGCTCGCAGCCGCCGCTCGCCCGCGACCAGCTCGAACTGGTCGCCGCCCAAAGGACGCACCAGCACGGGCTGTAAAACGCCCTGTGTCTTAATGCTTGCCGCAAGATCCGCCAGCCCCTGCTCCGAAAATTCGATACGGGGCTGATGCGGGTTGGGAACAATGGATGCAATGGAAATCTGCCGCACTTCCGCCGGATTCACGGGCTCGTCCTGTTTTGGCGCTCCGCCCAGCAGCGCGTCCAGGCCGCGCCCCAATCCTCTCGAACCTGCTGACATGCTGTTCTCCTCTGATTCTATCAAATATTCCGCCCTTGCCGCCCCCGGTGGAGCAGTATATATTGCCGCCACCAATCATCCAAGGAGCATATACATGAGCCAGGAACACATTATTGAAATCTTTGACCGGGAAGGCAACAGTCTCGGCGCTCTCATCGACGCCGAGGCCTGGCCCGCGATCAAGCCCGTGCTGGCACGGGAGTTTGGAATCTTCTCCGATACCAAGGCCAAAACCAAACCCGAGCCTGTGGCGGACTGGGAAAATCTGCTCCAGTACTGGGACTTCCCCTACCCTCCGGACTATGACGTCCGCTGCGAACACTGCGGCCAAAGCACGGAGGACTGGTCCAAGGACGAGCCGCGCCAATTCCGTCTTCACGCGGCCAGCCTGTCCGGACTGGTGACCTTCATCTGCCAAAAATGTCAGGCCCGGATCATCAAAAAGCATTTCAAAGATGAAATTGTTTCAGAAACTCAGCCATTCCAGGACACCAAAGACCCGCAAAAAGAAGCCTGCTACTAGCCTTTTCCAGGCACCGCCTCCCCTTTCGGAGCCGGTGCCTTTTTCTTGCCTCCGCCCTGGGCGGCCCTTCACCACTCACAATCTCTCCCAATCATACCCCGCCCACCAAGGGCTGACCCCCTCTTCACTTCCCTGGAAACAAACCCCCATCGACTCAAGCCGTGCGGCTGTTTTCCACTTCCTGGGCCAGGTGCAGGTACGCCTCGGCCCCCTTGGACTTGATGTCATAGGTAATGACCGGCTTCCCAAAGCTCGGCGCCTCGGAAAGGCGCACGTTGCGCGGGACAATGGACTCAAACAGATGTTGCGGAAACGCCCGGCGCACCTCGTTCTTTACCTGCCAGGAGAGCCGGTTCCGGGAATCGTACATGGTCAGCACCACGCCCAGCATGGCCAAGTCGGGATTCAGGCGCTTGCGCACCAGCTCGTAGGTCATCAGCAACTGGGCAATGCCCTCCAGGGCGTAATACTCGCACTGGAGCGGCACGAGCAGTTCTTTGGCTGCGCACAGGGCGTTGACGGTCAAAATCCCCAGCGACGGCGGGCAGTCGAGCAAAATATAGTCGTACTCTTCATCCAAAGGCGAAATCAAATCCCGGATGTAATATTCTCGTCCAATTTTGTCCGCCAGCTCCACTTCGGCACCGGCCATGTCCGGTGTTCCGGGCAACAACGAGAGATAGGGAAGTTCGGTTTTGCAGACGGCCTTGCGGACATTCTCCGGGTCAAACAGCGCAGAGTAAATGTTTTCGCGCTGATCGCTGGGATAAAATCCCAATCCGCTGGAAGCGTTCCCCTGCGGATCGCAGTCCACAAGGAGAACCTTTTTTTCCATGACGGCGAGGCACGCACCCAGATTTACGGCTGTGGTGGTTTTGCCAACGCCGCCCTTTTGGTTCGCCATGACAATGATTCTGGCCACTCCGACACCCCCTGGAGATGATGTTTCGGGCATTTTTTGCATGAAAATTCAGGGATAGCGCCCCGGGACGAGACTGTTTCACGTGAAACAATCCACACAACAGTTCGTCATACGCCACTGTTTCACGTGAAACAAAGACGAGGCAGCACGAAAGAGGTAAAACGATTGGGGGAGGAATGCAAGAGCGTGGAGACGGAAAACCGTCTCCACATATCAAAAATCTCGTTATACGTTGTAGTACTCGCGATACCACTCCACAAAGCGGGCAATGCCCTCTTCAATGGTGGTATCGGGCTTGAACCCAACGTCCTGAACAAGGTCGTCCACGTCAGCCCAGGTGGCCGGAACATCGCCGGGCTGCATGGGGAGCAGATTCCTCTCCGCCTTTTTGCCCAGCTGCTTTTCCAGCTCCTCAATGTACCTGGTGAGCTGCACCTTGTTGTTGTTGCCGATGTTGTAAATACGATACGGATTCGGGCTGGACGCCGGGTCCGGCTGGTTGCCGTCCCAATTGGGGTTGCCCTCCGGGATATGGAACATGACCCGGGCTACTCCCTCCACGATGTCGTCAATGTAGGTAAAGTCCCGCTCCATGTTCCCATAGTTGAACACGTTGATGGGCTCCCCCGCGAGAATGGCCTTGGTAAAGAGGAAAAGCGCCATGTCCGGACGGCCCCAAGGGCCATACACTGTAAAGAACCGAAGCCCGGTGGTGGGCAGGGAGAAAAGGTTGCTGTACGAGTGAGCCATCATCTCGTTGGATTTTTTGCTGGCCGCGTACAGGCTCATGGGATGGTCCACCCCGTCATGAGTGGAGAGCGGCATTTTGGTATTCATGCCGTAGACCGAACTGGAAGACGCATAGCACAGATGCTTGACCTTGGTGTGCCGACAGCCTTCAAGAATATTGAAAAAACCGACAATGTTCGACTCAACGTAACAGCGCGGATTCTCGATGCTGTAGCGCACCCCGGCCTGCGCCGCCAGGTTGACCACAATGTCGAAACCCTCTTTGCGAAACAGGCTCTCCATGGCCGAAGCGTCCGAAAGGTTGACCTGGGCATGGGTGAATTCGGCGTGGTCCTTCAGGATAGCAAGGCGGTCCAGCTTCAAATTCACGTCATAGTAGTCGTTGAGGATGTCCAGGCCAACAACGGTGTGCCCTTGGGCGAGCAACTTCCGGGAAAGATGGAAACCGATGAATCCAGCGGCTCCAGTGACGAGTACTTTCATGAATGCACCTTGCTTAAGGTTGGTGGAGTCGGTCTCTTACTTCAGGGTCGGAGCAAGTGCAAGAGCCTGCTCCGGGGCTAAAGTGGCAACTGCTTGAGCACGTCCAGGGCAATGAGCCGCTCATGCGGGAGCATGGGCTCCAGCTCGGCAAGGCTTGGCAAAAGGTGCACGTGCGTCCGGCCGATCTTTACCGTGGAGCGGCCCTGAGGAGCATCCGGTGCCAAGTGGACAAAGGCCTGTGGATCAAACAAGGCCACATGGCGGCAATGGAGCAGGTCCACCCCGCGCCAAAACATGCCCGGATTGAATTGCAACTGGTCATCACAAAGCTCGCTCATGGGCCAAAATGCAATGGTCCCTTTGGGCCAGCGAAAGTAATAAATGATGGACTGGAGCAGCTTGGCCACGGCTTTGTCCGGGCGACCGCCCATGTGGGCTCCAAGCTCAGGATAGGTCCAGACGATCTTGGGTTCATGCGGCGTTTTGCGCCATAGAGAATGCCAGGGCTCGGGCCAGCCCGCGTGATCATCACCATGCAGGAGCGGCGGCCGGTAATCAAAGGAATCGTCTTGGGCGGAGCTGGTAAGCGGCGTTGACGGAGATCCCTGGGAAGCCCCTGCGCCTCCGGAACGCACTCCCCCCTGCTGTGCGGCAGGAGCCGAATCCCGGGCCGTGGCCGAAACTCCATGACGGCCATGCTCCGAGCTGGTGGATGCGTTCTCGCGGGAAGAACGCTCCGCTGGGGAGTGTGTCGGTGTGGAATGCCCGGATGAAAGAGCCCCGGAAGAAGCTGTTGAAGAAGCACCCTCCGGAGCCGAAGCGGAACGCAAGTGGCCCTTGGCGGCAGCAGAACGCTGCTCCTGCCAACCCGGAGCAAAAAGAAAATGCAGCCCGGCCTCGTGCCAGGCTCGCAGGTGCTCAGGGACGTTCAAATTGCGGCCAGGTGATCCCATATCCGCCACGCCACTTCGGTCTTGGCCAGCAGGGGCCAGCTTTCGCGCCCCCCACGGCAATCGTAGACATGCACCTGATTGGTGCCAGCAGCAAACCCGGCTCCAGGTACGTTCACGGGGTTGGCCACGATCATGTCCAAATTCTTGCGCTCCAGCTTGCCCCGGGCATTGGCATCCAGGTCATGACTTTCCGCTGCAAATCCGATCAAACGCTGATCAGGCCGCTTGGCCGCTCCAAGCCCGGCCAGAATGTCCGGGTTTTGTTCAAAATGCACCACGAATCCGTCTGGGCCCACTGCATCCTTTTTCATCTTGGCGTCACCAAAAGCCACAGGACGAAAATCAGCCACGGCCGCGGTACAGCAGGCCACGTCCATGGCGGGCCAGAGGTCGCGGCAGGCCGCGTCCATTTCCCGGGCCGAGGAAACATCAATACGCCGCACACCGGAAGGCAGATCCTGCGAACACGGCCCGGCAACCACGGTGACCTCGGCTCCGCGAAGCCAGGCTGCCGTAGCCAGGGACGCGCCCATGCGCCCCGTGGACGGATTGGACCAGAAACGAACCGGATCGAATTTTTCCCGGGTGGGGCCCAGGGTCAGTAGGACACGCAGCCCGGCCATATCCTGAGGAGAGAGCAACCGGCAGACATGCCCCAAAATCGCGCCCACAGGGGCGAGGCGCCCATTTCCAGTGTCTCCACAGGCCACCTTGCCGGAATCCGGAAAAACAAGGTCTACGCCCCGCTCTCGCAGTCGGGCCACGTTGTCGCGGGTGGCCGGGGCCTCCCACATGGCGGGATTCATGGCCGGGGCCACCAGAACCGGACCGGAATGCGCCAGGAGCTGGCAGGAAAGCATGTCGTCTGCCAGGCCGTGGACCATCTTGGCCAGGACATTGGCGCTGGCCGGAACCACAGCCAGCACATGGCAGGTGCGGCCGGGCGCAAGATGCGCATACGGGTCGGCATCGTCCTGAAACATGTCGCCCCACACAGGGTCCACGCCCAGAGCCGTAAAGGTCAAGGGAGCCACAAAGCGCGCCGCCGCCCGCGTCAGCGTGGCAGACACCGCCACATTGCACTCCTGGAGGCCACGCGCCAACTCTATGGCCTTATACGCCGCCACACTGCCGCATACGCCCAGATGGGCGCGCTTGCCAAGGTAGCCGTTGAAAAGCAATCCTGTATCCATAATTTTCCTACCCAAAATCAAACCGGCCACGAAAAAAGAACAACGCCCACTACCCGGGCAACATGGACGGCTCCAACGACCGGGCAAAGCGGCGCACCCCATGCAAGTCTGCGCGACACCTGCATCGCAGCCAGGTTCCAAAACAGGGCAGGCCCGTATCCACACCGGACCGGGCCGCCCGAGAAAACCTGCTGGACTCCGCGGTTATTGCGGCAAATCCTGGGACGTGAAGCCTGTATCCGCGGCGGGATCCATCCCGGGAACATCCTTGAACTCAATGGCAAACACGGTGACTCGAGTTTTGAACCCGTCTTCGATCTGAATGGTGCAGCTCTTGTTGGCTTTCTCAAAAGCCAGCACCGATTTCTGGGCCTTGAGCGAAAATTTCTTGGTCCAATTGTCGCGAACCATATTGTTCACGAAAAAGTTGAACACATCTTCGGCCACGACACGGCCGGAAAAAATACGGAAACCGGCCAGAAAACGCGGATCGTCGAACACGTACTTCTCGTCATCCACAGGATCCAGCTCGCGAGGAATCAGAATGTCGTTGAAATCGTAATAATAGTTGGGGTTTTCGTAGGTTTGTTCGTAAGCCGTGGGCTGAGACTCGCCCGTGGTCGAGGCCGGTTCCGTGCCCGTGCTTTTGGTGGCGCAGCCCGCAGCCGTAAGGGTCATAAGAACGAGAATCGCGAACAGAGTATGACGCATAATCTTCCTCCTGAAGGCAAGACGGATTCCGCGACCGTCAGGTCGCTCAACGATAGGTACAACACCGGGAAGCGGACCGCAAACCCCTTTCCGGGCGGTATGGCACGGGAGCGAGTCCCGTGGCAAACGGCCCCAATCCGAAGACTGTACATTTACTGGACAAACAGGACATGCAGGCCGGGACGGGTCGGGCGTGTTGTGTTTTACATGAGCCCTTGCGGAGCGCTCTGCCACACACAAAAACCGCAATCAATAGTCATCAAAAAGAAAATTTGCCACCACGATTGCAGCCAATCCAAGGCGACCAGGCCAGGCACCGACTTCGGCATGGCCCCCTGCCCCGCGAAAAGGTCAGTCATCCTCCCGAAGGCGGTCTAGTTTTGAAGAAAAAAATTTTTCCATCTCCCGACGGTCCTTGCGTAAACGCACCAGTTCGGACTCCAGAATCTGCAACTTGGCCTTCATGTCCGAGGTGTCGAAAGAAAGGTTGAGGGTCATTTCCTCCAATTCGGAATCCTTGCGCACCAGCTCCTCGGTGCGTCGCTCCAGGGCCGAGGTGTCCGCCGTCGGGGCAGGCTCGGCAGGCAGACGGCGCAGCCGCTTTTGACTGCGGGAAAGCAGTACGAACGCGGTTTTAAGCTTTTGGATGTCTTCGCGCTGCTGCTCAATGGTGCTTTTTTGATCCGCAATGATCTGAAGGCACTGGCTGAACTTGTCCATGACCTGTTGAAAGGAGCGGGCAAATTCCGAATCCAGCACCGAGCCCAAGGGGCCGGAAGCATGCCCCAGCGCGGCCAGGGCCGAGGATTCTTCGGCAGGTTCGATGGTGCGGGAATATTCCTGTTTGAGGGCGTCCTCGATTTCCGTGGTAACGTGCCCGTCTTGATACAGCTTGGAGATGGCTTCAAAGATGCGCACCGCGTCTTCCGAGTACTTGGTAACGCGGCCCACCTTCTTGCTGGGCAAAAATTCACGAAAAAGCGAGGCGTATCGCCTTGCCGTGGGTGCGGGGATCCGGGTGATCTTGGCGATTTCCGCCACGGAGAGCCAGTTCATGACTGCACTATGTATCAAGATTGCCATTGGAATCAAGTAAAGATGCATACCTGACGCATCACGACTTGCCAACAGCGCCCGCAGAATCTAGGATGTGCGGCCATAGATCAATTCAAGCCCCACCGCCCCGTGCTCACCGGCCGGTCGGCCCGGACCAATCAACGAGGAACCATGCATCCAGACCACTGCCTGGCCAGTTATACCTACGAGCTGCCCGAGGACCGCATAGCCCAGACCCCGGCGGCGCAGCGCCAGGATTCCAAACTCATGAGCGTCCGCCGCCAAGATGGCGGCACCAGGATTCACGGCTTTGCCGACCTGCCAAGCCTGCTGCCCGAAGGCACCCTGCTGGTGGCCAACAATTCCAAGGTGATCCCGGCTCGACTTTACGGCAGCAAGCCCACGGGCGGCAGGGTGGAATTTCTATTGCTCACCCCCTTGCCCCTGCTGGAACCGGTCCAGGACGCGGACGGCCTGCACATGGCCGAGGCCTGGGGACTGCTTCGGGCCAGCAAGGCCCCCAAGGCCGGACAAATCGTGAACCTGGGGCCGGACTTTTTCCTTCGCGTGCTGGAACGGGCCGAGTTCGGCCGCAGCCGTGTGGCCCTGTTTTGGCGCGGAGACCTCCAGCGGCTCATGGAGAAGCAAGGGCGCATGCCCCTGCCGCCGTACATTCGGCGCGAAGCCCAAACCGAGGACAAAAGCCGCTACCAGACCATCTACGCCAAGGACGACAAAGCCGGGAGCGTAGCCGCGCCCACGGCCGGGCTGCACTTCACGCCCGAGGTTCGCTCCGCCCTCAAGCAGCGCGGCTGCCAATGGGCCGAGGTCACGCTTTACGTGGGGTACGGCACCTTCAGCCCGGTGCGCGAGCCCGACATCCGCAACCACGTGATGCACGAAGAATACATCGAAGTTCCACGTGAAACAGCCGCCGCAGTGCAGCGCGCCAAAGACGAGGGCCGCCCGGTGCTGGCCGTGGGCACCACCAGCGCACGCACCCTGGAGGGCATGCACCGCGCCCTGGGGCGCATCGGCCCCTACAAGGGCATGACGGATATCTTCATCCGACCTGGATATACTTTCCGAGTGGTGGATAACCTGCTGACGAATTTCCATTTGCCAGAATCTTCGCTTCTGATTATGGTTTCAGCTCTCGTCGGTAGAGAAGCCATCCTCAATGCCTACAGTCAAGCGCTCCGTAACGATTTCCGCTTTTTTTCGTACGGCGACGCCATGCTCATTTCGTGAAGCTGCAACAGGAGGGCCACATGTCCCGAATCGAAGTGTTGGAAGACCGGTGCAAGGGCTGTCTGCTCTGTACGACGGTCTGCCCCGTGCAGATCATCGTGCAGTCGCAGCGGTTCAACCAAAACGGCTACAAAGTGGCCGAAGTACCGGAAGAGGAAAAGGAAAAATGCACCGGATGCGCCTCCTGCGCACTGATCTGCCCGGACCTGGCCATTCGAGTGTACAGGACCCCGAAGGCCAAAAAGGGGGAAGACTGATGGCGGACAAAATCTTCATCAAGGGGAACGAAGCCGTGGCCCGGGGCGCTCTGGCCGCCGGATGCAAGTGTTTCTTCGGCTATCCCATCACGCCGCAAAACGACATCCCCGAATTCATGAGCCAGGCCATTGTGGACGCGGGCGGCGAATTCGTACAGGCCGAGTCCGAAGTGGCGGCGGCCAACATGCTGCTGGGCGCAGGAGCCACGGGCGTGCGCGCCATGACCTCCTCCTCGTCCCCGGGAGTTTCCCTCAAGCAGGAAGCCATTTCCTACATGGCGGGCAGCGACATCCCCGCCGTGGTGGTGAACATGAACCGCGGCGGCCCGGGCCTGGGCGACATCGGCCCGGCCCAGGGCGACTACTACCAGTCCACCCGCGGCGGCGGGCACGGCGACTACCGCCTGCTGGTCTACGCACCGGCCACGGCCCAGGAAGCCTACGACCTGACCATCAAGGCCTTTGACATGGCCTTTAAATACCGCAACCCGGTCATGATTCTGGGCGACGCCATTCTCGGCCAGATGAAGGAACCCATTGAACCGTGGACTCCGGAACTGCCGGGCGAAACCGAGGGCAACGACTGGCGGCTGGACGGCGCCAAGGACCGGGAAAAGCGGCTTATCAAGTCCCTATTCCTGGATGAAGGCGCCCTGGCCGGACAAAACCAGCGCCTGCAAGCCAAATATGAAGCCATGCAGGGCGAAATCCAGTACGAAGCCTTTGAGACCGAAGACGCGGACCTCATCGTCTGCGCGTACGGCTCCATCGGACGCATCGCCAAAAGCGCGGTACGCAAAATGCGCCAGGCCGGACACAAGGTCGGCCTGTTCCGGCCCATTACGCTCTACCCCTTCCCAGCCGCGCCGCTCCTGGAGCTGGCCAAGCAGGGCAAACGGTTTTTGACCATTGAGCACAACCTGGGCCAGATGGTGGACGATGTGCGGCTCTCGATGCGCACGGTGGCGGATTCCGACTTCTTCCCGGTCTATCCCGGCAACCTGCCCACCCCGGACGAATTCGAGGCGCCGATCCTCAAGAGCCTGGAGGGTAAATAAATGTCTGAATTACAAGAAAAATTGGTCTTCGACAGGCCCGAATCCGTCATTGACCGGCCCACCCACTACTGCCCGGGCTGCCACCACGGCGTGGCGCATCGGCTGGTGGGCGAACTGTTGGACGAAATGAAGCTGCGCGAAGAGTCCATCCTCATCGGCTCCATCGGCTGTTCGGTGTTTTTGTACAACTATCTGGACATCGACGCAGTGGAAGCCCCGCATGGCCGCGCCCCGGCCGTGGGAACCGGGGTCAAGCGCGCCCGGCCCGACAAGTTCGTGCTCACCTACCAGGGCGACGGCGACCTGGCCTCCATCGGCATGGCGGAGATCATGCACGCGGCCAACCGCGGCGAACGCATCTGTGTGGTGTTCGTGAACAACACGGTCTACGGCATGACCGGCGGTCAGATGGCCCCCACCACCCTGGTGGGCCAGCGCACCACCACCTGCCCGGGCGGACGCTGCCGAGACAAGGAAGGCCTGCCCATCAAGATGACGGAAATCATCTCGCAGTTGGGTGGAGTGGCCTTTGCGGGCCGCGCCTCCCTGGACAGCGTAAAGAACATCCGCACCGCCAAAAAATACCTGCGCAAGGCCTTTGAATGCCAGGTGCAGGACCGCGGATTCGGCTTTGTGGAGCTGCTTTCGGCCTGCCCCACCAACTGGAAAATGCCTCCGGTCAAGGCCAACGAGCGCATCCGAGAGGAGATGATTCCCTACTTCCCGCTGGGAGTGTACAAAGACGTGACCGAGGAAGGAGGAGCCTGCTGATGTCCACCTATCTTGATGCGATCATAGCGGGTTTCGGCGGCCAGGGCGTCATGCTCATTGGCAACCTCCTGGCCTACTCCGGCATGAACCAGGGCCTGAACGTCACGTATATTCCGGTCTATGGCCCGGAAATGCGCGGCGGCACGGCCAACTGCACCGTGGTGCTCTCGGACGAGGACATTGGATCCCCCATCATCCACCGTCCCAAGAGCCTGATCATCATGAACCGCCCTTCCCTGGACAAGTTCCAGGCCCGACTCGAAGACGGCGGCGTGCAGATCATCAACTCCTCCCTGGTGGATGCGGAACTGGCCGAGACCAAGCGGGTCAAGAGCGTGTTCGTGCCCGCCAACGACATTGCCGATGAAATCGGCAACAGCCGCATGGCCAATATGGTGGCCATCGGCGCTTATCTGCAAGCCACGGGCGTGATTCCGGTCCAGGCCGCCATCGACAGCCTGGAAAACGTGATTTCCGCCCATTATAAAAAGCTCATTCCCATGAACGCCAAAGCCATTGAAGCGGGAGCGGCCCACGTGGCCTGAACGCGGCTGAACGCGTAATCACAGTGCGGGCCGGGGCATTGCTCCGGCCCCTTTTTTTATGGCGGACCATGCCCCGGCCCTGGTCATGAACGAAAAGACGCCGGCTCCTGAATTGCGGCCGCAAAACCAGAGCCCCTTCCCCCGGTAGATAAAAAATCAGGGCAAACCCAGGCAGAAAAGGCCTGGAAACGAAACGCCAGAGCAGACGGCCGGCGTCCCCAGCACGTGACGGCCGGGTGACAAATGCATTCGCCCCTGGATAAGCGGAAACAGGTCGCGTACAACCATATCCCACATCCATCCGTCACCAAAGCAGACCAGGGCCATCACCCGAGGAGTATTTCCATGAAGCAATACGGGAAACGATACGGAATCATCGGCCATCCCCTGGGCCACAGCCTGAGCCCGGCATTGCACAATTGGGGCTTTACGAGCCAGGGGCTGGACGCGGTCTACGAAGCCTGGGACACCCCGCCCCAGGAGCTGGACGCTTTTGTGGATCGCGTACGCGCAGAAAACATCCAAGGCGTGAGCGTCACCATTCCGCACAAGCGGGCCGTAATGCCCTTGCTGGACCGCGTGGCCACCACAGCCCGAGCCGTGGGCGCCGTGAACACCCTTTGCTGGGACGAGCACGGCCGACTGAAGGGGACGAATACGGACGTGGCCGGATGTTTGGAACCATTGCGCCGCCTGGTGCACACGCCGGATACCGCTCTGGTGCTGGGTGCTGGAGGCGCGGCCCGCGCTGCCATTGCCGCTTTGAACCAACTGGGCACGGCCTG
>JAQVYA010000088.1 GCA_028708865.1 Desulfovibrio sp. | reverse complement strand
CGCCAAAAGCCAGTCTGCGGACGCGGACGCCGGGACCCCGAATCCGGATCAGGCCGACAACCCGGCCGACGCTGGATGATCCGGCCAACCGGTGGCCCCGCATACAAAAACACCCCGGCACCAAGCGTCCGGGGTGTTTTTTGTATTACGGAAGACAGCGCACTCCCTTCCGAGCGGCAACAAGCCTTAGCGGGCGCACTCCATGGACACAAACCGGCAATTGGTCCGGTTGTTCTCATGGCAACGGCCCAAGGCGTCGGCAATGGCCTTTTGCGGCCCCCGGCCCCAGGCAACCGAAACCGATTCCTCGGCGTCCACCAGGGCAATGCATTCGCCTGAAGTGACCACCTCCACCTCGTCCCGGCAGAACGATGTGCCGCCGCAGGCGCGCACCGCCTGCTCAATGGCTTCTTGTCTATTTTCGCTGCGGCCATAATAGGCCATCCAGTCTTCGTTGGAAACCGTTGCCGCCACATACTCCCCGGCCCGAGCCGGAAGAGAAGGCAACAGCAACGCCAGGGCCAGCAGCAAAGCTGCTATGTGATATTTCTTCATTTACGGCACTCCACGCTGATGATTTGGCAGTAGTTGCTGTTCTTGCGGCACTCTTCCAAAGCGGCGTCAATAGCTTCGTTATAGTCCACGCGACTGGCCCAGCCCATGCGTTCCGGCGCGTCCGCAACGGCAAAGCAGATGGGCGTGGCCGCACTTTCCACCTCGTTTACGCAGGTCTGGTCCCCGCCGCAGGCCTGGATGGCGGCCCGCTCGGCCTCTTGCTGCGTGGCCCCTTGCCCGTACCGCGGCAGCCAGTCCGAGTCCGACACAGTAAAGGCAAAGTAGCCACCTGCCCCAGCCGTACCGGTCAGGGCCAAACAAAGCACCAGGCTGCAAAACACTGGCGCAATGAGTTTAAATCGTTTCATTCTCCCTCCAATAGACATTGTTCAGTGCGCTTATCGTATCTACTCATGCCACAGGGCGTTTATGCTGTCCATATACTGTCTTTTGCAGCCATTGCATTTTATGCTTTGCCGAGCTTTCCTCTCCTGCACAGAATCGTAATCTTGAGCATTCGAGCTGCAAATACCATTTTTCAACATTTTATCAGTGGTATCTATCTGCCCCGAAGCCTTGAGCGCAACCCATCAATAGAGACATCCCGCCTCCTGGAAAGAAAGCGGGATGCATCGGCCTGGATGGACTAGTGGATATACTGCGATATTACTGCAAAACCATAACCCGTTTGATGACCACGGGTTGCACCGGCACATGTGCAAAAGGCGGCCGTCCCTGGGAGGTCACCGGAGCGGTGCGGATGCGTTCCACCACATTCTTACCGGCATAGACTTCGCCGAACACGCAATATCCCCAGCCTTGCGGGGTCTTGGACCGGAAATCCAGGGCGGCATTGTCCTGCACGTTGATGAAAAACTCCGCCGTAGCCGAATGCGGCTGATTGGTACGGGCCATGGCCACGGTATAGGTGCGGTTTTTCAACCCGTTGTCCGCTTCGTTGACCACGGGCGCAAACGCGGCCCGCCGGGGACGCAGGTTCTCATCGAATCCACCGGCCTGGATCATGAAGTTACTGATCACCCGATGAAAAATCGTGCCCTGGTAATGGCCTGATTCCACGTACCGCAAAAAATTCTCCACGGTTTTCGGAGCCTTGTCCGGCCAGAGTTCCAACACGATATTGCCGGCCGTGGTCATGATGTTCACCCGCACGGGAGAAGTCTTGGCCGCGTCCGCGGCCGAAGCGGCGAGCGGCAACAGCAACAGGGCCAGGCAGAGCATGGCGGCGGAAAGTCGTTTCATGAGCGTTCTCCTGAGAGTTGAAGCAGATGAGCCCGCGCAGCGCGGACGAAATTGGGGGCCCATTGGGGCGTCCCCAGTGCAAAAATATGATTGTACCCGGCCTGGGTCGCGGCCACGCAAGCGCCGTCCATGCCGTCCAGCATGCCCCGGCCGCGCCGCATGCGCAGGGCCAGCAACGGTCGCTCACCTCCCGTGGGCGCGGCGCAACGCGAATAGTGGAATTCATGACCGCGGAACGTCTCCCCAAGACGGAAAAAGGGCGTGTCCACCACCACTTCGGCTTCAGTGTATCCAAGCCCCTGGGGCCGCTCGCAAAACCCGGTCCGTAGCGGAAGCACCCCGGCCATGGGCCACTCCCGGCCCTGATATTCCAGTTGATCGCATAGATACATGAAGCCGCCGCACTCGGCGAAGATGGGCAAGCCAGATTGGGCCAGGGCACGTACCTCGCGCCGCCGCTCGGCATTGGCGGAAAGCTGCGCGGCCAGCGTTTCCGGAAATCCGCCCCCAAGATACAGCCCATGCAACTCGGGCCACGGTTCGTCATCCAGCAGACTCAGGCGCACAAGCCGCGCTCCGGCCCGTTCCAGGGCTTCGAGATTTTCCGGATAATAAAACCACAACGCAGCATCGTGCACGTATCCAATGGTGGGCGATGGACCAACCTCAGCCCGGGGCCAGAGCGAGACTTCAGGATTGTCCGGTTCGGGCGCGTAGCGCGCCTCATCCAGCATCCGCTCCAGATCCAGACATTGGGTCATGACCCGGCCCAGTTCCCCCAGGGCGGCATCTCCTCCGCCGTCCATCTCCTGCTCGGACCACAGGCCCATGTGCCGTTCCGGAATGGGATTGGCATGCAACTTGGGCAGGGCACCCAAAACAGTCACGTCCGTGTACTCTTCCACGGCACGGCGCAGCAGGCTACGATGCCGCTCGCCGGCGGTACGGTTGAGGATCACTCCGGCAAGGGCCACATCGGGTTCAAAAGCGGCGCAGCCCTGCACCACGGCAGCCACGGTACGGGTCATTTTGGTGCAGTCCAGCACCAGGGCCACGGGAGCCCGCAGGGTACGGGCCAGCTCCGCCGTGGAGCAGGAACCGTGCACATCCTTGCCGTCGTATAGGCCGCGATTGCCTTCCACAAGAGATAGTCCGGCTCCGGCGGCCTTTTCCCGAAACAAAGCCAGCAGCGGCTCACGCTCCAGGAGTCCGGGATCAAGATTGGTGCAGGGGGTACGCGCGGCAAGCCCGAGCCAGGCCGCATCAATGTAGTCCGGCCCTTTTTTGAAGGGCTTGACCCGCAGCCCGGCATCGGCCCAGGCCCGGGCCAGTCCGAGACTGACGATGGTCTTCCCGGAACCGCCGGAAAGTCCGGCCAGCACAATGCGGGGAAAGGAAGTCTGTGCGATGTCGCTAGTCAAGTGGCGCCCTTGTTTCCAAAAAGCCCAGGGACAGGAAAAGCCTTGCCCACTGAAATGGACAAGGCCCTTGAGACACGACGGGACAGGCTAAAGGCTAGCCTTCGCCCTCACCGGCGGTCTGCTTGCCCTCACCAGCCAGACCATACATGGTGGTGCTGCCGGAGGACCAGAAAATCATCACACCTTCGTTCACGAGGGCGGTCAGAACCTTTTTGACTTCACGAGCCTTCGCATCCGGGAACAGCTTGGTAAAGTCGTTGAAGTAAAATTTCGACTTGCTCTTGCTCTTGGAGTGGCAAAAATCCACGATTTCTTTTTTCGCGGTTTCCAAATCGAGCGGCATAGTCTTCTCCTTTGTTGGGGTGAGGGGCGCGGGAACAAGTCCCCGCGCCCCTTGAAGTCAAGCAGTTCTAGAACTTGAACTGGGTGGTCTGGCGCCAAGTGTAGTAGGCGGGATCGCGGAAGTCGTCGATCAGGTGCTCAGTGAACTCCAGACCGCACTTCTCGAAGAAGCGCTCCCAACCGATACGGTTGGCCCAGTCGCCCAGACGCTCGTACTTGCGGGCGTCCTCGGCGTAGGCATCAAGGATCTGCTTGATGACCTTGGTCATCGTGGGCCAGCGAGGCGGCTCGTTCGGGATGAACGGAACCACGACCTTGGAGAAGGCCGGCTTGGTGATGCGGTTGGAGATCTTGCCGCCAACCATCAGGGCCACGCCGTCACCTTCCTTGTCCGACAGGGGCATAGCCGGACACATGGTGTAGCAGTTGCCGCAGAACATGCAGCGCTCTTCCTTGACCGCGACGGACTTGTAGGACTTACCGTCGATCTCGACCTTGGTCGGGCGGATGGCGCCGGTGGGGCAGGCCGCCACGGCCAGAGGCACTTCGCAGATGTTGTCGAGGACCTTGTGGTCGATCATCGGCGGCTTGCGGTGGATGCCGAGGATGGCGATGTCGGAGCAGTGCACCGCGCCGCACATGTTCAGGCAGCAAGCCATGGAGATGCGCACCGGGGCGGGCAGACGCATATTCTGGAACTCTTCAAAGACCACGTCCATGGTGGCTTTGACGGTACCGGAAGCGTCGGTGGCCGGGGTGTGGCAGTGGACCCAGCCCTGGGTGTGCACGATGTTGGTGACACCAGCGCCAGTGCCGCCCACGGGGTACTTGTAGGAGCCGCCGGCAAACTTCTGCTCGTTCAGGAACTTCTTCAGCTCCTTGGCCTTGTCCAGGCTGTCCACCATGAACTCGATGTTGTTCCGAGTGGTGAAGCGCAGGTGGCCGTCGCAGAACTTGTCGGCGATGTCGCAGATCTCGCGGATGTGCGTGACGGACATGAGACGGGCGCCGCCGCAACGGACGGTGTAGACCTCGTCTCCGGACTCGGCCTTGTGCATGAGCAGGCCGGGCTCCAGGATTTCGTGGTAGAGCCACTTGCCGAAGTTCTTTTCAATGATCGGCGGCAGGAACTCTTTGTATTCACGAGGGCCGATGTCCGTGATGCGGTTTTCCATCGGCTTTTCGGGATTGTATCCAGAAGAGATAAAAGCCATGTCTTTTCCTCCCTTATCTTACTGCTGGTGGCGTTTTCTGTACTCAACGATATCGCGATCCCATCCGCCTTCGACATCTTCGGCCTTCCAGAAGATGTAGGGGTTGGTGCGCGGCTCCTGAACCTGGCGGACGTCGAAGGGCACGCCGGCGGCTTCGATGATCTTCTGGAAGCCCATACGCTTCATGGTCTCACCGAGACGCTCGCGGTTCTTGCCTTCTTCCATCCACAGGTCCCAAATGCCTTCGACGATGTCCTTGATTTCCTGGTAGTCGTTGCCCGCGTCGACCTTGACGAAGGGCACCAGCAGGGAACCCATCTGCGCGCCATCGAGGATCGGAGCCTTGGCGCCGACAAAGATGGAGGCACCACGGTCGTTACCGATACGCAGGGCGCGCGGCATGGTGTTGATGCAGTGCATGCAGCGGACGCATTCCTTGTCATTGATGGAAAGCTTGCCGTCTTCGTAGCACATGCATTCGGACGGGCACAGGTCGATGACTTCCTTCTGGATGTCGAACTTGCCCCAGTCGCGGCCCGCGTGGGCACCGGCGTTGGGGGCCAGTTCGCCGCCGACGTAGCCGGCCACGGCTTCCTGGTCGATGCGAATTTCGTCGCGCCAGGTGCCGATCACGGAGAAGTCGGAACGGGCGATGGAAGCCACACAGCCGTTGGGGCAGCCGTCGAACTTGAATTTGAACTTGTAGGGGAAGGCCGGGCGGTGCAGCTCATCCTGATATTCGTTGGTCAGGTTGAAGCACAGGGCCTGAGTGTCGTAGCAAGCGTACTCACAACGGGACATGCCCAGGCAGGTTGCCGGGGTACGCAGGTTGGAGCCGGAGCCACCGAGGTCGGTGTTCAAGTTGTGGGTCAACTCGAAGAAAATTTCCTCGAGCTGGGGAGTGGTGGTGCCGATGAACACGATGTCGCCGGTGGCGCCGTGCATGTTCGTCAGGCCGGAACCGCGGAACTCCCAGAGGTCGCACAGCTGGCGCAGGAACTCGGTGGTGTAGTACTTACCGGAAGGCTGGTTCACACGAATGGTGTGGAAGTGGGCCACGCCGGGGAACATTTCGGGCTGGTCGCAGTAACGGCCGATGACGCCGCCGCCGTAACCGAAGACGCCCACGATGCCGCCGTGCTTCCAGTGCGTCTCGCCGTCCACGTACGAGAGCTCGAGAACGCCCAGCAGATCTTCCGGACAATCGGCGGGAATCTGGAACTCGACTCCCTTCTCATTCTTGGCTCGGTTTTCACACTCCAGCTTAATGTCGGACACAAAGCTGGGCCACGGCCCGCTTTCCAGCTGGTCCAACAGGGGGGTTTTGTGTTTCGCCATTCCCTTAACCTCCATAACGTTTGGATTAAGATACTACCCTCATCACCGATAGCGCGTCCGGATGCGCCTCCCGCGGGGCGGGGCGTCCGGGCATCTTTCCGTGCTATTGAAGAGAACGCCCGCAACCCACGGAGGGTGGCGGCTCGCTCTGTAGACCTGTGACAAATGGCACAAGCTGCCAACACTTCTAAGGACATCGCGAGTTCTTTGTCAACCCAAAATCCCTTGAAACACACTGCCTCCGCTTATAATCGCCGGGCTTGACAGCCGCCGCGCAGCGCAGCCGCGCGCCCCCTTGCCATGGCGCCCCGAGCGCGGTATCCCTCCCCCCTGCCGGGGGCGGAATCTCCGCAATTCAGACCCGGCCGGAGAGCACATGACCGAACGCGACACCCCCGCCACCTGCCGACGCTGCGGCATCTGTTGCAGCAAGGGCGGACCGGCCCTGCACGACGAGGACGCGCCCCTGGTGGGCGGAGTTCTGCCCATGGAGCGGCTCATGACGCTGCGCGTGGGCGAGATGGTCCTGGACCAGCCCCTAGGCAAGGTGGTCCCCCTTGTGGAGGAAATCATCAAAATCCGCTCCGTTCCGGGAGCAACAGCCTGCGCCCTCTTCGACGAGAAGTCAAAGGCATGCGAAATCTACGAACACCGGCCGGCCGAGTGTCGCGAGTTGCTCTGCGAAAACGACGAGCGGCTCAAGGCTATGTATGATAAGGACCGGCTCTGCCGCCGCGACCTGCTGCCCGACGACCACCCTTTGATGGAAATCGTGGAAGACCACGACCGCCGGTGTTCACCGCGCAAGCTAACGAGCCTCGCGCGCCGCGTGACCGAGGGGGACCAGGCCGCTCTGGACGAAATCGGCCGGATTCTCGCCTACGATGCGGAACTTCGGCGTATGGTCCCGGAAAAGACCGGCCTTTCGCCCGATGCCATGGAATTTTTGCTCGGACGTCCTCTGGACCTCGTGCTGGCAGGCATTGGGCTGGAAGTTCGGCACGAGGAGGGACGCACAGTGCTGCGCAAGCGGCCCGTGCGGTTTTAAACGCCTGCAACCCCGCGAGGACGCCCATGAAGGATGAACGAGGCTTGTACTACCTGCCGTCCCTGCAAGACACTAACACACGCATGTACGTGCGCAGCGTGGACGGCACGATTCAGTTCCGGCTCTGGAACGCGGAGCACGACGAGGTCTGGGAACGCCATGAATGGCTCCCCTACGACGTGATCGAGGCGGCTGCCGAGATGTACAGAGAACGCGGGGCGGACCGCAATCCGCTGGCCCTGTACGACCTGGAAGTGGCGCAGCGGCTGCTCAAGGACGACGCACACTAGACGATACGACGTTTTTTTTGCCGCATCGGCAACCCTCAAGGGACGTTTTTTGCGTCCCTTTTTTTGTTTCCGGATGTCCGCCCCGGATCGTTATAATCGCGCAACGCGCGAGAATCATGCAAGGGCATATTTCTTGTATGTACAATTGAATCCGACTCCCGGCTAAGGCAAACAGGAAGGAGTGACGTCATGCACGCGTACGAACTGACCCGTATCATTCAACAAAGCATCCTCGAAGGTGGCAAGCCCGCCAAGGTCGTTTCTGCGGAAATCGGGAAGCCCTACTCCACCATGCTTCGCGAAGCCAATCCGTACGATACCACGGCCAAAGTGGGTGTCGAAACCCTCATGGACATCATGAAAGCCACGGGAAACCTGGCTCCCCTGCGCTTCATGGCTGCTCGATTCGGGTACGAACTGGTGCGAAAAACCGAAACTGTTTCGGACGACCTGTTTTCCACCTCGGAAAGCGGCCGCTCGATCAACGCCTGAGCCGGAACCCCGTCTTCCGGACGGGGCCCATTCCCGGCCCGGCTCTCTGATTTCGGGGAGCCGGGCCATATTTTTCTCCATCACGCAATGCGCCATTGTTGCGAGATACAAATCGCGCGGAATACGGGTCTGCCCATTCCCGCAACGGATATTGCCGGATATTCGCACCATCCCGACCACGGAGCATTCCAACAGGTTGGCTGCGGACATCCGGAAAGTGTGCGGCAAGCTTGGTTCACACACGCCCCCCCAATCGGCTCGGGGTTCACTGCTGGGGCCCCCTTCCCACGGGCGCATCTTTATTCTTCTCCAGGATCGCACAGTCCGCCTGAATCAGAGGATTGGGGACGAGTCGCGCCGTTGGTGGCTTGGTCTGACGGCCCAGGGCCCGAGTCCGAGTCCGAGCTGAAGCCGGAAGGGGGTGCAGAATCCGATTCCGTACCCCGGGAAAGCGGCGGAGTAGCGGCAGACGGAGAAACCACACGCGGGGCACCTCCCAGCTCCCCTTGAATGACCACGTCCCCTGACGATGCATCCGCAGGCGGACGCGCCATTGCCGAAGCCGCCAGCGCGCATACCAGCGCCCCGGCCAGGGCCAGTGCAAGCCCCTCCTTTTGTGCAGCACGCCGGATCCGCTCCATGGTTGTCCGGAACATTCCAGATTCCACTCCTTTGCCACAGTATTTTCTGTGCCGGGCCACAGCTCCAGGAAAAAAACGATGAACCTGATCTGGACGCCCTGCCCCACACGCCTGATCCTGGGTCTGATCCTGGGTCTGATCCTGGGCCTGATCCTGGTCCTGATCCTGGTCCTGCCATTGACCGCCGCTGTCATGAAACAGCGGCGGTCCCCCGTGCATTGGCATTCCCTCATGCCCTCACCATCGCGCCCAAGCGAATACACATGAGAAAAGCAACACGCATGCCAGAAGATAACAGACTGTTTTTCATATCTTAAGCTTTCAAGCACGCAGTTCAAAAGCGCAAAATCTGCACGCCAGGGGCAAGAAGTCGTCATCCCCGGCACATCCGCTTGACGCGGCGCACACGCAAGGCTAGGAAATTCGATACCATGAATTTGTGGGACCACCCCCACCAACCGGAACCATGAGGTGACCCGATATGCTGCGCAACGCCACGCATCTGGCCGTTATTTTGCTTCTTTTCAGCATCGTTCTCACAGGCTGCGGCGGCCCAGGCCCGGAAGAGGCCGCCCAAAACGCCCTGGAAGCCACCATCAGCGGCGACTTTGACACGGCCTCAAAGTTTTTTTGCAACACCATGCGGGAGGACATGCCGCCCCAAGAGCTGATCGACGAAATTTCCAAAGAGCTGAAACAATACGAATTTGATTTTTCCGGCCTGAAGTATGAAGTGGTGGAACAGACCGATGAGGCAGCCACCATACGTGTGCACGGCACCATTGCGGCCAAGGGACCGGACGAGGAAAAAAACGACGACATGGACGAAACCATCGAGATGATCAACGAGGATGGGCACTGGAAGGTTTGCGAATAGTCTTCCGGGCCGCTCCCCCGGCAGCGCGTCCGATGGAAAGCCAAAGGCGGGACCTCAGGTCCCGCCTTTGTTTTGCCCGTCATCCCGGGCGAAGTTGTGCCCTTTGGTTCAAAAAGCGCCGGTAATGCGGCCGGAAGCAATGCGGCGCTTCCAGACCCGGGCCAAGCTCACGCCCACCAAATTCTGCACTAGGCTGAACAAGGCTCCGGGCAAAGCTGCTCGCGCCGTAAAAAACGTATTGGCCAACGCCACACCCAGACCTGAATTTTGCATCCCCACTTCAATGGACAGGGTCACGGCGTCACGCCGGTCCGAGGAAAGCACACGACCCGCGGCATAGCCCACGCCAAACCCGGCAGAGGAATGCAGGAGCACCGCCCCCATCACCAGCAGGGGCAGGCTCAGAATCGTGGCCTGGTTCAGCCCCACCACACAAGCAATGACCGCGGAAATGGCCAGAATGGAAAAGGAGGGGAAGACACGCACCAGCCCGGCCACGCGGTGCCGCAAAAGCCGCCGCAACACGAGCCCGTCCACCAGCGGAAAAACCACGATCCAAAACACGGAGCGGGCCATGCCCCAAAAATCAATGGCAATCTGCGCGTCATAGAGCGCGTAGACAATGGCCGGAGTGAGCACCGGGGCCAGGGCCGTGGAAACCATGGTCATGGTCACGGAAAGGGCCACATTGCCCCCGGCCAGATAGCAGATCACATTGGAGGCGGTGCCGCCCGGGCATGCGCCCACCAGGGCGAGCCCCACGGCGGCTTCCAGCTCCAGCCCGAACAGGGTGCTCGAAAGCAAGGCCAAAAGCGGCATGACCAGATACTGCAATCCGGCTCCGGCCAACACCAGGGGCCAGCGGGGCAGCACGGCCGCAAAATCCGAAAAATCCAGGGTCAGCCCCATGCCGAACATGATCAACCCCAATGCCGGGGCAATGTGCGGTTTGATCCAGACAAACAGAGGCGGATGAATCAGGGCGGCGGCGCTGAAGGCCAGGGCAATAGGCAAAAACGCACGCTCGATACGGCCGGAAAGGGAGTTGATCACGACGCACTATCCTTGTTCAAGGGACATTGCCCCACCTCGGGCAGGGCCGCATAGCATACCGCGCCCCAGCGGGCAACTTCCTACAAATAGGTCTTAAAAACCGCCGGACCGCCCGCCGTGGCAAGAGCTGGAACCCCACCAGCCCTACTCCTCAGGACAAAGAAAAGGCCACCGCAGAAGCGGTGGCCGGAAAGGGGTCGCCGATGTTTGTTCCGGTCTGCGACGGGGGAGCGGAGGCTGCACCGGCGACGTTGGAGACATGCTCCCAGCGGCACGGCGAGCGGAGGAAGAAACGCCCGCCGCGCCCTGCGGCGAGAGCTCGCCGCTAGGAGGGAAATCCCAAAGGGATTGCTACATATCAACAGCCTTGACCCAGATCACCGCGTCCTGGGACAGTTCCTTGCCCTTGTACTCAGTGTCCGGACCCACGCCCAGCGCGGCAAAGCCCCACCAACCGGCCTTGGGCAGGCCAAAGGTGATGTAGCCTTCGGAGTCCGAGAAAATGGTCTGGGTCACGAATGCGTCGTGCGGGTAGTCCACGGAGGACTTGGCGTGCATGGCGTTGGCCTTGAAGTCGGGCATGTGGCTCATGTACTCCACTTCCACTTCAGCTCCGGCCACGGGCTTACCGTCGGAAAGCACACGGGCCTTGAACACGTTGCCGGTCCACACGCCGTAGGGCTTGATCAGGGGCACGATCTCGCAAGGCAGACCGGCAGGCTCGGCCCAGTTGCCCGGGATGCCGCCCACGTTGGCCACCAGCTTGGTGATCTGCTGCATGTAAATGCCTTCCTCTTCCTCAAAATAGTATCCCGGCTTGAGCACAAAGGTGTAGTCGCCCATGGAGCGGACCAACTTTTTGGGAACCAGGGCGGAGAAGCCGATCCCGCTGGACTCGGGGTTGGTCCATTTGATTTCCTGGAGATAGGACTTGAGATCGATCTTCTTCACCGGGTTGTCGCCACGCTGGTACAGGGCGTAAAATTCCTGCACCCCGCCCATATCCATGGTGTGGCCGGCTTCGGCCGGATGCGTAAAGACCACACGGAAATCCATGTCCCCGCCTTTTTCCAGGGCGATTTCCGGGGTATTCAGCATCATGAAGTGGGCGGATGCGGGCAGGGCCATGGTCAGCACGGCCAAAGCGCACATAGCCGCGATCAGTCCTTTTTTCATCGAGTTCTCCTTTTCAATTGATTTTGACACTCAATTTCATAGACACGTTATAAAAAAGCGTCGCGCCAGATGGTCCGTCCCGTGCACGCGACGCCGTCACGACAGGATTTGCCGCAAGCACGGCCCGGAGGAAACCGCAGCCCCTCCGGGCCGGATCGTCTATTCTACGATGTCCGAACCGTTCACCACCACAGAGTGGCCCTCGCCCGCGTCAAAGACCACCTGGTAGTCTCCCTCGGGCTTGTCGAACGTGAACTCGCTGTACTCATTCATGCTGCCCTGGGTCAGCACGTTGCCGCTGCCGTCTTTGACGGTCATGCCCACTCCGGAGGCGGAAGAGCCGTCCGAGAAGCCACCTTCGCAGCTCACGGTGCCGTCGCCGTTGTCAAAGCAGTCGCAAAGCGGGGTGTGGGCAAAGGC
This sequence comes from Desulfovibrio sp., assembly GCA_028708865.1. Lineage (GTDB taxonomy): Bacteria > Desulfobacterota > Desulfovibrionia > Desulfovibrionales > Desulfovibrionaceae > Paucidesulfovibrio. Next base: position 1,569 of record JAQVYA010000088.1, on the reverse strand, counting down.
CTGGCCGCCAAAGGCCAGGGAGGCCAGCAAAAACAGGGTGATGATCCCTTTCCTCATGATTGAACTCCTTCCGGGCATTTCCCCTTGCGCAAGGGGGTTGTGTTGGCTGCTTCCGTTCCTGCTTCCCGTTCAGGGATCAAGGCCATGATCAGCGTGGTGGCCACGCACAGGCCGTAGAAGGCCCACATGGCCTGGAAACCGGTCAATCCGAGCAAAGTGCCGCCCGTAAAGACCAGCGAGGCCACGGCAAGGCCCAGCAGGGTCTGGTAAGCAATGGAAAAAAGCATCCACTTGGTGGAGTTGGACTGCATGCGCACCATGATGGAGGCGGGCACGCAAGGCGGGTACAGGGCCATGAAGAGCATCAGAGCCAGGGCGTGCAGCGGGGTGAATCCGCTCTCCGCAGCCTTCATGCTGTCCTGCACGGAGCCGCTGCCATCGATGCCGTAGATGGCGCCGAGGGTGGCCGCGCTGTTCTCCTTGGCCGCAAAGGCTGAAAGCAAGGCAATGTTGATGCGCCAGTTAAAGCCCGCAAACTGCGTCACCGGCTCCAGAGCGCGTCCGGCCATGCCCAGGAAGCTGGCCTCAAACAGCTCGGCGCGCATGTCATAACGCAATTTCTTGCGCTCCCGCACCAGCGCCTTCAGGGACCGGTTCAGTTTTTTGCCGTCCTTGCCCTCACGCTTGACCACGGCATAAAAAACCGGGTTGGCTTCGGCAAAGGACTGGTTGATGGCATCGGCCTTTTCCGAATCCGTGACCCCGCGCTTGGCGTCACGCAGATTTTCCTGGAACAGAATCAAGGAAGTGACCTGCGCTTCGGTGATTTTCCCGGCAAAGCTGGTCTTGTTCACGTCCTGCATGAAGGCTTCCATGGCCGCCTGCTGCCCGGCGTCATAGAAGTCCTGGCGCTCGCGCGGCAGGCCCGGGTAGTTGATGAGCATGAAAACCACCACGGCCACAGCCACCACCACGGTGACGATCTTCTTCAGGAACAGCCAGATGCGCTCAATGGCGCGGCGCAGCACCCCCCCCACGGTGGGCAGGTGGTACGGCGGCATTTCCATGATGAACGGCGCGCTGGGCCGTTTGCGCAGCACGGTCAGGGAAAGGATCTTGGCCACGGGCAGGGCCATGAACAGGGTCACGGTGGCGATGAAGAACATGGCCAGACCGCCCTGATCCGCAAAGTAGGCGCTGATGAGCAGCAGATACAGGGGTACCTTGGCCAGGCAGTTCATCATGGGCACGATCAAAATGGTGGCCAGCCGGGCCCGCTCATCCGGAATGGCCTTGGTGGCCATGACTCCGGGAATGGCGCAGCCGCCCACGTACACACCACCCAGGATCAGCGGCAGGGTGGACTGACCATGCAGGCCGAACCGCCGGAAGAGCCGGTCCAGGATAAAGGCCATGCGCGGCATGTATCCGCTGTCTTCCAGGATGGCGATCAAGGCGAACAACAGGAAGAAGATGGGCAGATAGTTGAGGATGGCGGTGATGCTCTTGACCACCCAGGTCCCCAACGAACGCAGCAGCGGATCTTCCAGAAAGCCTGGATCCGGCAAC
>JAQVYA010000087.1 GCA_028708865.1 Desulfovibrio sp. | reverse complement strand
TTTGCCGTATCCGGCCTGTCGCGGGTTTTTCCTGAACCCGGTCTTTTCTGACGTCCTTTGTTTCCGCAACGCCTTCACCATGGTTGAAATGTCCCTGGCCCGGCCCTTGGTCTGGCCCGGCTTTGACGTTGAACCGTGGCCCGGCAAAACGCACGGGTCACCAATGCAATATGGTGAGAACACATGACCAAACCGACGATGCCGAATCAACGGCAATCCGGCAGGGCCGCACGGCTTTGCCCTCTTGGATGGAACGATCATTTTGAGCGCTGCATGGCGTCTTCGGCAACTTGGCCGGGTCGCGCGGCCCGGGTCGTGAGCGCGCATCGTGGCCTGTTCACGGTAAACGACGGTCAAGGAGAAGCCGCCTGCTTTGTGGCGGGCCGCATCCGCCATTCCCAAGCCGAAGACTACCCTGTTACCGGGGATTGGGTCGTGGTGCGGCAGGAGATGATTCAGGGCGTGCTGCCCAGGCAGAACATGCTTACCCGAGGCCGGTCCGGATCACGCGGCCGCCGGATGGACGCGGCCTGGACCGGGCAACCCATTGCCGCCAACCTGGATACGGTGTTCGTGGTGTGCGGTTTGGACCGCGATTTCAACCTCCGCCGCCTGGAGCGCTACCTCACGCTGGTCTACAACGCCGGGATTTCTCCGGTGGTGGTGCTGACCAAGGCGGACCTGCATGCGGATGCGGCCTCCTTTTGTCAGGAGGCGGAGGCGATTGCTCCGGGCGTTCCTGTGGTGGCCACTTCGGCGCGGGACGGTCGGGGCCGGGCTGAACTGGAATCCTGGCTCAGCCCCGGCCGGACCGTGGCCATGATCGGTTCTTCCGGAGCCGGGAAATCCACCTTGGCCAACCTGCTCCATGGGTCGGAAATTCAGACCGCCGGAGACGTGGGATCCGGCACGGGCAAGGGACGCCACACCACCACGGTGCGGGAGCTGTTGCGCATGCCCCAGGGTGGTTTGCTTATGGATAATCCCGGTATTCGCGAAATCGCGCTCTGGGAGGGGGACCAGGGAACGGACGACGCCTTCCCCGACATCCGGGAACTGGCCCGGCATTGCCGGTTTGCGGATTGTTCGCACGGCTGCGAGCCGGGCTGCGCCGTGTTGCAGGCTGTTGAACGGGGGACCTTGCCGCTCGGACGTCTGGAAAGCTACCGCAAATTGCAGCGGGAATTGCGCTACGCCTGCGCGCGGCAGGACAAGGGCGCGGATCGCGTGGAAAAGGAGCGCTGGAAAGGTATCTCCCGGCATGCAAGACGGCTGAAGCGGTAATCCGCGCCAGATCAACGAAGGGGCCGGGACTGTACCGGCCCCTCTTTTGCTGAGAAGTGAAAAGCAAGGAATTCCGGTTGGACTGCCTGGTTCAACGCGGAACCCAGCTTATCCCCGGGGGAGGCGCACCTCGAACACCGTGACGGGGTCGTGCTCCAGAAGCTCCAGAGAGCCGTTCAGGTAGCGCCGCACCAGCAGCCGGGCAAAGTACAGGCCAAAGCCGCGTCCTTCGCCTTTGGTGCTGAAGCCGCGCTGGAAGAGCTGCATCCGGGCCTCCTCGGGCATGACGGCCGGGTTGCTGACGCGCAGGCCCAGGTCCCGGGCGCCGGGGTCGCAGCGCAGTTCCACGGGGCCGCTGTTCCCCGGAGCCTCCACAGCGTTTTCCATCAGCTGGCGGAGGACGTAGACCAGGAGTTGGCGGTCCGTGCGCACCTGTTGGCCTGCGCAGCTTTCGTCCAGCTGGATCGGGGGGTCTCCAGCGGATGTGTCCGTTTGGATTTCGGTCGTCTGGTTTTCGGCCGTTTGAGTTCTGGAGATTTGAGTTCTGGACATTTGAGCCCTGGTTGCTTCAGGACCGATCATCTGCGTTTCAGCCTCTCCGCGTCGGGCAAGGCGCAGATCCTGAACGGCGTCGGCAAAGGCGTCCCGCACGTCCACGCTTTCCTCCACCACCCCGAGCAGCCCGTCCTCGGCGTCAAAGAGCCGGGACTGGTTGTCGATCTCTTCCATAAGCATGCGCGAGGCATAGCCCAGGGCAAAGATGCCGCCCTTGACCTCGTTGCCCATATCGCGACTCACGCGGACATACATGCGGTTGATGGCTTCGGCGCGGCGGCGCACATCCCGCAGCACCTTGCGACGGATGGATTCCAGGCGCAGCTCGTGGCTGATGTCCAGGATGCTGAAGAGTACGAAATGTTCGTTTTCGATTTTCAAGGGCTGGGCATAGACCTGAAAGTCCAGGCAGTTCTGCTCCTTGCGGCGGCGTACCAATCGGCAGTGCTGGACCGAGTGCTCCCCATCCAGGCTACGCAGGATGGCGCGGGCCGCTCCGCAAAAACGGCAGAACCGCGTGGTTCCGCATCCTCCGGGCTTCAGCTCGGCATAGGCGCATCCCAGGGCTTCGCCGGGCCGCCGTCCCAGGGGGAGCAGGCTTTCATGCTCGGCGGAAAATTGTTCAAATTTACGGTTGCAGAAAACAATCTGCCGTTTGTCGTTGATCACCACCACGGGCAGTGGAAGGCCGTTGACCACGGCTTCCGGCGTATGGGCGGCAACAAGGACGGCCTGTTCCTCGATGATCCGCTGCGGATCGCGTTCCGCAGGTGCAAATTCCGTGGACATCCCCTCCGATGACACGGCGTACCTCCTCCGGCGGACCGGCATCCCCTCCCGGACCAGCCGCGTGAATACTTTCTCACATAGTATACCAACGTTGCATTTCCGCGCAAGAATGGCAAGCCGCGCATGGACTCGGTGGCGGCTTTGACATATCCTGACCGCATGCACGCCCTGCGCCTGTACAATCGTGTGGTCAACATGGCCCTGGAAGCGGTCTGGGCTTCCAAGCTGCGCTCCCTGTTCGTGATTCTTGGAGTGGCCTTTGGCATTTCCTCGCTCACGCTCATCGTCACGTCCGTGGATGGAGCCAACCGCATGGCCCACGAAATGGTGGAAATGTTCGGTCCGGACGCGGCCTTCGTGCTCGGCGGGAACATCACCAAACGGGCCGTGGGCATGCGTCGGCTGACCATTTCCTGGGAGGATGTCCGGCGCATCCGGCAGTCTTTGCCCGGGGCGTACCTTGTGGTGCCCATGCGCGGAAAGAGCGACCTCACCGTGAAGTATCGCAACAACAACTTCATGGGCGTGCGCGGCGTGGGGGCCACGGCCAACTATGCGGACGCCTGGAACTGGCCGCTGGCCGAGGGGCGCGACCTTACCGAGCAGGACGTGCAGCGTGCAGCCAAGGTTTGCCTGTTGGGAACCCAGCCTTCCCAGGCCCTTTTTGGCGATGAATCGCCCGTGGGCAAGGTCATCTTCGTGAACAACATCCCCATGCAGGTGGTGGGGCGACTGGCCCATCGGGGCATGGCCGCCGGAGGCGGCGGCCGCGACCTGGACAACCGCATCATCATGCCCCTGACCACGCTGACCGTGCGTTTTAACCTGGATCGACAATACTTCCGGGCGCTTCGTGTGAAGTTTCTTCAGCCCGAGCTTATGGCGCAACATCGGGAAAACCTGCGAACTCTGCTGCGCGATTCCCACAACCTGCGCCCTGCCGAGGAAGACGACTTCACCATCCTGACCGCGGACGAGGTGCTCAAATTCGTGTCCATGTTCAAGGGCGGGCTGCTGGCCTTTTTGGGCGTCACCGCGGGCATTGCCGTGCTCGTGGGCGGCTTTGTGCTCGTGAACCTCTTCACCCTGTCCGTGAGTGAACGCAGTGAGGAAATCGGCCTGAAAAAGGCTCTTGGCGCCCGTTCCTCGGCCGTGCTGCTGCAATTTCTGGTGGAATCCACGGTGCTCACCCTGGTGGGCGGGGTCCTGGGGCTGTTTTTGGGCCTGGGCCTGGGCCAGCTGCTTACGGGTCTGGGCATCCTGACCATTCAATTTTCCTGGAAGGTCTTTTTCCTCTCCCTGTTCAGCGCCCTGGTGATCGGCATTGTCTTCGGGCTCAAGCCTGCCCGCCAGGCCGCGTCCCTGGATCCCATCCAGGCCCTGCGCGGCGGCGAGGATTAGGGCGCGGCAGGGGCCGACCGTCACCCCTTTTCCCGGCTGTGCTGCTGCCCGGTGCGGGGGACGAGACGACGGGGCGCCTGGCTGCATGCCGTGCGCCCCGTCCGTTGATCCGCCGCCGCGACGAGCCGTTACGCCGCAAACCGGAATGGTCTTGATGTTTGCTCCCTGCCCGGGCCGCTTCAATAGCGGCCGAATTCCTCGTCATCCAGGGAGATGATGTCTTCTGGCGTGGACGTGCCCCAGGCTCCCTGTGCTGCCCGGGCCGCTTCGGCGTCCTTGCGGGCTTTGGAATTTTGCCCTGGTTTTGCCGGAGGTTTGGGCCCGGATGCAGAGGGAGCGGCAGGACGGGGAGCCGGGCTGGACGCGGGCAGGGGCCGGGGCGGCTTTCGCCGTATTTCCATGGGAGTCGTCTGGGCTGGGGGACTGGACCGGCCCTGCTTCCGGGTGCGGAAGCGCCGCATCAGCCCGCGCAGTTCCGCAGACTGGGCCGAAAGCTGCTCCGCGGCCGAGGCGGTCTGTTCGGCGCTGGCCGTGTTGCGCTGGGTCACGTTGTCGATCTGGGTCAAGCCTTCGGAAACCTGCTGCACCCCCTGCGCCTGGGCTTCCGCGTCCTGGGCGATGTCCGCCACCAGTTCGGCCACGCTGGCGGCTTTTTCCACGATGCTGGACAGGGATTCGGCCGTCTGCTTGACGATTTCATCGCCCTGGGCCGCGCGCTGCACCGAGCCTTCGATGAGCTGGGCGGTTTCCCGGGCCGCTTCCGCGCTCCGGGAGGCCAGAGTGCGGACTTCTTCGGCCACCACGGCGAATCCCTTGCCGTGCTGGCCGGCCCTGGCCGCTTCCACGGCCGCGTTCAGGGCCAGCAGATTGGTCTGGAAGGCGATTTCGTCAATGACTTTGATAATTTTGCCGATGGACTGGCTGGACTCGGTGATGCGGTCCATGGCGTCCACCATGCGTTCCATCTGTTTCCCGCCCGTGTGCGCGGCCTGGCGCGCGCCGTCGGCCAGTTCATTGGCCTGGGTGGCCTTTTCCGCGCTGGTGCGCACCTTGCCCCCGATTTCGTTCATGGAGCTGGAGATTTGCTGAATGGCCGAGGCCTGTTCCGTGGCTCCTTCGGAAAGGGACTGGCTGGATTCGGAAACCTGGTTGGCTCCCTCGTCCATTTGCTCGGTGGCTTCGCTGATCCGGCTGATCAGGACGTTCAATTCCCGGCTCATGCGTTGCAGCGCCAATCCCAGGGTGTCTTTGTCGGAAGCGGCGCGGACTTCGGCCGTGAGGTCTCCCACGGCGATGTTTTCGGCCAGGGCGGCCTTTTGTTTGAGTCCGTCGGCCATGCTGTTGAGCGCGTCCCCAAGGCGGCCCAATTCATTGCGTTGCTGGAAGTGCAGCCGGTGCTCCAGGTCGCCACGGCGCACGGCGTCGGCCATGTCCACGGCTCGGCGCAAGCGGTCCACGATGCCCCGGACCACGAGGAACACCAATGCCAGCATGGCCGCGGCCCCCAGGATAAAGGGCAGCAGAATGGCCCAGCGCAGTTCCGCGGTCTGGGCCGTGACGTCGTCCACATAGATGCCGCTGCCCACGATCCAGCCCCACGGCTCGTACAGGCGCACAAAGGAAATTTTGGGCAGGGGCTCCTGGCCCCCGGGCTTGGGCCACATGTAGTCCACAAAGCCCTGGCTCTGGGCCCGCGCCACGCGCACCATCTCCATGAACAGGCGCTTGCCCGTGGGGTCCGTGCTGGCGGCCAGGCTCTGGCCGTCCAACTCCGACTTGATGGGATGCATGACCATGCGCGGTTCCAGATCGTTGATCCAGAAGTACTGGTTGCCCTGGTAGCGCATGTCCCGGATCTCATCCATGGCCCGTTTTCTGGCTTCCTCGGCCGTGAGCTCGCCGCGTTTTTCCATGGCGCCGTAATGCGCGGTCACGGACCAGGCCACTTCGACATGATTTTGCACGGCCTGTTTCTTTTCCTGCATCAGGGTTCTTTCGAAGAGCGGCAGATAATACAGCAGCATGCCGCACAGGGACAAAACGACAAACACGCTGAACAGCGCCATGATCTTAGCGAAAATTCCCCAGTCGCGAAACGGCTTGACTCGCATGGCGGGCTCTCCTCTCTGGAAATAGATTGTCCGTATTCGATCTGTAGCATAATTGGACGGAAGAATACCAGCGTTCCGATCATGGGCCGAAAGGGGCGCTATTCACCGCTGGGAGCTTTTCTGTTAGCCTGGGGCGCAGTTTCACTTCTGCCGGCTTCCGGCGGCCACAAATTCCTGCGAGGTTTATTCATCATGCGACTGCTCACCGTGCATGGAAAATCGCCCTTTGAAAAAATCATCCGCATGCTGGCCCTGGCGCTGGTGCTGCTGGTGGTGGGGTGGGCCTTCTGGAAAAACAACCAGAACATGCTGGAACGCCTCAATGCGGACAAGGCCTACTGGGACGAGACCGGCGAGGTGGACCCGGAGCTGCGGGCCTATGCCAAGGATTTCATCCGCACCATGGCCGAACAGTTCGGCATCCAGGCCCGCCTGCGCATCCGCCGGAGCGTGCCGGACCGCCCCGACGCTGCGCAGCAGCATCTTTTTTTGGGCATTGCGCCCGGACAGCGCGCCGTGGTTTTTGTCCCGCCTGCGGAATGGCCCGAGGCCAAGGCTTCGGAACTGCGAAATTATCTGGAAGAAAAGCACTTTGCCCGGCATTGGGACGCAAACTGGCGCGGCGGCTTCAAGTCCGCCCTGGTGCTCATCTGGAACCAGCAGCGCGACCGGGGCGCCAGCCTGGAGCAGGCCCTGCACGAGGACGCCGTGCTCCTGGATGAAACCGGCACCCTCACGCCCCAGGATCGGGCTTTTGTGCAGCGCTTTGCCCAGGCCCTCGAACGGGACTATGCCCAACAGGCCGTGATCCGCGTTTTTCAGGACAAAATCATCATTCCGGAGCTGGACAACCAGACCCTGTTTTTGGGAATCTCCCCGGCCCGGGAACAGGCCGTGGTGAGCTTCCCGCCCATCATGCGCCGCGCCCTGGGCAAAGGGTTCGACCGTACCCTCGTCAACACGCATTTCCCCGAAGGCTTTGGCACCGGGGACTGGCCCCACGGGCTCAAGACCGCCCTGATACACATCTGGCAGCAACTGGCCGGAGAGGAATTCAAGTGACCGAAGTGACCATCTATACGGACGGCTCCTGCCTGGGCAATCCCGGCCCGGGCGGCTGGGCCGCTGTGCTGCTCTGCGCGGACCAGCGCAAGGAACTTGCCGGCGGGTTCGCCCGGACCACCAACAACCGCATGGAACTGCGCGCCGTGATCGAGGCTCTGACGGCCTTGACCCGGCCCTGCAACGTCACCCTGCACACAGACTCCCAATACGTGCGCAACGCCCTGACCAAAGGCTGGCTCCAAGGCTGGAAAAAGAACGGCTGGAAGACCGCGGCCAAGAAACCCGTGAAGAACCAGGACCTCTGGCGGGCGCTGATGCCCCTTGTGGAAAGGCATCAAGTGGACTTCCGCTGGGTGCGGGGGCATGCCGGAGATCCGGAAAACGAGCGTTGCGACGTGCTGGCCCGGACTGAAGCGGGCCGGCCGGACCTGCCCCCGGACGAGGAGCGTTGATCCATTGTTGCCGCGCTTGGCAGGGGAAACGCCCCATGGCATAGTGGGCCAGGAGTCTCTTCCTGATCCGTGCCAGGAGCCGCCATGACCGTCAGCCAACCCGAATCTCCGGACCAGCCGCCCATTCACGCCCCTTCGGACGTGGTGGACGCGTTCAGCGACCATGTGTTTTTCACCGATTCCATGGGCCGCGTCCTTTCGGCCAATGGCAAGGCCCGCCGGTTTTACGGCCAGGAGGTCCGCCCGGGCCGCGTTTTTTGGGAGGTCCTCGGGCTGGAAGCCGGGCCGCAAGACCCTGGCACCGGGAACGCGTCCACACCAGGCCATGACGCGGCAGTACCCCCCGGAAACGGCCTGGACCAGATTTTGCGCCGCTGGCCGCCGGACCATGTCCACGAGGTGCGCACCCCGCGCGGGGACGCCTCCTGGTCCTTGCGCATCGTACGCCTGCCGCCGGATTATTCGCCTGGTGGATTCGTGGTCATGGCCACGGACAACCGCCCCATCGTGGAACTGCATGAGCGGGTTCAGGAGCGGGTGGGCGAGAGCGTGGCGCTGCTGGATTATTCGGTGCGCCTGTTCAACGCCCTGTTTGATGCGGCGCTGGACGCCATGTTCCTGCTGGACGAGGAGCGGCTCATCCGCACGGTGAATCCCCGGGCTTCGCAGCTCTTTGACCCGGACGGGACCGGGCTGGCCGGTCGGGACATGGTGGAGCTGCTGGCTCCGGAGCAGCGCAATCCCTTTAGCGCGGCCCTGGCCACCCTGGACAATGGCGAAACCTGGGGCACGCGGCTGAAGGCCTTGGGCCCCCAGGGCCGGGATTTGCCCGTGCAGGCTGTTTTGCGGCGTGTGGACCTGGACCAACACTGTCTTTACCATTTGGGACTGCGGGACCTGACCAGCCGCACCCGCCTGGAGCGCGGCCTGGAACGCAAGAGCCGGGAGGTGGAAGGCATGAACCTGGCCTTGCAGAATGTGGTGCGCTCGGCGGACGAGGCCCGCATGGAAGCCCGGCGGGAGGTGGTGGACACGCTGCGGCGCGACATGCTGCCCGTTCTTGGACGCATGGCCCGGGAGCAGGATTCCGGACTGCGCGCCGGTTATCTGGCCATGCTGCGGGAACGGCTGGACGGGCTGCACCAGGGCGATGCGGAAAGTCTCTCACCGTTGCTGCTGCGCCTGACGCCCCGCGAGTTGGAGGTTTGCCGCCTGATTCGTTCCGGACGGAGCGGCAAGGAGATCGCGGACCTGCTCAACGCCTCTTTTGAGACCATTCAGACCCACCGCAAGAATATTCGTAAAAAACTTGGCCTGCGCGGCAGGCGGGTTTCCCTGGCGTCGTTTCTCCAGGGGCAGCCCGGCCTGGACTGAGGCGGATTGCGCCGCCCTTGCCCTGGCCGGGCTTGCTTGCCGGACGTTTGAAAAACGTTCGGGCCGGACCTGTGCCGGTCAGATTTTTCCTCCGGCCTTGAGGTGCTCGACCATTTCACGCAAGGGCTTGCCGTCCGGGGTGGCGGCATTGGGATTGATGCGCAGCAATCCCTCCCAGGCTTCGATGGCGGCCGGGATATCGTTGAGGTCAAAATACAGCACAATGCCCTTGTTGAAGCGGGCGGTCTGGTGCGAGGGCTGGGTCAGCAGGGCGCGGTCAAAGCTTTCCACGGCCTTTTGCGGCTGCTTGTTGCGTCGGTACATGACGCCCAGGTCGGTCCAGACGTCGGCGTGGTCCGGCGCCAGGGCCAGTCCCCGTTCGTAGGCGGTAATGGCTTCCTGATGGCGGCTCATGTCGTAATAGGCGTTGCCCAGGTCGAACCAGGCGTGGGGATCCGAAGGGTCGGCCTCGGCGCGGGATGCGAGGATCTGGATGTCCGGCCCGGCCCCCATGGGCGCGGAAGCGTGTTGGCCGGTGGGCGCGTTCAGATGCACGGTCTGGCGCTCGGCGTTGATGAAAAAGCTGATGTTGAAGCCGAGGAAGAGCCCGGCCAGGAAGGTGGCCACGGCCAGAATCACGGCCGTGTTGCGCCGCACCACGGGTTCCACCTGCACCTTGTTTTTCTTTGCCATTCGTACCCCCGTTCTTGAGCACGTTGTTTTTGTTGGTGGGAGCGCCTCTGGGCCGTTGCCGCGTTGGAGACGGCCGTGGCCGGGCGCGTGTTTCGTGCGTCCTGGGTCCCTGTCCACGATGCAGGGGCCTGAGTCCATGGAATCCTACACGAAAACAGCGTGTGTGGACAATATTGATTCCGTGTTTTCCCGGGCGGGAAGCAATCAAAGCGGGGAAGGCGTGCCGGCCGGACAGCCGGGTACCCTGGAACTATTGCAGGTTTGGGGCGCTTGTCAACCAGGCGGTCCGGCACCCTGTCAACAGGGTATTTTCATCTTTTTACCGTCCCTTTTCTTTCCGATTTTATCCGCGCCGCCGAACCGGGGGTATGGTGGCCTCGTGCCCGGCCCCGGTGCATGCGGAACACGCCCGCAAGGAGACCCTCCCCGCATGCCTTGCCGGATACCCCGGGCCGGTTTGTCAACCGCAACATCCCTGAGGAGGGTATTTATCGTGACCATGGAAATTACCAAGGCGTTCGTGACCCAATATTGTGCGGACGTGCACCAGGCCTACCAGCAGCGCGGTTCCAAACTGCGCAATACCGTGCGGCTCAAGACCGGAATCAAAGGCTCGCGCTGCGTGTTTCAGAAAACAGGCAAGGGCGCGGCCGGACTCAAGACGCGTCACGGCAACGTGCCGCTGATGAACGTGAGCCGCAGCACCGTGACCTGCACCCTGGAGGACTGGTACGCGGCCGACTACGTGGACAAACTGGACGAGGTCCGCACCAACACGGACGAGCGCCTCATTGCAGCCAATGCTGGAGCCTGGGCCCTGGGCCGCAAGATCGACGAACTGGTCATCGGCAGGCTTTCCGGGGCCACCAACATCATTGAGGCCGGAGGCTCGGGACTGACCAAGGACAAGATTCTGCGCGCCTTTGGCACGCTCAATTCCGGGGACGTCCCCGACGACGGCCAGCGTTTTGCCGTGGTGGGGGCGCACCAGTGGAACGAACTGCTGGACATCAGCGAGTTCAAAAGCGCGGATTACGCGGGCGAGCAGTATGCTTGGCTCAAAGGTACGGAATCGCGCCGTTGGCTGGGCATTACCTGGCTGTTCCATACGGGGCTGCCGCTGAACGACGGGGCGCGCAGCTGCTTTTTGTACCACAAAAACGCCGTGGGCCTGGCCGAGGCTCAGGAAGTGAAGGCTTTTGTGGACTGGGTGCCGGAAAAGGCCGCCCATTTGGTGGACCACATGCTCTGCGCGGGCAGTTGCCTCATTGATGCGGACGGCGTGGTGGAAATCCGCTGCAACGACGACGCGGCCATCGAATAACCGGACAAAACAAGGGAGCGATTGATCATGGCATACAATAGCGAACAGATGCGGCTCATGGGCGGGGTGCCCGGTCAGCAGCTTTTTCTCTACCGTTCGGGCGACGAGCGGAGCGAGATCACGGCGTCGGGATATTTTGATCCGGCCGTGGAACATTACAACCTGAGCAGCGGGGACATCGTGCTCTGCGTCAGCGGGGCGGACTCGGCTCCGGCCCTGGGCGCGCTGGTGGCAACGGTGGCCCAGGGTACGGCCGGAATGCTGGCCCTGAGCTGATTGGATTTTGAAATAACCATGTGATCCGGAAGGCCAGGACCGTGCGCCGGGAGACCGGCCGCGGTCCGCAGGCGGCCGGGGCGGGATGGAGGCCGCTCCGGCTGTCTTTTCCAGGGGCGAACGTTCCTGGAAACGGGACACGGACATCCAAAGGAGATTCCATGCATCTGAATCAGGAGGCGGTCCAGGACAGTGTCGGACCCGTCACGGCAATGGACCCGGGACCGGGCGGGAGCCGGGAAGAGCGGCTGCGCAGGTTGCGTTCCGGACGGCTGGTGCGCTGCAATCCGGACGGCAGCGTCACGGTGATCTGCCTGGGGCCGGGGTATGATCCCCAGTCCCTGCCTGCGTCCGGAGGCTGATTCCAATTTCCATCCCTTGCCGAATCTGCTACATCCATGGATAACTGATGTTAATCCAATCTGAGCCCGGGCCGCCCGCCGGTCCCCATGGGGAGCCTCATGAGCGTTATCAATCTGGAACACCTCTTCAGCCCCAAATCCATTGCCGTTATCGGTGCCACCAATGAGCCGGCCAACCCCGGCAACATCATCATGCGCAACATTATGGGCGGCGGGTTCATGGGCCCGGTCATGCCCGTGAGCCCGGACGTGGAAGCCATTTCCGGCGTGCTCACCTATCCGGACATCGCCCGGCTGCCCAAGGCCCCGGACCTGGCCATTGTTTCCCGGCCCGTTGCCGAAGCACCGGACATCATTGCGCAACTTCGTGGCATTGGCGCGCGCGCCGTCATGCTGGTGGGCGGCTTCCAGGGCATGGACATGGACGAACGCATGAAGCTGCGCAGCGAAATCCTGGAGGCGGCCGAAAGTCCGGCCATGCGCGTGCTCGGACCCAAGTGCCTCGGGTTCATGGCGCCGGGCATCAACCTCAATGCCAGCCTAGCCCATGCCACCATCCCCCCGGGCAAGACCGCGTTCATTTCCCAGTCCGACAGCCTGTTCACCGCGGTATTGGATTGGGCCCGGGGTCAAGGCATAGGCTTTTCCCACATGGTGGCCCTGGGCGCACGGGTGGACGTGAATATTTCCGATGTGTTGGATTATTTGGCCGGGGATCCGCTCACCCGGTCCATCCTGCTCTACGTGGAAAGCGTGTGCGATGCGCGGGAGTTCATGTCCGCGGCGCGGGCCGCCTCGCGCAACAAGCCCGTGCTGGTGATCCGGCCGGGCCAGGCCATGGAGACCGTGCTGCGCGAATGCCGGGACGTGGGCCTGGAGGGCATGAGGCTTTCGGATGAGATTTACGATGTGGCCTTTCGCCGGGCGGGCATGCTCCGGGTGGACACCATTGACGGGCTGTTTGACGCAGCGCGCACTCTGGCGGACATCAAACCCGTGCGCGGCAATCGCCTGGCCATTGTGACCAACGGAGTCTCGGCAGGCATCCTGGCGGCGGACGCCCTGCTCATGGGCGGCGGCTCCCTGGCGCGGCTCTCCTCGGAGACGCGGGCCGCAGTGGACGAAATCCTGGGCGGCAAGTGGTCCGGCTCCAACCCGGTGGACGTGCGCTTCAACGCCTCGGGCAAGGAATACGCGGACGTGGTGCGCGTACTGCTCAAGGACAAGGGCGTGGACGCGGTGCTGACCATGCACGTTCCCTTTGCCGGGCTGGACGAAGAAGAGGTGGCCCAGGCCCTGGCCGACTCCCTGAAGCGGGTGCGGCGCATGGTCTTTGCCTGTTGGCTCGGGCTGGGCAAGGCTGAACGGGCCCGGGACATCTTCCGCAATGCAGGCGTTCCCACCTACGATACGCCGGATAAGGCCATCCGGGCCTATCTCTACATGGTGGAGTTCCAGCGCAACCAAGAAATGCTCATGGAAACGCCGGACTCGCTGCCCACGGACTTTTTCCCGGATACGAGCACGGCCCGGGACATTTTGGAGGCGGCCCTGGCCAGCGGGCGGGATGTGCTTTCCGAGCCCGAGGCCAAGAACGTGCTCGCGGCCTACGGCATCCCCGTGGTGGAAACGCGGCTGGCGATTTCAGCCCGGGACGCGGTCATTGCGGCGGACGAACTGGGCTATCCCGTGGCCCTGAAGCTGCGCTCCCCCCAGATCGCCCAGCCCTATGACGTGGGCGGAGTGCTCCTGGATCTGGAAACCCCGGAACAGGTCTGGGAAGGTGCGGCCAATATCCTGGGGCGCGTTTCCCGGGAACGTCCCGATGCCTACATCGAAGGGTTTACCGTGCAGAAGATGGGCCGGCGCCCCGGCGCGCACGAGCTGTTCATTTCCTCCAATTCCGACCCCGTGTTCGGGCCCATCATGTATTTCGGCCATGGGGGCATGTCTCGGGAAATCATTATGGACCGGGCCGTGGCCCTGCCGCCCCTGTCCATGAGCCTGGCCCGGGAGCTTATTTCCCGTACGCGTATTT
>JAQVYA010000086.1 GCA_028708865.1 Desulfovibrio sp. | reverse complement strand
CGCCACAGCCCGCGCCAATGCCGAAGCCTTGCAAAAAGTCGAAGGCCAACTGCCCCGACTGCCCATGAAGCAGCCCGACGCCGTGTTGCTATCCAGCCCCGCCCTGAGCCCGCTCCGGACCGCCCCGAGGCGGCCCAAGCCGCTCCAACGGGCATGCCGCCGGTGGCCTTCAACCATCTGGCCCACGAAAAGGCCAATGACACCTGCCGCACCTGCCACCACAAGGAAACCAAATCCTGCGACACCTGCCACACCGCGCGCGGTGATGAAAAAGGCGGCTGGGTGACCCTGGACCAGGCCATGCACCGTCCGGACACGGAAATGAGCTGCGTGGGCTGCCACCAGAAACAGCAGCAAACGCCCTCCTGCGCGGGCTGCCACGACCTGATGCCTCAGGGGGCACAGCCGGATGACGCCTCCTGCGCCTCCTGCCACAAGGCTCTGCCCGAAGGCGTGACCCTCCCGGAAAGCGGCGAAATGCCTGCCGAGGCCAATGCGGCCGTGGCGTCCATGATGCTGGAAGCGGGCCTTTCCGAGCGCGCTGTCTGGAGTGTGGACGACATTCCGGAAACCGTGACCATCGGGATCATATCTGACGAGTATACGCCGTCTCAATTCCCGCACCGCAAGATCGTGCAGACCCTTGCCAAGGGCATGCAGGACAATGAACTGGCACAGGCCTTCCACCAAGGCGACCGCCTGCTCTGCCAGGGCTGCCACCACAACAGCCCGATTTCGGCCACACCGCCGCGTTGCGCCAGTTGCCACGCCAAGCCCTTTGACCCGGCCGTGCCCAACCGCCCGGGACTCAAGGCCGCCTACCACGGCCAGTGCATGGGCTGCCACACGGCCATGGGCATGGACGTACTGGAAGTAGACGGCCGGGAACTGCCCGCCAATTCCTGCGTGGCCTGCCACGACAAGAAAACCGACTAGCCGCGCTTCGGCTGAAGAACGATAGAGGAGCATGAGTATGAAACGCAGAACCTTCCTCGGGCTCATGGGCGCCACGGCCGTGGGCGCGGCCGCGGGAACGGGCGTGCTGGCCACGCCCGCCGAGGCGGCGCACTTCGAGGGGTACCCCGATGCCATGGGCGTACTGTTCGATGCCACGCGCTGCATCGGCTGCCGCAAATGCGAAGCCGCCTGCAACCAGGTCAACGACCTGGAGCAGCCCGAACGGCCTTTTGACGACCTGGCCGTGCTGGAGGAAAAACGCCGCACCCACGCCGAGAGCTATACCATCGTGAACCGATTCCAGCCGGAATCCTCATCCATCCCGGTATTCCTCAAAACCCAGTGCAACCACTGCATGGAGCCGGCCTGCGCCTCGGCCTGCTTTGTGCGCGCCTTCAAAAAAAATCCCGACGGTTCCGTCACCTATGACGCGGACGTGTGCGTGGGCTGCCGGTACTGCATGGTGGCCTGCCCGTTCAACGTGCCCGCCTACACTTATGACGACCCCATCACCCCCGAGGTACGCAAGTGCCACATGTGCCACCCGCACATGGCTGCGGGAAAACGCAGCCTGCCCGGTTGCGTGGAAGCCTGCCCCAAGGAGGCCCTGACCTGGGGACGGCGGGACGACCTGCTGCGCATCGCCCGCGACCGCATGCGGGCCAATCCCGGTAAATATGTGGACGGAATTTACGGTGAACGCGAAATGGGCGGCACCAACTGGCTGTACATCTCGGGCGTGCCCTTTGAAGAGCTGGGCCTGCGCACGGACCTGGGCGTAAAGCCCGCCCCGGAATTCACCAAGGGCGCCCTGGCGGGCGTAGCCATGGTGGTGGGGCTCTGGCCCGTGCTGCTCACGGGCATCTACGGCATGAGCAAGCTCAACGCCAAGGATGCGCGCAAGGCCCAAGAAGCGGCCGTGTCCGCCATGAAGGCCGAATGCGAGGCCGATCACCAGGCCGCCATGAAGCAGGCCCAGGAAAAGGCGGCCAAGGACAAGCAGGCCGCTGTAGAGCGTGAAGTCAAAAAAGCCCTGGAAGAGGCCCAAAAAGCCGCGGAAGCGGAGCAGGCCCCGAACCAGGACAAGGACGGGGATGCCTCATGAGCACGGAAACCAACAAAACAAGCCTGATCACGCCGTTCAACGTCATCGCCTTTGTGATCTGTTCCGTAGGGCTCTATCTGACGGTGCTGCGCTTCACCGGCGGACTGGCCGCGGTGAGCAACCTGACGGACTACAACCCCTGGGGACTGTGGATCGGGTTCGACCTGCTCTGCGGGGTGGCCCTGGCTGCGGGCGGCTACGTGACCTCTTCGGCCGTGTATCTCTTTGGACTCAAGAAATACCATGGCGCGGTCCGTCCCGCCATTCTCACCGCGTTTTTGGGCTATGCCTTTGTGGTCATCGCCTTGCACTACGACGTGGGCCGTCCCTGGCGGCTGGTGTACCCGCTGTTCTGGCAGCAGGGCCCCACGTCGGTGCTCTTTGAAATCGGCCTGTGCGTGTTCCTGTACCTCTCGGTGCTCTTTCTGGAATTTTGCCCGGCGGCCCTGGAATGGCTCGGCCTGAAGAAACTCCGCAACCTGCTGCACAGCGCCACCATCGCCCTGACCATCATGGGCGTGGTGCTCTCCACCATGCACCAAAGCTCCCTGGGCGCGCTCTACCTTATGGCACCGAGCAAGCTGCATCCGCTCTGGTATTCGGGATATCTGCCCGTATTCTTCTTTGTTTCCAGCGCTGTGGCGGGCCTGTCCATGGTCATTTTCGAGGGCACGCTCTCGCACCGCTGGCTGCATCACAAAATGGACAACCACTACCTGAACGAGCACGACAACTTCGTGTTCAGCTTTGCCCGGGCCGCTTCCTGGGTCTTGCTGGGCTACTTCTTCATCAAGGTCTTCGGCATCGCCGCGGACAACAACTGGAAGTACCTGGGCACTCCCATGGGCTCCTGGTTCCTGGTGGAAATGGGCGTTTTTGTGGCCCTGCCCTGCCTGCTCTACGCCATCGGCGCACGCGAACGGAACCTGGCCCTGTGCAAATGGACCGCGGCCCTGGCCGTGCTGGGCATCGTGGTGAACCGCTTCAACGTCTCCATGGTGGCGTTCAACTGGCAACTGCCCGCCGCGGAACGCTACTTCCCGAGTTGGCACGAGGTCTGGATCTCCATATTCATCGTGACCCTGCTGGTCCTGACCTTCCGTTTCATTTCCACCCGGATGCCCATCTTCTACACGCATCCGGACTACCAGGACGAACACTAGGGAGGCTCCCATGGAACATGCATTCTTCACGCTTCAGGACTTCCTGACCCATACCAAGGGTTCGGTCTACATCCTCATGGGACTGGCCCTAGCGGGCTTTGTCGGGTGGTGGCGCTTTCTGGTGGCCCGCGACGAAGAAAACCATAAGAACGTCAGATAAACGGGCGGACCTGCAAGGAGTTTCATTATGTATGAACTGTTGACCGGACCGCTGCTCTGGGCGTCGGTATTGATCTGCCTGGGCGGCCTGATCTTCCGGGTGATCCAATACATCCGGGGCCTGAGCTGGCAGCTGGACCGCGTGGCCTACACAGCCTACCCCACCCACGGGTTCAAAGGCGCGGCCCGCTCCATCCTCTTCTGGCTGATCCCCTTCGGCAACCACGGCTGGCGCGCCAAGCCGGGCTTCACCATCCTGTTCTTCTGTTTCCATGTGGGACTCGTGGCCGTGCCCCTGTTCCTGGAAGGGCACGTGGTGCTCCTGCGCGAGGGCCTGGGCATCGGCTGGTGGCCGAGCATGTCCATGGCCGTGGCCGACTTCCTGACCCTGCTGATGCTCACCGCCGCCGGGCTCATCGCCATCCGGCGCATCGCCCTGCCTGAAGTGCGCATCATCACCACGGCGTATGACTTCCTGCTGTTGATCATCACCACGGCGCCGTTCATCACCGGTTACTTCGCCGCCCACCAGGCCGCGAACTACGAGTTCTGGCTGCTGGCGCACATTGCGGCCGGTGAGATCATGCTCGTGGCCATTCCCTTCACCAAACTGTACCACGTTGTAGGCTTCTTCCTCTCCCGGGCGCAGCTCGGCATGGACTTCGGCATCAAACGTGGCGGCAAAAAGAAGAACTTTGCCTGGTAGGGCAGGAGAGGAGAATTAATCATGCCTGAAGGTACCCTCTGCAACAAAAAGCCCATCCAGACCAAGGAAGAGCTGGACGCGCTGCTCGCAGACAAGAGCGGCAAGGTCTACTATGAGGAGATGAAATCCCTTGACGTGGACATGGACAAGCTCAAAAGCGCGTTCAAAAACACGCTCAAGTCCCGTACGCGCACCTGGCTGGACATGTGCGCCCACTGCGGCCTCTGCGCGGATTCGTGCTTCCTCTACAACGTGAACAAGCGCGACCCCAAACAGGTGCCCTCGTATAAGATCCAGACCACCCTGGGCGAACTGGTCCGCCGGGCAGAAAAGAACAAGCCCGTGGACAACGAGTTGATGCGCTACTGCATGGACACGGCCTGGTCCAAGTGCACCTGCTGCAACCGCTGCGGCAGCTATTGCCCCTACGGCATCGACATGGGTGTGATGTTCAGCTACCTGCGCGGCCTTCTCTATGCTCAGGGCTTCGTGCCCTGGGAGCTGAAAATCGGCTCGGGCATGCACCGCATCTTCCGCGCTCAGATGGACGTGACCACCGAGGACTGGGTGGAAACCTGCGAGTGGATGGCCGAGGAATCCGAGGACGAATGGCCGGGCCTGGAAATTCCCGTGGACAAGGAAGGCGCGGACGTCATGTACACCTGCAACGCCCGCGAACCCAAGCACTACCCCGAGGACCTGGCCGAGGCCGCCATTCTCTTCCACCTCACCGGAGAGAACTGGACCGTCCCCAGTACAGGCTGGGAGCAGACCAGCCTGTCCATGTTTGCCGGAGACTGGGAAGCCTGTCGCATGCAGGTGGAAACCGTGTACGACGCCATCGAGCGTCTCCAGCCCAAACGCGTCATCGGCACGGAATGCGGACACGCCCACCGCGCCACCGTGGTGGAAGGTCCTTACTGGGCCGGCCGCAAGGACGGCAACCCGCCCGCGCCCTATATCCATTATGTGGAATGGGTGCACGAGGTGCTCACCACGGGCCGCCTCAAGCTGGACCCGGCCAAACGCATCAAGGTGCTCACCACCTATCAGGACTCCTGCAACTACATCCGCAACCACGGCATGGCCGACAAGGTGCGCGAGATCATGGATTACCTGGTGGAGCCCGGTTACTTCATCGAAATGACCCCCAACCGTGAACACAACTATTGCTGTGGCGGCGGAGGCGGATTCAACGGCGTGGGCAAATACCGCCCGCAACGCAACGTGGCCCTCAAATGCAAGCGTGATCAGATTCTGGCCACGGGCGCCAAGCTGGTCATCTCGCCCTGCCACAACTGCTGGGACGCCATCCGCGACCTGGAGGAGGAATATAAGATCGGCATCAAGTGGAGCTTCCTGAAGCCGCTGCTGATCGAAATGGCCATCGTGCCGGACCACCTCAAGCCCGCGGAAGAATAAAGCATCGGATGAGATTATCGGCCAGGGGCGTTAGGCTCCTGGCCTTTTGCCAAAGACAACTGTATTGGTAGGGTTATGAAGGCCATTGTTCTGCGCGCCGACGGCGCACTGCTCCAAGGCGGCAAGACCGTCCGTACCGCCCCGCTGCGGCGGCTCGGCATGGCCCTCCAACTGGAGGACGGCTCTACCCTACGCAGTTTCTTCCGCATGGCACGGCGATATCCTGTCTTGTGCGAACTGAACGCCTTTTTTCCCACCCTGCTGGAACGGGCCGAAGCCGCCCCCCGGCAGAACTGCACCAGCCCGGGAACGGACCGGCTGGAACTGAGCCGCACCGTGGAAATGATCGGCCATCCGGGCAAGCCCCGCATGGAAATCTACACCACGCTGGCGGGCGTGGGGCCGGAAGGACGCTTCGAGATCCGGTTCATCCAGCTCGAAGACCTGCTGGACGTGCCCCTGATCCTCGGCCCCCTGCGGCATGTGGTGCTGGGAGACAAGGTGGACCGCTTCGAATTCGAGACCGTGTACAGCCTGTTCGAATTCATCGAGGGCGTCACCTGGGAGCTGGGCTTCCATGGAACCCCCATGCAATGCAAAATTGGAGGGTAGCATGTATTACGAAAAAATCCTGTTCGCCACCACCGCCTCCCCGGCCTGCGACAACGCGGCCAAGGTTGCGTTCGACATGGCGATGAAATATGACGCGGAGCTCGTGGTCTTCCACGTGCTGGGCGTGCCCACCCGCGGCTTCTCCACCCAGGTCACGGACGTGAAGACCGGCGAATTGGAAGAAATGTACGATGAAAACTACGTGGCCCTGGTCAAGGAAGAAATTCAGAACTACTACGAAAGCCTCTCCGACCAGGTCAACGTACGCGTGGAAACCGCTGTGGGCGTGCCCTACCGGGAAATTTTGCGCCAGGCCCGCACCGAAGACGCCGACCTGATCATCATGGGAGCCAACAACCGGGACGAGGACGTCTCCTCCACACGCTACCGCGGCGTGGCCGGGGAAACTCTGCGCAAAGTGGCCAAACGCGCCCGCTGTCCGCTGGCCATCATCTCCCGGCCCTGCACCACCTGCTGGAAGCTGTTCTCCAACATCGTGGTGGCCACGGACTTCTCCAAGGCTGCGGATTCCGCCTTCCTCTACGCGCTCAAGTCCGCCAAGGCCGTGGGAGCCCGGCTCTATATCTTCCACGCCTACGACCTCTCGGCTTCGTACGTGGGGGGCAAAGCGCCCACCCAGGGAGAAATCGAAACGCACGTGAAGCAGGCCGAACAAAAGGTCAAAGAAAAATATCTCAGCCGGATGGGTGACTTTGACAATTACGAGGTGGCCATCTGGGAAGGCACTCCCTACGTGGAGATTTTGAAATACGCGCGGGCCAAGCAGGCCGACCTCATCGTCCTGGCCCATCACACCCGCGAATACGCCGATCCGGAAGACGCCGAATTCGGCAGTACCGTGGAAGAGGTTGTGCTGCGGGCTCCCTGCCCTGTGGCCAGCGTGAACCACCCGGACAAGGTCAGCGACTGATCGCGGAGGCCGTGCATGTCCCCAATGCGTCCCCAACCGCCGGAAACGGCGCCCTCCAAGTCCCCCCGGCCGTACCGCGTGCTGGTGGTGGATGACGAGGTGCACCTGCGGGTCTTCTTGGCCACGGCCTTCCGGACCGCCGGATATGAGGCGCTGATGGCCCCGGACGGGGACAAGGGACTGCATCTGGCCCGCCGGCAACGTCCCGACCTGATCACCCTGGACCTGATGATGCCGGGCCAGGGCGGCGTAACCATGTACCAGGGATTGCAAGAGGACCCGGAACTGGCCCGCATCCCGGTCATGGTGATATCCGCGGTGGAAGCCGGCACCTTCCGGCACACCCTGAGGACCCTGGCTGCGGCCCGGGGCGTGGCTCTGCCCATGCCCGCGGCCTATGTGGAAAAACCGCCCAACCCCGACCAGCTGCTCGGACTGGCCGCCGAACTGCTCGGTGGAGCGGCCCGGACTGCGGATCGGTTCACCATATAATGCAACCCATGGAGGATCCCATGAGCAAGAAGATCATGGTCGTGGACGACGATCAGAACATTGTGGATTACCTCGTCACCCTGTTCGAGGACAATGGATACGAAACCTGCTCGGCCAGCGACGGCGTGGAAGCCCTGGTGGTCATGAAGGACGAACTGCCCGACCTCGTGACCCTGGACCTGGAAATGCCCGACGAATGGGGCCCCCGGTTCTACCGCAAGTTCAACCAGGACCCGGAATTGGCCGATACGCCGGTCATCGTCATCAGCGGGCTTTCCGGCATCCACCTGGCCATCCGCAAGGCCGTGGCCACGGTGAGCAAGCCCTTTGATCCGGATCAGGTCATCCAGATCGTCCAGGAAACCATCGGCGGCTGAAACCGGTCCGAAACAGCAACGGCAAATGTGGCGGGCATCGCTCCCTGACTCGGGAGCGATGTCCGGGTCTTTCCTTACGTGCATTCAACGAGTGGGACAGGGGCATGACAAAACAGCTTCTTCTTGTGGACGACGAAGACGGCCTGCGCCGCGTGCTGAGCATTGCGCTTCAGGACATCGGCTACGAGGTCACCACGGCCTCCAGTGCAGAAGAAGCCCTGCGGCGATTCGACGAGCAGCGGCCCGGCATCGTACTCTCGGACGTGAAAATGCCCGGCATGGACGGCCTGGAACTGCTCAAGCGCATCAAGGAGCAAAAGCCCGAAACCGAAGTGATCATGATCACCGGACATGGGGATATGCACCTGGCCATTGCCAGCCTCAAGCTCGACGCCACGGATTTCATCACCAAGCCCATCAACCACGACGCCCTGGAAGTGGCCCTTAAACGCGCCGAAGACCGCATGGCCATGCGCCGCCAGCTTCGTGAACACACGGAAAACCTGGAACGGCTCGTGGAGGAGAAATCCGCCCGCCTGCTCCAGGCTGAACGGAGACTGGCCACCCGCCAGGTCCTGGAAGGACTTACCGAGGCCATGGGGCAACTGACCACGGACATGGACGCCGGAGAAACCATTTTTAACGAGCTGCCCTGTTTCGTGTCCGTGCACAACGCCTATCTGGAAATCATCGCCACCAACCAGCACTACCGCGACCGCCTGGGCGACTTTGTGGGCGCCAACAGTTGGGACGCCTACTGCGACCGCAAGCCCGACGATGAAGAATGTCCCGTGGGCAAGACCTTCCGCACCGGGCGGGGCCAGCGCAGCCGGGAAATCCTCACCGGGCTGGACGGCTCGGAGATTCCGGTCATCGTGCACACCGCGCCCATCAAAGGCGCCGGAGAAGACGCGGACGTGGAACTGGTGCTGGAAATCTCCGTGGACGTGCAGGAAGTGAACCGGCTCCAAGAGGAGCTGCGTCAATCCCGGGAGCGCTACCGCCACCTGTTCAATGCCGTGCCCTGCTACATCACGGTGCAGGACCGTCAATTCCGGCTGGTGGAAGCCAACCACGGCTTCCAGCGGGATTTTGGCGGAGAGCCGGGACAGCTCTGCCACGGTGTGTTCAAGGGCCGCCAGTCCCCATGCCGCAACTGTCCCGTGGAAAAGACCTTTACCGACGGTCAAAGCCACGAATCCGAAGAAGTGGTCACCACCCTGAGCGGCGACCAGGTCAACGTATTGGTGCAGACCGCCCCCATTCTGGACGCCAAAGGCCGGGTGGAACAGGTCATGGAACTGTCCACGGACATTACCCAGATCCGGCAATTGCAGGACCACCTTACCAACCTTGGGCTCCTGCTCGGTACGGTTTCCCACGGGGTCAAGGGCCTGCTGACGGCCCTGGACGGCGGGATTTACCGCGTGGATTCCGGCTTCCGCCGGGGCAATGAAAAGCAGGTCCAGGCGGGCTGGAAAGTGGTCCGCCAGATGGTGGGCCGCATCCGCAGCATGGTGTTGGACATTCTCTATTACGCCAAGAAACGCGATCTACGCTGGGAACGCGTGGACGCTCTGGAATTTGCCAACCAGGTGGCGGATATTGCCGAAACCAAGGCCCGCGAGCACAGCATCGAATTTCGCCGCGACTTTGCCCGCGACCTTGGCGAGTTCGAAGTGGATCCCGGCATTGTCAGCTCCGCTCTGGTGAACCTGCTGGAAAACGCGGTGGACGCCTGCCTCATGGACAGGCAGAAGAAAGAACACCGCATCCGCTTCGGCCTGTCCACCCGGGGCCGCGCCGTCCTGTTCGATGTGGAGGACAACGGCATGGGCATGGACAAGGAAACACGAAACAAACTCTTCACCCTGTTCTTTTCCTCCAAGGGAGACCGCGGCACCGGGCTGGGCCTGTTCATGTCCAACCAAATCGTGGAACAGCACGGGGGAAGGATCGACGTGGATACCGAACCCGGCCGGGGTACGCGCTTTACCGTGCTTTTACCGCGGGTACTGCCGGACGCCGCCAAGTGCGCCACCAACGAATCCGCTGCCGCCTCCGAACAACCCTCCCCTACCTGCGGGCAAAAGTGTTGACCCGGCCGCTCCGGCCAGTTATTGCCGGGGCCGAAGCACTTCTCCGCCGTCCCATACTCGGCAATGCGGCTCCGCATTGCCCGAAACCGCAACTTGCGGTATCCTGAAAAGGCTGGGGAAGCGTTGCTTTCATGCGTTAAAGCTCCAGGCTTCCGCATGACCGCACAATCAGGGGGGGGAATGCCATGCGCAAGATCGCGCGCCACAGCTGGTCCGGATTATTGTTGGCCCTCCTGTTGTTCACCGCCTGCGGCAGCCAAGAAAAAGAAAGCGGCCCCGAGGGGCATTTCGATGAATCCCAAAACATTCTGAATATCTACAACTGGGAAGACTATCTTCTCCCGGAACTGATCAAAGAATTCGAAGCCCAGGAAGGAATCCAGGTTAACCTGCATACCTACCTGGACGAGGACGATATTCTGGCCGCCCTGCAATCCGGGCTCACGGACGCGGACCTCGTAGTGGTCAGCGACAATGTCGTGGAGGCCTTGCACCGGGCCCGACTCGTCCACCCTCTGGATCGCACCCTGCTGCCCCATCTGCGGCACGTCACCTCGCATCCCTTTTATTTTACCCTGCCTGGCGACACGTTGGTAACCGTCCCCTACCTTCTGGGCACCGTGGGGGTGTTGGTGAACCGAAAATACGTGCCGGACAATGAAAACAGCTGGGACGTACTTTGGGACCCGGCCCATGCCGGACGCATCGGCATGCTCGGCAACAGCCTGGACGTCATTGACGCAGGATGCAAGGCCCTGGGGTTCAGCATCAGCACTGAGGATCCGCAACAGCACGACATGGTTCGGGATTCACTGCTGGCGCAACGTCCGCTGCTGGCCGGGTATTTCGACGCCGTCGCCATCATGGAAAAAATGGTGGACGAGGAGCTGCATGCAGCGCAGCTCTATAGTGGAGACGCCATGGTGGCCATGCAGGACAATCCGGACCTGCGCTATTTCGTTCCCCGCGAGGGAACCACCCTTTGGGTGGACTGCTTTGTGGTGCCGGTGCGCGCTGCCCACGCCGAAGCCGCCATGCGCTTCATCAACTTCATGCACCAGCCTGAAGTCATGGCCCGCAACGCCCGATATCTTCGCTACCAGCCCGTAAACACGGCCGCCATCCAGCAACTGCCGGAATCCATGCGCAACGCGCCGGAGCTTTTCCCTCCGCGCCAGGTGCTGGAACGCTGCGAAACCTTCCGCCCCATCAACGCCGAAGCCATGCGGCAACGACTGGCCATCTGGTCGGCCCTCCGCGACATGGACTAGCCATGCGTCTGCACCTGAAGGCCGCTTTGGTTCTGCTCATGACGGGGCTCGTGCCCCTGCTGACCATGGGCGGCCATGTGCTCCTGCATCTTGAAGACACCTTCCGGCAAAATGCGGACCGGACCCTTGCGGCCCTGAGCGTCCAGGTGGGCAAAGATGTGCAGCGGGTCGTCAACGAAGGCATGCGCAGCCTTTATATGCTCACCCGGCAGGAACACCTCGATGCCCTGACGGGCGATGACGAAACATTGCGCCGCGAACTGCGCCGCTCCCTGCGCTACCATCCCAACCTGAAAAACGTCACGGTCCTGGATACCCGCGGCAAAGTACGCGCTACTCTGGAGCATTCCTTTCGGGGCGACTGGTCCGAAACCATCTGGTTTCGCAACGGCATGCAGGGGCGCAGCGGATTCTACGGCGCGCACGCCCAGCTCTACCCCTTTGAAGTGATCATGACGGCCTCTGCCCCACTGCTGGACCCGGCCACCCATTTCGTCTCCGGCGTGGTGGTGGCCCACCTGGACATTCACCCCGTCTGGGACGTGGTGCAGGGCGTGGACCTGGGGCCGGGCGGACGCGCCATGATCATCGACGAGGCAGGCGTGGTGGTGGCCTCCAGTGCTCCCTCGCAAAACCTGCTCGCCATGCAGAGCGCCCCCTTACTCGCCCAGCTGGAAAAACGGCCCAACGGCACCCTGCGCACCCAATACATGGGGGAACCCCAGGTCGGAGCCTTTGCCCGAGTAGACAGCAACCACCGGGACGATGTGCCCACGGGCTGGCGCGTAGTGCTGCTCCAGCCCCGCAATCAGGCCTACGCCGGGCTGCTCGGCGTGCACCATAGCCTGCTTCTGGCAGGGGCCTTATCCTTGCTCACGGTGCTCTTGCTCAGCCTATTCTTCAGCCGTCTGCTGCAAAAATGGCTGCTGCCCTTCACGGACGTGCTCCATCGCCTCGGCAACGGCGACTTTGACGCCCGCATCCCTGTGCGTGGGCGGGATGAAATCGCAGAGCTCGGAGCTGCTGTGAACCGCACAGCAGTTGAACTTCAGCAATCCGGCATGCGCCTCAGGGAATATCAATACCACCTGGAGCAGCAGGTTCAGGAACGCACCGCTGCCCTGGAGCGCGCCAAAAACGAAGCGGAACAGGCCAACCGGGCCAAGGACGAATTTCTGGCAAATATGAGCCATGAAATCCGCACGCCGCTGAACGCCATCACCGGCCTGACGGAAATCGTTTTGCAGGGCGACCTCAAGCCGGGTCAGCGCGATGCTCTGAATACGGTTCTGGATTCCTCAGAGCACCTGCTCAACGTTATCGACGACATACTGGACTTTGCTTTGGTGGAAGCGGACCGACTGGAACTGGATATGGCCGATTTCGACCTCCACTCGGTGCTGCGTTCCGTGGTCAGCACCCTGCGCCTGCAAGCCGAATCCAAACAACTGAAGCTGGAGTTGCAAATCGCTCCCCAAGCGCCCCAATATTTACGGGGCGATGCGGGTCGCCTGCGTCAGGTCCTCTTCAACCTTGCCGGAAACGCCTTGAAATTCACGGATCGCGGGAGCGTCACCATTCAGGCCGAACCAGGCCCGACCTCACGCATCCCGCCTGAAGCCGGGGAAGAACCGTCTGGCCAGGGCGAATCCAGTATCCTTTTTTCCGTGCTCGACACGGGGCCCGGCATTCCGGAAGAACTTCACGACACCATCTTTGACAGTTTCCAGAGGGGGGAAATGTCCCGGGTTCCGGAAAAACGGGGCACAGGGCTGGGCCTCTCCATCTGCCGGCGTTTGGTGGAACTCATGGGCGGTCGCATCTGGCTGAGCAGTGCGCCCGGCCAGGGCAGCCGATTTTTTTTCACGGCCCGCTTCTTACCTGGTGACCCGGCCATGGCCATGGCCGGACTGCCCAGCCCCTCTGCTCTGCCGCGTGTGCATCGACGCGACCGGCTCAAGATTCTGGTGGCCGAAGATAACTCCGTGAACATCAAGGTCATGAGCCTGTTGCTCAAACGTCTGGGGCACAGCTTCCAAGTGGCCAAGGACGGCTTTGAAGCTCTGGATGCCGCCGGGAAGGAACACTTTGACCTGATTCTCATGGATGTGGAAATGCCGGAAATGGACGGCATGGACGCCACACGCCGGATCCGATCCGGCACAGGGGCGACCCCGGCCGACGTCCCGGTGGTGGCGCTTACGGCCCACACCACGGAAGAAGTCAAGCGGGCCTGCTTCCACGCCGGGATGGATGATTTTCTCACCAAGCCGGTACGCATGGCTGAACTGAGCAAATTATTGCAGCGTTTTCGGCCTGAAGAGGAGCATACAGATACGCGCGCCATATCCTGGACCGACAACGCTCCTCCCACGAATGCAGAGCCCACCACCATGAAGTCCGCATCCCCGCCTCCAACGGTAGAAGATGCATCCCCCGAGGACAACGCCTCCCCTGCCCGGCTGGATCGGACGAAGGCC
>JAQVYA010000085.1 GCA_028708865.1 Desulfovibrio sp. | reverse complement strand
GCAATGACCTGGATATGTTTCCCCTGATCCACCGCGCCGCGAATCACGCCCAATGCCGTGCCATACCCCGCTGTGGCCAGGGCTCCGGCATTGCAATGGGTCATGACGGTATCGCCGTCATCAAGCAGCGCACCGCCAAACTTGCCGATGGCCTCGCACATGGAGATATCTTCCTGATGGATTTCCCGGGCTCGGGCCAGCCAAACCCGGCACAATTCCTCCAGGGAAACTGGTCCGGCTTCGTCCCAGACACGGCGCATTTCCCGAACGGCCCAACGCAGGTTCACGGCCGTGGGCCGGGCGTGTTCGATCTGGTCCAGCTTGGCGGACAAAGCGGTTTGCCATTCGCCTCCGCTTTGCTGCACCTCCCGGGCCGCAACGTAGCAGCCATACGCGGCCGTGACCCCGATGGCCGGAGCCCCGCGCACCACCATCGTAACCAAAGCATAACAAATTTCATCGGTTGTGGTGCAGTCAAACCAATCCTCCCGTTGGGGAAGATAGCGTTGATCCAAAAGCACCAGGCAATCCTTTTCCGGTGAAAACTGAATATGCTCGGTCACTCAAAATCTCCTTGCAATGGGCTTGTTGCGTTGTCCACGCTCTTTACTCGCCACGTCACGCTTTATGACGAATCTCTACCGAAGCGTCTTTCCACTTGTCAAAAACAAACAATTCGCAACCTTTCGGACTACGAAAGCTTCTTTGCCAGCATTTTGCTGACCACCCCGGGGTTGGCCTTCCCCTGGGTCTTGCGCATAATCTGACCCATGAGAAAACCAACGACCTTTTTATCGCCCCCGCGCACGCGCTCGGCTTCATCCGGGTTTTCGGCAATCACCGCGTCGATGATTCCCTCCAGGGCCCCGGTGTCCGACTCCTGCACAAGCCCTTTTTCCTGCACCAATTTTTTGGGGTCCGCGCCGTGGCGAAGCACTTCGGACAAAATATCCTTGGCGGATTTGGCGCTCACGGTACCGCCCTCCACAAGGTCCACAAGGGCGGCCAGTGATTCCGGGGTTCCCGAACAATCGGCCAGGGTCAGACCCGAGTCGTTGAGCAGATGCGCCACGTCCACCATGACCCAGTTGGCGATTTTTCGGGCCTTGCTCTGCCCGGCACGGGCCGCGGCCTCAAAAAAGTCCGCGGTCTCCCGCTCTGCAGTCAACTGAACCGCAGCATCCTCTCCCAGCGCATACTCGCGCAGGAATCGTTCCCGACGGGCCTCGGGTAATTCAGGCAATTCAGCCTGCCAGCGCTCAATCCAGGCTTCATCCAACACCAGCGGCACGAGATCCGGACAGGGGAAGTACCGATAATCGTGGGCCTCCTCCTTGCCGCGCATGGGATGGGTGGTCCCCTTGTCCGCGTTGTAAAGCCGCGTCTCCTGGGTCACGGCGTCGCCGTCCTCCACGAGGTCGATTTGACGTTCAATCTCATATTCAATGGCTTTTTGTACATGGCGGAAGGAGTTCATATTTTTCAATTCAGTTCGCGTACCGAACGCTTCCTGTCCCAACGGACGGATGGACACGTTGGCATCGCATCGAAAGGACCCCTGCTCCATATTGCCGTCGCAGATATCCAGATAGCGCAAAATGGAATGCAATGACTTGAGATAGGCCACGGCCTCCTCGGCGGAGCGCATGTCCGGCTCGGAAACGATCTCCACGAGAGGCACGCAAGCCCGGTTGAGGTCCACAAAACTGACGTTCTCCGAGGCCGAGTGGATGGACTTACCCGCGTCCTCTTCCATGTGGATACGCGTCACCCCTATGGTCTTGCGCCCTTTGGAGGTTTCGATCTCCACTTTGCCGTGTTCGCAGATGGGCAGGTCGAACTGGGACGTCTGATACCCCTTGGGCAAATCGGGATAAAAATAGTTTTTCCGCGCAAACACCGACTTGCGGTTGATCTCGCAATCCAGGGCCAGACCGAGCTTGGCCGCATACTCCAGCACCTTCTCGTTCATCACGGGCAGGACGCCGGGCATGCCGGAACAGACCGGACAGACGTTTTCATTAGGCTCATTGCCGAAGCGGGTAGAACAGCTGCAGAAAAGTTTGGACTTGGTCTTGAGCTGGGCATGCACTTCCAGCCCGATCACTGCCTCGTACTGGGCCATAGAGAGCTCCTGGGTCGATTAACTGTCTTTGTTGAAATCAAACGTAAACGCGTTCCCTGGTTCCGGAGGCAACCATACGGATCAATCCGATCCGGGCCGCCGGGCCAGAGCCTGTTTGCTGAGCAGCAGATACGCCGTAACCCTGCTGTACACATGGCAGGCCACGGGTTCCACGTCATGCCCTACACCAATGAAATAATCCAGACGCGCTCCTTTGATGGCGGATCCGGTATCCTGCGCCAAAACCAGACCATGCACACGGCGCTGCCCTGTGCCGTCCGGACCCGGAATATCCGCATCCAGCACCAGCATACTGCCCAAAGGCAACAGTCCGGGGTCAACGGCCACGCTGACCATGGGGGTCAGCGGCCTGCCAATGGCGCCCAAAGAGGGATGCTCATCAAAACGGAAAAACACATAACTTTTGTTCTCCGCCATGAGCTTGCGGGCCAGTTCCGGATGCCGGGAGCAGAAT
Organism: Desulfovibrio sp.; assembly: GCA_028708865.1. Lineage (GTDB taxonomy): Bacteria > Desulfobacterota > Desulfovibrionia > Desulfovibrionales > Desulfovibrionaceae > Paucidesulfovibrio. Next base: position 11,425 of record JAQVYA010000085.1, on the reverse strand, counting down.
TCTCGCACAAACTTCTGCCCGCGTCGCGATTTGGTCAAATATCCACGGCGGTAGAGGATGTTCCCCAGCCCTTCGAAGGCGTGGCCGTTCTTGGCCCCGTAGACCACATGCCGCACGCTGCCGTCCGGCAGATGAAGTCGGCCTTGCCCTTCAATCTGGAGATAAAACACATCCACCGGATCCTTGGCCCAGGCAATTTCCAGCCCTTTACCCGCCAGGACCTTGCCCAGATCCACTTGGGCGCGGGTATGGTACGGCAAGACCCGCCCGTTTTCAACACGGTAGACCGCCGGGACCCCGGACTGTCCGGGGCGACGGACCCGCAAATCCGAAGGAACGCCATAGATGGGGTATTCGTATCCGGGACGCGGAGTGAGACTGGCCTCGATTTCCGGTGTAAAGTAGCCGGTCATGAGCGGCGGAGGAGTGAGGGCAAACCACTGAAAATGTTCGGCCAACAGCTCGGGACGCCGGTCCAGATACGGCAGCAGCCGAAGCATTTCCTCAATGCTGAAGCGAATCTGCCCCCAGGTGACTTCCAGCCCATGCCGGGTCATGGCCACCTGGTTTGCAGGCTTGGAACGAACGTAATCCAAACTGTAACGCAGGCCCGAGTCCATCTCCATCCAGGAGTGCAACCCCTGGCTACGCAGCTCCAGGGTTCGGCTCTCCCGGGTGGTCCCACCATGATTGAAACGAAGAAAACGGGCCGCGTCCGACAGGGAGGGCGGCGGGGGCGCAGGCCGAGGCAACGATTTGGGGGCGCAGCCGGAAACAGCCGCAGCAACAAAAAACATGAACAACAGGCAAAAAGCCCGGGAACCAAGAATCAAGCGGGCTGCCTTCAGTGGCAGCATCGTCGGACAGATCATGCTCATAAAGGATGGGTCTCATTGCAATCTTCAATGGCCACATCGCAAAACTTGCCCACTCCATATTCCCGCCGCCGGAAAAACTTTTCCGGACTGGGACCGATGATCTGCAATTCACGATGCTTTTTCTGCACATCCAGCGCGATGTTCATCTCCTTGGTGCAGCCCGTGGAGTACGTGGCGTCCTTCCCGGCCCAAACCGGCGGGACTTTGCGGTTCATGAGTTCGAAACTGCGTTCAATGTCCTGCACCGACTGAAAACGCCACACATCGATAAAGCCGCTGCGTTGGACCTTCTCCCACATGTACATGAGGTCGTCCGCGTCCATGCCTTCCTCAAAATGTTCGGCCGGATTGATGATGTAGACCCCGTCCAGCCGGGAACGCAAATAGCGGATAAACGTGTTCATGACCTCGATGGCCATGCTGGTCTGCCCCGGGATGGACCCCACGATGCCCGAATAGAACATCACGGTATTGCCCGCAGCCGAGGCGCGGCGCATATCCGCGATGATGGCCTCGGCCTTGGCCAGGATGTCCACCTCCCGGAACTTGCGTGCCCAGCTTGCCTTGGGCTTGAAGTTGAGCACCAGCTTGCCTGAATCATCCCGGAAGTAGCTGAAGATATCTCGCGTAAAGGAATGACTGGTCATGATGGTCCGGCGGTAATTCTCCTGCCCCTTGACCATGATCAGATCCGATTCCTTCCAGACTCGGGCCAGTGTTACGCTCATGCGGTACGGATTGAGCCGCTCACGGGTGCCGTCCGAAATGATTACAAAAGGATGCTCCCTGGTTTCGCGCAGCAATTCGTTCTTGCTGATGCGCACATTAGTGAGCACCCGGGCCTCTTTGAAACATTCAGCCAATACCGGATCATGTTCCATATCCCAAAACGCGGGCGCGTCGAAGTAAAACCCTTCCTTGAGGGCCAGCACCACACGGTGCCCACGTCGCAGCATGGCCCGAATGAGTTGAAGGTCGAAAATAAGGCCGCCGCTGTTATACGGCAAGAACAAGACGCGCAGCGGACCGCCGGACTGAGGCGAAAACAGCCGGTGCAATTCATGGAACGTTTGGTGGCCGTCCCGGATTTCTTCTTCCACCTTGCCGCAATCCTGGAAAAACTCGGACCAATGGTCAAAGCTCTGCAATGTAGAGGCGCAAATGAGCCGCTGCATTTCCAAAAAGTCCATTTCAAAACGCAGGTCATCCATGCGTCGGCAGGTGTGGAACGTTTCCGGGCACTGGTTCACGAACCGTTCCCACTCGGTGCTTTCCACAATCTTCTGGGCCGCGGCATTGGCGTTTTGCTTGCGCTGGCGGTGCGGGTCGTCAATGCCGCTTTGCGACATGAAAATGGTGATCAATCGTTTCATGACCCGCGAAGGGATGGTGATGCACGAATCCATCACCATTTGAAACTTATGCCGGGCCAGATTCATAATCTTCCGGCGCTGGTAGGGATCATGGCAGGACATGCGGACCAGACGCACGAAGCTGCGCCACTGCTGGAGGTACATCTCCTGAAGCTCCGGAGACATGCGCGACTGCAAAAGTTGCAGAAGCATCCAGTCCGAACATGGGGCATAAAATGTTTCGTCCTTGCAGGCCATCATGAAGCGAATTTGCTCCGGTGAGGCGTTCTTCAGCGGATCAATGGTATATTCCAGACCGTTTTCCGTCATGAAGTGCAACAGTAAAGCGTCCATGACCGGGTCTTCGCCGCGACGAATATCCAAAACAGAACGGTAATGCTTGAGTTTGCCCATCTCAACCTCCCTGCAGGAAGCCCCTGCCGATCAGACGAGAGAAGAAATTGCCCCCCCCGGTCTGGGCCAACAGAAGTTGGGCGGGGCAGCGCTGGATGGTCACCAAATCGCCGTAATCCAGGGTGACCACTTCCTGGCCGTCCTCGGTGAGAAAAACGTCCGCCACCTTGCCGTACTCTTCGATCTCCACGGAAAGCGGCTTTTCCGCAGGCAGTACCAGCGGTTTAAACCCATTGAGAAAAGGACAAATGGGCGTGACGCTGTAGACTTCGGTTTCGGGAAAGAGCAGCGGTCCTCCGGCCGAGACGCTGTACGCTGTGGAGCCGGTGGGAGTGGAGACGATGACCCCGTCGGAACGCATGCTGGTGACGGGTTCGCCGTCAAAGTACATTCCCAGACGGATCAGCCGGGCCAGAGAGCCCCGACTGATGACGATGTCGTTCACGGCCACCCCCTGAGCCACATCTCGACCCTGGCGCGAAACCGAGTAGGAAAGCAACAGCCGACGGGAAATTCGATACCGGCCTTCCAGAATCCGATTTAACCGACGTCGCCAGTTCTCGCGCGAAAGCTCGGCAAGAAAACCGACCTGCCCCAGGTTCAACCCCACCAGAGGGACCCCCAGGCAGTACAGTCTCCGGGCCGCGCTGATCAGGGTTCCGTCTCCCCCCAGTACCACCACAAGCCCGAACGGCCGCTGCCCGGCTCGTGCCGCCCCACCGGGCGCATCGGTACGGTGCTCACAGCAATGCGCCTCGCACCCCCTTTGCTCCAAATAGGTTGCGATTTCGGTGGCCAGTTTCCGGGCCTCGTCGTTGCCTTCCTTGACGACCAGAAGTATGGATTCTATGGCCTTGGACATGCCCATAGCCCATAGTCTTTTTCCGAGCGGAGCGCCACCGGATTATGCCGCACTTTCCTGAAAGGCCAGCGCAAACCCGACCTCAAAATGCAATTTTTTACTTTTTTTGCCACCTACCCCTAAAGTTTTTTTCTCCAAGGCCGAAACATACTTTAGGAGGAAATTTGTATCGTGAGTAGTAGTCCGGCTGAAGTTCGCAGAATGCTGCACACTTATGGAAAGCAGCTCACCAGTGCGAAGCGGCTTGCGCGCTTTCGGAGAGCGCTCATGCTTTCAGGCGGGCAGGACCGGCTGGACATCTCACGGGAGGCAAGACGACGCGAACTCGTACAACGCATTGCCAAAGAGATCATTGAAAATCTCATCGTCAACGGAACACACTCTCCGGTCATCGAAGACATCCTGCAACAGCTGGAAACCGAAACCGGACACCATGTTTTGCTAGATTACCCCCTGGACGGCGGGGACGTCCGACTGCTTGCGCAGACCGACACCGGCCCCCGGGAGTTGACGGGAGAACAAAAGAACCGCATCCTAAAGCGGCTGTGGGAGATCACCCTGGCCAAGGTGGACGACACCATGCTTTGACCAGGCTCAGGGAGGCCAATATGGATATCAGACACATCGCAGGGGAACTGAACCCCTACACCAAGCAGAAGGTCCAGGAAGGACAGCGGGCCAAGAACAGCTCGGCCACGAGCAGTTCGTCCTCCCGCGGGGACAAGGTCCAGCTTTCCGCTGAAGCCCGTCTGCGCGGTGCAGCGCTGGCCGAGGCCGGAGGTGCGTCCGATGTCCGCGCCGACAAGGTCCGGGACCTCAAGGAACGGGTCCGCAACGGAACCTATAAGCCGGACATTAAAAAGGCCGCAGCCAACCTGCTTCGGGACGACATCAACCTCTTGACCTAGGCGGACGAAGCCCAGAACGCTGCGCCAGCCTACCATGACTGCGCTCAACAAATAAAAAGATATCTAATATATACAGATAGTTAAAAACAAACACCTCCAACAGCATCGGCCCCGCCTCCTCCAGTGGAAGCGGGGCCGATGCTGTTGGGCACCCGTCAGACAGGCCAATAAGAAGAATCAGCCACCGGCCAGAAACACATGCGGGGGATACGAAGAATCGGTTTGTGGAGACTGGATTCCCACCTTGGCGCTGGTATTGATGACGATAGGGCCGGAAAGATTCAGGGTGGTCTCTTCGGGCCGGTTGCGGGGGATGCTCACGGTGACGAGTACGGCCAGCTCCGCATCTTCCTGATGATTCAAAATTTTCTTTTCCGCACTGTCCAGCCGGACCCCGTAATTTTCAATGAACGACAACGGGTCAGCCACCAGCAGGCCCAGTCCCGGGTCCTCGAGCGACTGCAAAAGCAGAAATGGAGAACTGTCGTTGACCTGCAAAAGTACAAAGTCACGTCGGTCCTCAAAGCCGACCAGACCGTGCGGGAAGCGGACGATGGAATCCTCGACGATTTCCCGTTCGCCGAGGCGGGTCCGGATCACTCGCTTTCCTTGCGCTGCCATAACGTCGCCGCCTGAAGCAGATCCTGGTCCGTACAATCCAGAGCCTGCCGGTTTTGTTCCTTGATACGCAGATACACTTCTTCCCGATACACGGTCATCTCCTCGGGCACTTCCAGCCCAAGTTTGATCTGCTTGCCCTGCACGCTCAACACCTTGAGTTTGATGTTGTCGCCCAGGTAAAGGCTTTCACCGGGTCTCCGGGTAAGAATCAGCATCGGTCCCTTCCGTTTTCCTCGTTGCAAGGCCTAGCGCCGGAGCGCATCTCCGACCCGCCAGGGTCTACCCCAGGGCGGGGGGAAAGTCCAGGAGGCCGGTGCATCCGTCTGCCTTCAAAGGACTAGATGAACTTCATCAGGTTCATGTTCATGATCAGGGAAGTGGAGCGCAGCACGGATTCATATACGATCTGGCCCTGAGCGATCTGAGTCATGAGTTCGGCCACATCCGCATCCTCAATGCTGGACATGCGCTCCTTCTCGTTCAGCTTCAGGTTTTCCACCAAGCCTTCGGCCACGGTGAGCCGGTTTTCACGCCCGCCCACGCTGGCCGCGGCTGTAAGGATCTGCTGCTGCGAGCGGTCCAGACTCTCCAAACAACGCTGCACACCGGTCTGGTTGTTGGTCTCAAGAAAAGCCACCAGGTTGCCCATTGTTTCAAAAAGGTTCTTGGAATATCCGGCGTTGGAGGCATTGAGCATGGTGGACCCGCTGCCGTCGTCAAAGACCACCCCGGTGTTATCGCTGGAAACAGCCAATCGGCTGCCTCCATTGGCCCGGACCTTGTCCGGATCCTGATACAAGCCACCGAAGATATCCTTGCCCACATCATTGACCCGCACGGTTTCCGCAACGGAAATATTCAGGTTGACGGAAGAGGTACGCGGAGTGATCACGAACTGGCTGCCCGGCTGCAACGTGTTGCCCCCGTTGGACGCCAGGGTGAGCATACCGCCCGGCGGAATGGTGATCAGAGATTGATTGGAACTCAGGTCCGCCGAAGTGGTGTTGCCCGTGGTCCAACTGGCTCCCCCATCCAGGCTGTAGGAGTATTCGATGACTTCATCCATGCCCACAGGGGAATCGTTGTCGATGCGAACCACCACGTTGTTGCTCTGGAACGCGCCCGCTGCCGTGGCCGTGATGTTTTCCACGCCCTGGCCCACGCTGTCAACGCGGATGGCGTCCATGTCGTCGCCCCTGTACAGAGCCGAAGGGCGAAGCCAGGCCCAGGTCCCCCCCGCGTCCTCAAAGTCCTCGGGATCGTTGGCTCGCACACCGTCGCCCGGGTCCACGTCCGAAAACACCACGGACGCTCCGCTCTGAGGCAGGTCCACGCGGACCTCGCCGCCCACCACGTTGCTCACGGTGCCGTCATCAAGGAAAGTCTTACCGCCATCCAGGGAGTACCGCACGCCCACGTTGCCCGAGTCAAAGGAAATTTTTTCCCCCACCTCCGCGTTGCCCGAGGTGTCGTAATACTGCACCAGGACGGTGTAATCCGCATTCCCCTCAACCCGGAAGCTGGTTTCGTCATTAAGGCCCTGGTCATTGGTGGTCATCCAAAGGACCTTGTCAAACGCATTGCCGTCGGTCTTATGCCCGGCGTAAATGCTCTTGTCCTCGAATTCCATGTTGGACATTTCCACCAACTGATCAAAAATAGATCGCATTTCAAAGGCGATCTGCTCTCGGTTGGTGCCGTCATAGGTGCCTGTGGCAGCCTGTTCCGCCAGCCCCTTGGCCCGAGTAATAAGCGCGGAGACCTGCGTCAGGGTGGAATCGGAACGGCCGAGCCAGCCCTTGGCCGTGCTGATGTTCTCCTTGTATTGTTCCAGGCTGCGCAGGGCGTCGCGATGATCCAGAACCCGCTCCATGCCCACCGGATCGTCCGAAGGACGGATAATCCGCTTTTGGCTCTGGGCCTTGATGTTCAAATCCATCAGGTTGGACAGCGACGAGTTCATGTTCGTCACATAATGCGCATAAAGCATTTGCTGTGAGATCCGCATGTCGCTCCTCCCTTAGGGCTTCATCGAAAGCACGGTTTGCAGCATCTGGTCCGCGGTGGTGATCAGCTTGGCGGCCGCGGTGTAGGAATGCTGGTAGCGGATCAGGTTGGCCATTTCCTCATCCAGGTTGACGCCCGAAACTTCCTGCTGGCGATCGTTGAGATCCCCGGCCATGGTTTCGTGGTACGAGCTGTTGAACTTGGCGGTGTTCACGTCCGCGCCCACCCCGCCCACGATTCCATTGTAATAGTCCAGCAGGGTCTGGCTGGTACGGCCTTCCTGTACTGTATAAATACTGACATTCTGTTCTTGCAGCTTGTAAATGGACAAAGCCGTGGTGTTGTCCCCGGAGTTCATTTCCCCGGAACCATTCACATGCCCGGCGCAAAGGAAATCCTGGTCGCCCGAAATGCGCGTGTTCACCTCCATGGAGGACGCATCCGTGCCCGTAAAAAACGTGTTCACGCCCAGGGCCGCGTTCAATCCGGCCGTGTCCGCGCCAAAAAGAAACTCCTTGCCGTCCTTGGCCTCCACGCGCAGCCGATTATTCACAACGCTGGCTGTGAGATGGTCGCCAAAGGTCCGATTGTAGGCGTCAGCCACATCGTTGAGGCTGTGCATATTGGGATCGAAATTTTGCTGCCCGGGAGCATCGGAAAAATCTAAGGCCGCGCTGGAAGACACCAGTCCGGTATCTTTGTTGTAGATATAAACCATGGCGCTTCCCGATTGCAGACGGCTGCCAAAGGCCAGCCCGGAGGAATCGCTGCCAAGAGCCCGGTCCGGATCATCCACTCCGTACGTACCGTCCACATAGGTAAATTTTTCCAGGCCCGCCCCCTGGCTGTGCCTCCGGTTCACTTCCCAAATCATGGTTTCGGCAAAGGCATCCAGCTTGTCGCGATACTTGCCCACGTACGAATCGCGGAAGTTGAAATACGCGGCCAGACTGCCGCCCGTGGTGCGTTGCTCCTCGTCCATGCCGGTAAACCGGATGATGGGCGTGATATTTTCCTTATGCGAAGTATTCTCCACCCAATAAAGGCCCTTTTGCGGAATGATGGTAAAGGTATCCCCGGCCTTCATCTGGTTACCCGGCATGGTCCGGGCATTGCTGGTGGCTCCGAAATAAATGCCCAGATCATTGGCCTGCACTTCCTGGCCGTACGGCCGGGCCTCAAAAACCTTGAGACTTCCGTCTTCATCCTGAAGCCAAGTGCTTCCGCCATCCAGGGACACACGGAACGTGGCAACGCCCGGAGTCGCCGCACTGCCCACCACTCCGTCCGAAAGCACTTCAATGGTGTATTCGTAGTTGTCGTTTCCCGTAAAATACGCGGTCCCGTCAAAATCCGATCCCTCGGACACCTGCTTCACGGTCTGGGGGGCGCCGAACTCCAGACTGAAATGTTCAAATCCGTCCACAAGGGTCTGGCCGCCCTTGGTCAACACGGTGAGATTGCCGCTTCCCTTGTCGATGGTGTGTACGTCAATGATGCTGCTCAGATCACGAATCAGCTGGGCCCGCTCGTCATAGAGGCTGTTGGGAGCGTTTTCTCCCAGATTCTCATGGATATTGATATTTTTGTTGGTTTCCGCAATCCGCTGAATAATGGAGTTGGCATTGGTCACATCGTTGGCGATCAGCTCTTCAATCCGCTGCTGCATCTGGTCCAGATTTTCATTGGCCGTGTGCAGCGTGGAGGTCAACGTCAGCGACTTTTCCAACAAATCATTGCGGGTGCCGTAATCATCGGCACGCTGGCTCAGGTCGTTCCAAGAGTTAAAAAAGTTCGAGATGGAATCGCTGATGCCCACGCCGTTGGCCTCGTTGAAAAGCGTCTCCACCGTGCGCAGGGAAGAATGCAGCGTTCCCCAGCGGTCGCGCTTGCTGGCCTGCTCCAGATACTGGGTCTCCACAAACTTATCGAAGTGGCGCACCACCTCGGCGGCACGCACGCCCGTGCCCATCTGGCCCGGGCGATAGTCGATGGCAATGCCCTCTTCCAGGCGCACAGTCCGCCGCGAATACCCGGGAGTATTCACATTGGAAATGTTCTCGCCTGAAACGCGCAATTGCATTTGGGAGGCGAACAGGGCCCAACGGCCCATGTCCAGTATGGAATTGGCCCCGAACATTACAAGGTCCCCCGCACAAGGTGCGACTCGCCGGGACGGGAAGCATAGCGTCCATTGGCTCCGTAGCCTTGAACCTTGGTGGGCTTGATCTTGGAATGCATGTAATCCAGCAGCTTGCTACTCTGCTCAAACAGGGCCAGAGCCAATTCCTGATTCTGGGCGGCCTGCCGCGCACAACGCTGCTCCTGCTGGTCCAGTCCTCGAAGCTGCCCCTCGATCTCCACGGCATCTTCGGCCGGAAGCAAGGGCAGCAGTTCGCGCATCCGGCGAGCCTGACCGCCAGATGCTGCCGCAACCTGCCGGGAAAGCTCTTCGCGCTCCACCACAAGCTGGCGCATCAATTCCTGAATGGAAAGCTCCATGGGAGTCACGCCGCGCGAATCGCGCTTTTGCAGGCGGGAAAATTCTTCCTCCAACAGCATGTGCAACAACAGCATGGCCTTTCCCTGCCGAGATAAATTTTCCTTGAGCCGTTGCGTCATGATCATTCCTGCCTCTATTTAACCTACTGATGTAAATGACTCTTCATACTTGCAGGATCCATTGCCCTGCAAGATCGTCACTTATACTCTGCAAGTATCCGGCCAGGATCGCGACGGCGGCGCCCGAGTTGCTCAGCAAGCCGATCCAGGCGCGCATTGACCTCAGCCTGACTCAGTGCGTCAACAGGCAAGGGCGCAGTACGCGGGCCTATGGAAACCTCTCCCCGAGACGAGGGTACGCCCGTCTCCCAGGCCCCCATTTCGGAGGAACCCGCCTGTGGATCCGTCACGTCGCCAGCCTCCACCGGAGCGGACAGTTCCTCAGGGGAGGCCGGTTCCGGACCTCGGGCCCCGTCCCGATGCAGACGCGTGTCCAGGGCCACCTCTTCCAGGCTCTTTACGTCGGCCTTGCCGTTGCGCTCCAAGGGTTTGATTTCGGCCCCGCCGGTCAACGTATCACGACTAGCGGAACGCAATTGCGAGGCCAATTGATCGTAAAGCATGTCGGCCAGTCCAATGCCCCCGGAATCCGCCATATGCTCGGAAAAAGATCGGTCAAACATGGAAAGGTACATGTCCTCCTGCTTGGAATGCATGGCACTCTCTTTAGGCACGGTCCGGCGCATCTGCTCCCAAAGCTTGCCGATGAACACGGCTTCGAAATCGCGGCAGGCTTCCCGCAACTGTTGCTCCTCGCCGGGAGCTCCGCTAAGGCGCTGCTTGAGGCTGTCCATGCGCTGCTTGTAGCGCACCAATTCCTGTCCGTCCGCCTTGGCTGAAGCCAGTTGGCCGTTCATGGCCGCAATGTCGCCCAGTGTGGACATATCTAGATAACCTCCAGGTCCGCGTACAAGGCTCCGGCCGCCTTGAGCGTACGGATAATGGAAATAAGGTCCCGGGGTGCCGCGCCAATGGCGTTCAGCCCGTCTACCAGTTCTTGCAGGGTGGCCCCTTCCATGAGCATGAGACGGTTATTCTGTTCCTGCACGCCAATGTCGGTCTGCGGGGTGACCACGGTTTCAGCATTTTCTGCAAACGGGCCGGGCTGACTCACATCCGCGGATTCGGCGATGACGATCTGCAAATTACCGTGAGCCACGGCCACCCGCGAGAGGCGCACATCATTGCCCAGCACAATGGTACCGGTCTTCTCGTCCACCACCACCCGGGCCTTGCTGTCCGGAGCAATGTTCAAATTTTCCAACGCAGCCATGAGCGGCACCATGTTGCCCCGATATTGCGGGGGCACGTCCAGATGCACGGTGGAGGCGTCCCGCGCCCGGGCAAACGGCCCCCCCAGCACGCCATTGACCCGATTGACCACCTGCATGATGGTGCCGAAATCCTGCACGCTCAGGTTGATGGTCAAGTGATTCTGTTCATTGAAATTAAACGGCACTTCCCGTTCCACGATGGCACCATTGGGGATCCGTCCTGCCGTGGCGATATTCTTCTGGGCCGTTGCAGCCTCGCCTCCGGCCGCGAATCCACCAATGGTCAATGGCCCCTGGGCCACGGCGTAAATCTTGCCGTCCAGCCCCTTGAGCGGGGTGATCAAGAGCATCCCGCCCAACAGGCTCTTGGCGTCGCCAATGGAAGAGACGTTCACATCCAGCGGAGTGCCCGGACGGGACGAAACAGGCATTTTGGCCGTCACCATGACCGCGGCCACATTCTTGGGCCGCAAGCTGCTAGCGTTGACCTCCACCCCCATCTTGTCCAGCATGTTGCGCATGGATGTGACCGTAAAGTTGGAGTTGG
>JAQVYA010000202.1 GCA_028708865.1 Desulfovibrio sp. | reverse complement strand
GATCACTTTTCCCCGGCCCCGGTCATGCCGGATGGAAAACACCGCGCAATTGTCGGTCTGATGTTCGCAGAGCACCCAGCGGATTCCCGGCCCCTGCGCTCCATCATCCTGTTCGCAATACCGATCCCACTGCGCCCCATACAGGTGGACGCGCCGGTTCTCCGTGCCGTAAATTCCGGAATAATGGGCCACCAGGGCTTCGTACGCTGCGCCCCCGCCCACGGCCCGGGCCCGGATGGAGCAGACATAGTCGTTGCAGAAACCAAACTCCAAAGCCTCCAGCGGCACACCGCCTATGTCCGGCAAGGGGCCGGGGCGGACGAAATATTCAATGACCTGATCCTCGGACGGCTCGTCGCCGAGTCGCTCAGTATGCGACGGGCGCAGCCCGGGCAAATCCGCACGAAACGCCCCCATGCGGACCCCGCCCATGCCGTCGGGCAAGGGGCTGCCTCCCCCCTGCGCCCAAACCGCCGGAACGGTCCCTGCGCAGCACAGCAGCCAAAAAACGACCAACCATCCCGGATAAACGGCTTTGAAGTGACACCCCATGACAGGCCTCCCCAAAAATTCTCTTTGTCGCTCCATACCACGAAGCCGCAACGTTTGCACTCTGCCGCCGCCGATCGACAGCCCCTCCCGCTTTGCGCTGTTGCCCGGGGAAAGTGGGTAAAAAAACCCTCCAACGCACGACCTCCAGTCGTGCAAGAGGAAACAAAAAAGCCGCCTTCCGGCGGCCATTTGAGAAGCGACGGGCGGTGCCCGGCTGGTCAAACCACAGCCTGCACAGAGAGGACGCGTAAAAGAATCCGCCCCTCGGCCCCGGGCCGCTCCTGCATCACACGCGCCCTGGCATGGCGCAGCAGTTTCCCCAGATTCTCCCGCTGTCCAGGAAGAATCTCCACCTCATACTCTTCACCAGGTTCCGCGGCCCGGAGCGTCAAACTGAGCTCCCGAAAGCCGCTTCAGCAATCGCGCCAGCATTCCACGCGCCGAACCGGTTGCGTATCGCTCATGGCTGCTCCTTGCGGGCCTGTTCCAATTTATAGTCCCGCAACGCGCCCAGCACATTGCGAACCAAGAGATGCACACACCCCACGTGGTGGCTGTCCTCATCCACAGGCGGACTCTCCGGAAACTGTTGCAGCACGAGGGAAAGCGTCATGATGCATTCTTCTACAGGATCGCCGCCCGCCTTGACCAGATCCTGAAGCGTCTGGGCATAGGCGTACATGTTATTCCAGCGGTTATCCGAATAAAACGGATTGTCGTCACCCATGCGGATACTCCGTGTACTGTTGCGTTGCAAAAGCTCCCCGACCATTCCACACCTTCTTTTGATAGTGCCCGTCCCCTCCAGGCGTCAAGGACGCAGGCCACCGGAAATAATCCTTGGCCCCTTGTGCGTACTCAATGCCGTATGCTATCGGAAGGTGTTGATTCCCGTCTGGAATACGCAATGCAGGAGGCCGAAAACGAAATGAAAACCGTCAACGCGGACGAACTCGCTGCCGGAATGATCCTGGCCGGAGACATTCACGGACCGGACGGCCGCTTGCTGCTCGCGGCCAATACGCAACTCAACGAAAACCATCTGCGCATCTTCCGCGTCTGGGGCATCACCGAGGCCGCGATTCTGGGCAACGGCGTGGACTGCGCCCACCCGGAACAGGACATCCCCGAGGATATTTTGAAGGAGGCCGGACTCCGCATTGCCGCTCTGTTCGACGCCTGCAACGTGGACAACGACGTGCTGGACGAACTCAAAAAACAATGCACCATCTTCCGGGCCAGAGCCCTGCTGGAGAATGGAGAGCCGCACCGGGTGCGCCGTTGTCCGCTCATCGATCCCCCGGACCGGCCCTTACCGTCCCTGAACGAGTTCTTGGGCACGGCCGACGTGTTCATTTCTTTTCCGGAAACTTTTTACCGCATCCTGGAGGTCATCGACGACCCCGGCAGCACTGCCGCACGGCTGGCCAACGTGGTGGGCAAGGATCCCGGCATGAGCGCAAAGCTCCTGCGGCTGGTGAACAGCCCGTTCTACGGCTTTCCGCAACAAATCGACCGGCTGGAACGAGCCGTTGCCCTGGTCGGCACCAGGGAGCTTTCCCAACTGGCCCTGGGCATCACCATCATTCAGTCCTTTTCCGGCATCTCTTCCGAGGCATTGGCCACCCGAGAGGTCTGGACCCATTCCCTGGCCTGCGGCGTCTTTGCCCGGGTCCTGGCGTCCCATGTGCCGGACGTGGCCGGAGAAACGCTTTTCGTGGCCGGAATCCTGCATGATACCGGACGGCTGATCATGCTCAGCCGTATTCCCGGCGCCGTGGCCCAGGCTATGATTCGCTCCCATAAGGACTGCATGCCCATGTATGCGGCCGAACAAGCCATCCTCGGCTGGGACCACACCGACCTGGCCAGAGAGCTGTTCCAGCGCTGGGAGCTTCCGCCCACGCTCCAGGAAGCTGCGGCCGGGCATCACGCTCCGGCCCTCAGCGCCGACCCGCGCGGAGCCGCTCTGGTACATCTGGCCGACATCATGACCATTGCCCTGGAGTACGGCTTCAACGGCAGTTCCTGGGTGCCCCCCCTGGCCCCGGGCGCCTGGGAATGCCTGGACATGCCCTTGAGCGTCCTCGGTCCCAGCATTCGTATCGGTGCACGCCAGCTCAACGACATCCTCTCCCTCTTCCTGCCACGAAAGGAAACGACATGAACGACCGCATCGCCCGAATGGAACGCCGCATCGAAAGCCTGACCAAAGAAAAAAACGCAGCCATGGAGGCGCTGGAACTGGCCTCCTCCCTGGGAACCTTTGATACGGGCATGGGCCGTTGCGCCGAATCCGGCGACGTGATCCACGAGCTGTTGCGTCGCGTGGTGGACATGCTCGATTTCCGCTACTCGGGCATTCTTCTCATCAACGACCAAACCCAGGACTTTCAGATGGCCCAGGTGCATCCACAGGAATCCGGCACGATTCTGGAGTGGGAGGCCGAAGGTCTGATCGCGGACGGTTCCTTTGCCTGGGCCCTACGCCAGACCGGGCCGGTCTTTTTTTTATCTTCGGACCGCAAGCATGAAATCCTGCTGCATGTGCTCACCACCCGAACCCGCATCTGGGGAATGTTCGTGGGGCTGCTCGGAAGCGACCGGGCCGAAATTCCGGACACCACCTTGGCCTTGCTCTCCGTGGTATTTTCCTCTGCGGCCCACGCCCTGGAAAATTGCCGGCTCCAACACCGGCTTGCACGCATCAACCGCAATCTGGAAGCGCGCATCGAAAAACGCACCCGCGACCTTCAGGAAGCCAACGCGCAGATGAATACCATCATCCAGGCCGTTCCGGCAGGCATCGTGCTGGTGGATGCCGAAACCCGAAGCGTGGCCCAGGT
>JAQVYA010000201.1 GCA_028708865.1 Desulfovibrio sp. | reverse complement strand
TGAAGGCCGCGCCACGCACCACTTGCGGGCGGAATCTGCACCTGGCGCTGGTGCATTATCCGGTCTTGAATAAATTGGGCGACACCGTGGCCGTGTCTTTGACAAATCTCGACATACACGATATGTCCCGCGTTTCCCGCTCGTATGCACTGGGGGGGCTGTTTCTGGTCACGCCCATCCAGGACCAGCGGGAACTGGCCGCCACGTTGCTGCGCCACTGGACGCACGGCGCAGGCGGCAAGGCCAATCCGGACCGTGCCGAAGCCCTTGGACAGGCGCGGGTGGCTGAAGATCTTGCCGGGGCCGTGGCCTTGGTGGAGAAACGAACCGGACAAAAACCGCGCGTGGTCGCCACGTCGGCGCGGACCGACCCCAAGGGCGGACCGCTGCTCACCCCGCGACACGTACGGGAAATACTGGACCAGGAGCCGGTGCTGCTGGTCTTCGGCACGGGGTCGGGGCTTGCGCCGCAGGCGCTCGAAGGGGCGGAAATGCTGCGTCCCCTCCGTTGCCTGGACGACTACAACCACCTGTCCGTCAGGTCTGCGGTGGCCATTACGGTGGACCGCATCCTGGGGGACGTGTACTGAGCACAAATATTGATTTGAAGGAGCAGGAAACATGGAAATCATCAAAAAGATCGAACAGGAGCACATGCGCCTGGACGTGCCCTCGTTTAAGGCCGGCGACACCGTTAAGGTGCACCTGCGCATCATCGAGGGTGAAAAAGAGCGCATCCAGGTCTTCCAGGGCGCGGTGCTTCGCGTGCGCCGCGGCACCACGGATTCCACTTTCACCGTGCGCAAGGTGTCCGAAGGCATCGGCGTGGAGCGCGTGTTCCCCATGCACTCGCCGTACATCGAGCGCGTGGAGGTGGTTTCCGAGGGCAAGGTGCGCCGTAGCCGCATCTACTACCTGCGCGGCCTGCGCGGCAAGGCGGCCCGCATCAAGTCCAAGCAGATCTGGGAATAACCCGGACTGCCGGCATGCGGCCCTGGCCCGTGCGCGGATTCATTGCGAAAGAGCGCAATCCCTCTGCCTGCCGATGCAGGCGGGGGGCTTGCGTTTTTTCGTGTTGTCCCGGCTGTGAGGTCGGCCCCTTGTCGGCCTTGCACCGGCAGGAGAGCAAAGCGTTCGGGACATGCTGCGGAGCGTACAGGGAAGGGAGCAAAATATTGGGGACCCGGAGCGGAACGCTTTGAGCATGCACATGCGCGCCTTCAATCAGAACCCGCCCTGCGAGGGCATAGCCGGAGTGGATGAAGCCGGTCGCGGTTGCCTGGCCGGGCCCGTAGTGGCAGGAGCTGCCGTGCTGGCAAACGGCTTTTCCCTGCCCGGACTCACGGACTCCAAGGCCTTGTCCGCTCAACGCCGTGAAGCCCTCTACCCGCAGATTCGCAGTCAGGCCCTGGCCTGGGGCATCGGCATGGCCTGGCCCTGGGAAATCGACGAGCACAATATTTTAGAAGCCACCTTCCTGGCCATGGGCCGGGCCGTGGCCGCGTTGCAGCGTCCCGTGGAACTGCTGTTGGTGGACGGCGACAAGATCGTGCCCGGCCACGCCCTGCACGCCTGCGGAATCGGAGCCCTGCACCAGCGGGCCGAGATCAAGGGCGACGCCAGGATTCCCGCCATTTCCGCCGCATCCATCCTGGCCAAGGTCTGGCGGGACCGGTTCATGACCGCCATGGACCGTCGCTATCCTGGATATGGCTTCGCGGGGCACAAGGGCTACGGAGCCAAGGTGCACCTGGAAGCCCTGCGGCAAAAAGGGCCCTGCCGCATGCACCGTCTGACCTTTCGTGGCGTACGCCCCGAAACCGCGCCCCAGGCGCAATGTGGATTGCCCGGCCTATGAGTCCGATCCCCAGGCATCTTATCCTTGGCCGGTCCGGAGAGGACGCGGCTGCCCGGCATCTGCGCGGACTGGGTATGCGCATTCTGCACCGCAACTGGAGCAAGCGCGGACTGGAACTGGATATCATCTGCCAGGACCGGGATACCCTGGTGTTTGCCGAGGTCAAAACCCGTAGCCCGGGCAGCCGTGGCGTTCCCGGCCAGGCCCTGACCGCGTCCAAGCAGAGCAAGCTGGCGCGGGCCGCAGCCCTGTTTCTTTCCGAACGCGACCTCTGGGCCATGCCCTGTCGTTTTGATCTGCTCTCCGTGACCCCCACCGAAGGATCGTTTTGTGTGGAGCATCTTAAGAACGCCTTTACTCTGGACGATATCCAGGGTGGGGGCACCATGTGGCAACCGTTTTAATAGATGCTTCCTGCCCAGCGTTTTGATTTTTTCAGCTATTACTGCGGGCTGTAAAATCGAGTTTTTTCGTCGGAAAATCTTGCTTTTTTGATAAAAATAATTATTATTAGTTTTAATTTGGATTTTAAAACAGAGGGGGAACCCATGACCAGAATGATAACCATAATAAGTACGGCGGCCCTGCTGGTGACGCTGGTCGGCGGGTCGGCCCTGGCAGCGGTGATGCCTGCCGGATATACCAATTACAATCCTGTGGGCCTTACGGACGCCACGCGCATGGATCCCACCAACGCGTTGGCTTATGATCCGTCGTTGGACGACCAGTCCGGGAGCATCAACTTCACGTCCCTGGGATTTGGCGGCAGCATCGTGTTGACCTTTGCCAATACGTTGATCAACGGGGCAGGGGCGGACCTTCAGATCTTTGAAACGTCCTGGGGATATGGTGCGGATAACTGGGACGCCTATTCCGAGACCGCCGAGGTCTGGGCCTTTGACGGTACCTACGCCGGGCAGGATTACGGCGATGCAGGATGGGTGCTGCTCGGGCACGCCCGGCAGGACGGCGCCTTTGATTTCGACGGTCTGATTACCGGAACCACAGCCATTTTGCTGCGGGACGTGAGCCGCGAGTTCGGCTTTGGCGGTCAGGGAGACGGATTCGACATTGACGGTGTGGTGGCCAACTACGCCACTCCGCTGCCCGCCGGAGTCTGGCTCTTGGGCGGTGGGCTGGTGGGCCTTTTGGGACTGCGGCGTCTGCGTCGTAATGGATGATCAGCAACAGCACAAGTAATCGCAAAAAAGTCCGCTCCTCAAAGCAAGGAGCGGACTTTTTTTGTTGGAGAAGAAGAAAAAGAGTTGCCTCCGGCGGCCAAAGGGCCCGCGGCCCCTTGGAACCCCATTTACCGGCCGCGCTTTCGCGCGCCCGGGGGCATGTTGCTATGTCCGAGCGGCGCAAGCCGCGAGCGATAAAAGTCTTTGGAAAGGGGGGCCGGGGGAAGAACCTTTCTTCAGAAAGGTTTTCCCCCGGAAAGCAAGCTTGCCCTGTAAAATCAGATTGCAAGAGTTGCCTCCGGCGGCCAAGGGGCCCGCGGCCCCTTGGAACCCCGTTTACCGGCCGCGCTCTCGCGCGTCCGGGGGC
>JAQVYA010000200.1 GCA_028708865.1 Desulfovibrio sp. | reverse complement strand
ATGCTGATGGTGCCGTTTTCAAACAGGGTCGGCCCCATGGGAACGCGGGTCATGTGTTCCATGCCGCAGGCCAGCACCGTATCGGCGTATCCGGAAGCGATTTCCAGGTATCCCATGTGGATGGCGGCCATGCCCGAGCCGCATTGCTGGTCGAGACAGCGGGCCGGCACGGTTTCGGGCAGATTGGCCTGGAAAATGGGGGTGCGGCCGCCAAAGGTCCAGTTTTCCGCCACGCCCAGGGCGCAGCCCACCAGAAAATCATCCAGGTCCGCGCCGCGCACTCCGGTGCGTTCCAGCAGGGCGGGGAGCAGGGCGCAGAGCAGGTCGTCGGCCCGAAGGGCGTGGAACCAGTCCCGTTCCGGGGCCTTGGGCCGGGCGCGGGACTGGGCGGTTCGCAAATATCCGGCAATGACCACTTCTCGCATGGGCACTCCTTTGGTTGAGTTATTCCACCAGCCCGCACCAGCGGGCCGCAAACAGGGCATAGGCCCGGGCCGTATGCAGGACGCTTTCCAGGTTCACGCGTTCGTCCGCACCGTGGATGCGTTCGGCCACGGGTCCGTAGCAGCAGCCTCGGGCCGCGCCGTGGGAGTAAAAGGCGCGCAGGTCCGTGGTGCAGGTGGAGATGTATTCCGGGGCGTCCTGTCCGGTGAGGTCGCGGTGGCATTGATTCAGAGCGGCCAGGGGAGGAGCCTGGCGGGATTCGGTGTGGCCGTCCGAGCGGAATCCGTAAAAATCCACTTCAGGCGGGTTGGCTGCCAGCCAGGCGTCTTCATTGGCGGCCCGGGCCACGGTTTGCTCGATGCGGGCGCGGAGTTCCTCAAAGCTTTGGCCAGGCAGGTAGGCCATGCGGCAGTGAAATTCGGCCGAGGCAGGCACCGTGGAGGGCCAGTCCCCGCTTTTCAGGACGCCCACATTAAGGTGCAGGGGGTGCTCCAGGCCGTTGTAGGGCGGGGGAAGGGGGCCGCTGTTGCACTCCTGTTCCAGTGCCCTGAGGGCCTGGATTAAGGGGAAGCATTTTTCCAGGGCGTTTGCTCCGGAGGAAGCGTCCTGCACGTGCACGGGCCGCCCGCCCACAGCGATGCGGAACCAGAGCACGCCCACCTGGGCCGTCAGCAGGCGGGGGCCGAACGGCTCGGGAATAAGCACGGCATCCGCGTCCACTCCGGCGGCGCGGCAGGCCAGGGCCCCATTGCCGGAGCATTCCTCTTCGATGACCGTTTCCAGAATCAGGGGGGCGGCCAGTCCGAATCCGGCCTTGCGTACGGCATGGGCCGCATAGGTCATGGCGGCCACGCCCGATTTCATGTCGCCGCTGCCCCGGCCGTACATCCAACCGTCCTCTACCACGGGCTGGAAGGGGTCGCGGGTCCAGAGGTCCAGGGGTTCCGGGCTGACCACATCCAGATGGCCGTTGAACAGGGCGCTTTGCCCGCCCAGTCCTTCGGGGGCGGTGTGGTCCGGTTCCAGGCGGGCCACCACGTTCCAGCGGTCGTGCCCGGCCCAGGGCACCGGGGCGAACCCGGGATGGACGCTCAGGGCGGCGTAGTCGATGGGCACATGCCGCAGAGGCAGGTCCAGGCGGCTGAGTTCGTCGGCCATGAGCCGCAGAGCGCCTTTCTCCCGGCCCAGGGTGCTGGGCTGCGCCACCAGCCGGGCCGTGAAGTCAAAAAGATCGTCTTGCAGGGACGTCACAGTATCCAGAATTTTTTGTTCTTTGGTGTTCAAGCGCCTTCCTTGGTTTGGGGTGGAGCACCGGCCGCAGGGTGATGCGCGGATTAAAAGCGGGGCGGGTCAGCTTGGGGCAGGATGATGCGGGCCTCGGTTTTTTCCAGTACCTCCTGCGCCTCGATCCCCTGGGCCAGTTCGCGCAGCAGCAGTCCCTGGGGCGTCGGGTCCAGCACGGCCAGTTCCGTGATGATCCGGTGCACGCAGGCTTTCGCCGTGACGGGCAGGGTGCAGGAACGCAGGAGCTTGGGCGCGCCGGACCGCGTGGTGTGGGTGGTGGTCACGATGACCCGGCGGGCCTTTTGGGCCAGTTCCATGCCGCCGCCGATGCCGGGGGCGAATTTCCCAGGAATGATCCAATTGGCCAGGTCGCCGTTTTCCGCCACTTCCAACGCGCCGAGCACGGCCACATCCAGCCGCCCGCCGCGCACCAATGCAAAGGAGAGCGCGGAATCGAAAAATGCGGCCCCGGAGCGGACGGCAATGTAGTCTCCGCCCGAGTCGATGAGCGCGGGATGGGCCTGATTCAACGGACAGCGAGGGCCCATGCCCAGCACGCCGTTTTCGCTGTGCACGAAGATCTCCAGCTCCTCGGGCGTGTGGTTCAGGAGCAGGGTGGGCAGGCCGATGCCCAGGTTGACCACTTGGCCGTTTTGCAGTTCCCGGGCGGCGCGCCGGGCGATTTTATGCTTGGGCGACATGATGCTTGAGCACTCCGTAGTCTGGCAGGCTGGCGTCCGCCGGCACGACATGGTCCACGAACGCGCCCGGAAGATGGATGTGATCCGGGTCCAGTTCGCCGATGTCCACGATCTCCAGGGCTTCCACAATGACGAGGTCGGCTGCCGTGGCCATGAGCGGGTTGAAATTGCGGGCGGTTTTTTCGAACACCAGATTGCCCCAGCGGTCAGCCCGGGCAGCGTGGACCAGGGCCGCGTCCGCCCGCAGGGAGGGTTCCACAATGCAGGTTTTCCCCTGGAATTCCATAGTCTGGCGTTGGTCGCGCAAAATGGTTTCCAGGCCGATGTCCGTAAGGATCCCGGCCAGCCCGGCCCCGGCGGCGCGGATCTTTTCAGCCAGCAGGCCCTGGGGGTGCATTTCCACTTCCAGTTCGCCCTGGTTCATCATCTCAATGACCACGCTGTTGAGCCCCATGTGCGAGACCACGAACCGGCGGGCGCACCCGGCCTCCATGAGCGTGGATACGCCGATGCCCTGCTCGTTGGCGTCGTTTTTTATCAGGGTCAGCCCTTGCGGGGCGCGGCGCAGCAGGGCGGCCAGCAGCGTGAAGGGGGTGCCTGGCGAACCAAAACCGCCCACCATGACGGAACTGTTGTCCGCGATGCGGGCCAGGGCCGTTGCCGGGTCTGTGGTCTTGTCGATGGCTGGGGGCATGGCGAAGGCCTCCGTTGCGTGTTGGACGGTTCAGGAAAAGGCTCAGCGATAATAGGGCGTGGCCGGAGTGGGGCCGGAGGAGCGTTCCTTGGCCAGGGCTGTTTCCAGGGCATCCAGGTGGGTGGCCGTGCGGGTCAGGGCCTGGTCCAGCTTGCCCAGTAGCTCGGCGATTTGTTCCTCCCGCACGATCAGGGGCGGGGCCACGAGCACGTGGTCGCCGTATAGTCCATTGATGGAGCGTCGGGGGTAAATCAACAACCCTTCGGCAAAGGCGTTGTCCGTGAGC
>JAQVYA010000084.1 GCA_028708865.1 Desulfovibrio sp. | reverse complement strand
ACCTTGACCGTTGTGCCGCGGCTTTTGAGTTCGTCGCCGCGGATGTCGCTCTTGTAGAGCACGGAGTTTTCCACCTCGCATTTGCCCAGGAAATAAGTTCCGGCCAGGCTGGAGTAGCGGAACCGGAAATACAGGGGGTGATGGGGGGTCAGGGCGTAGAAGGCGTAGTACTGGGAGAATTTGTCTTCTTCCACCAGTCCGCTGACGTAGGGGCGTACATCGGCCCGCGGGTTGCGCAGGTTGATGTTTACGCGGGTGATAATATGGTCGATGAGTCGTTCCAGCTGCATGGTCGGCTCCTTTGGGGCACATCGGGTTGGTAAAAAAGAGCGCGGCCTTGCCCCCCCGGTGGGAGCAAGGCCGCGCGTATTATTCGGGTTGACGGCTCACGAGGTGTTATCCTCCGGCGGGCAGGGTAACGGCCATGCCCATGAGCGGCCAGATGACGGCCACGAACAGGGCCAGCACCAGCATCAGCAGAATGGAGGCCAAGATGCCCCACTTGAAGAACTCGCCGCTGGTGAACTGCCCGGAGTCGTAGGCGATGGCGTTGGGCGCGGCGCCCACAAGCAGCAGGAAGGGCATGCCCGCGCAGGCCAGGGACGCGAAGAGCACCACCTCGCCGGCCACGCCAAGGTAGGGTGCAATGACCAGGGCCACGGGCAGGGAGATGGCGATGGCGGCCACGTTCATGATGAAGTTGGTCATGACCAGCACAAAGAAAGCGATGGACATGATGAACACGAACCAGTTGGCCTCACTGAACAGGGCCAGCCAGTTCACGGCCAGCCATTTGGCTGCGCCCGTTTCCCAGAGACAGAAGCCGATGGACATGGCGCCCGCAAAGAGCAGGATGATGTTCCAGGACACGGCTTCCAGGTCGTCGATGTCCAGAATCTTGAGTACGAAGAAGGCCACGGTGGTCACCAGGAGCACGGCGGACTTGTGGAAGGCCTTGAGCTCGGGAATGAAGCTTTGCAGGGACATGAATACGATCACGCCCAGAATCACGCTGGCTGCGATGATTTCGTTGCGCGTGATGGGGCCCATGTCCTTGTCCAGCTTGGCCACCTTTTCACGCAGGCCGGGAATGATTTTTTTCTCCGGCTTGAAGAAGATCATAAAGAAACCCCAGAGCAGGAAGACCATGCCCCAGCCGATGGGGAAGTTGTAATACGCGAACTGGAAGAAGCTGATGTCCGCGTTCATGAGTTCCTTGTAAAAGCCCAGGGCCACCATGCCGCGGGCCGCGCCCAGCAGGGTGATGATGGAACCGGCGCCCGCCACGTAGGCCATGCCGATGAACAACCCCTTGCCGAATTTGGTGACCTTGTTGCCTTCGCCGTACAGGGCGTAGATGGCCAGCAGCAGCGGATAGATGGTGGCGGCCACGGCCGTGTGCGCCATGAAGTGGGTCAAAAATGCGGTGACGATGAACACTCCCAGGTAGATCATGCTGGTGCGTTCGCCCACGATTTTGAGCATCTTGTAGGCCAGTCGTTTGGTCAGGCCGGTTTTGGTGAAGACCAGGCCAATGACGATGGAACCGAAGATAAAGAGCACGGACGGGTCCATGAAGTCCTTGAACGCGGCCTTGGAGTCCCAGACGCCCTCGGCATTGGTGCGCAGGTGCAGCAGAGTCTGGAGCACGCCGATGAGCAGGGACGTGATGCCGATGGGCACCACCTCGAAGACCCACCAAGTTCCGGCCCAGAGGAACACGGCCAGGGCGCCCTTGCCCTCCTTGGAAAGCACGAAGTGCGCGCCGTCCGGGTCGATGGCGTCGGGCCAGGGCGGGCAGTAATATACCAGCGCGAACAGGGCCGGCCCGAGCAGCAGGAAGAACAATCGCTTCCAGTTGAATGATTTTTGGTCAATGGCGGCAGCAGTCATTTGCTCACTTCCTCCTCAAAAAACAAAACGTCCGGCATAACGCGGACGGATGATTACATTGCGCAGGCCAGGGTCAGCTCGCGGACCTTTTCAAACACGTCGCCCAGGCGCAGTACGCCGGTGAGCTCTTCGCCCTTGCGGACGATGACGGGCTGATGCACGCCCATGACGAACTTGTGCAGGGCCTTGCCCACGTCGTCGTCTTCGTCCATGAATTCATTTTTGGAGCAGGTCTGCATGATTTCCGAGACCTTGAGCCCGGCGCCCTCTTCACACAAGGTGTCCAGCGGTTCGGTCCAGAGATCGTAATCCCTGTACAGCCGGGCCACGTAGTCCGAAGTGAGCGAAGCCTTGTCCTGGCTCTCGCCCATGAGGCGCTTGTAGGTGGGTTCCAGGGCCATGAGCACGTCCAGCATGGTCACCTTGCCCAGGAAATCGCCATTCTCATCGAAAACGAGGGCGTCCCGGTGCGCGTGGCCCGAGCGTCCCTTACGTTCGCGGTCTTCTTCCATGGCGCGGAAGCATTGGTAGAGGGTGTCGTCTTTGCCCACGCGAACATACTCGGCTAACGGCACCATCAGTTCCTTGACGGTGATTGACTTCATTCGGGTGTCCTCCCCTTGCGTCAAATCCAGATTTCAGTGTGTCCATTACACGCCATCCGGCTCCGACGGGCGACGGCCCGCGCCTTCCGGGTGCTTTGACGCACCACGGCCCACGCGGCACCTCCCCTGCGCCCGGGGCAGAGGCGGGAACGGGGTCTGCCGGGGACGCGTCAACGCGGCGTCCCACCCCGCCCGGCCCGAATACTGCCTCGGGTTGTCGGTGCTCGAAATCTTTTTTCAGCTCCGTTGCGGCCTTGCCAGATCAAGGCTCGGCTTGCGGGTCTGCCGGGAAGCATCTGTAACCTCTTGGAAAGTCAGGCTTCCACCCCCATGCCGTGCACTGCCTTTGCAGTGCGGACCGCAGCGGAGAATACGCTCGAAATTCCTGCCGGATTATCGTCCATGCAAAACCGTGTCAATACTTTGTGAAATTTAGCAACAAGCTCAGGATGCAGTTATTTCAGAGTGTTATAACTGCGAGAAAAGGAGGGTGGTAAAAGAAATCGCGCCGAAACTACGTTCGCGGGTTATAGCTAAGTTGTCGTCAGTCCTTGGTTTATTGTCCGGAATGCGAGATGTCGGGAACAATCTCCTGTAAATCTGCAATCATTTTGCTTCGGGCCCGGTCCACGGCCGAGGGATCAGCCATGATCATATCGATCTGGCGGGTGTGAATGATCATGTAGCCAAGCACCTTGAGGCGGTCCTCCATGAAACGGCGGCCCGCATCCTTGACCCGGGCCGTGAGGCTGTCCTCGCGGATGTCGCAGCGGAAGTCGAAACGTTCCAGAATATCCGCCACAAAGCGGGCCCGGGCCGTGCGTCGCATGGAATCCGCAGCCCCCCCCTTGAAACGGAAGGCCACGTAGTTTTCCACATGCCGTTCGCTCACCAGGGCTTCCACCAGGCAAAAGTGAAAGCCGAATCGCGATTGCAGGCTGCAAAAGTTTTTGGAAATCATGAAATAGTTGCGCACCCGGTACTTGGTGTCCGAGGCGGGATCCAGGTGCGGGTTCATGGTGGCCTCGAACATGACCGAGAGAAAGCCGCTGGCGTTCACTGGGGGCGGCCCTTCCCAGGGAATGGCCATCATACCGCTCCAAAGGGCCAGCATGGGCACGGACTGGATATTGGAGAGCCGGACCTTGGACTCGCGGACCTCCCTGCGAAACCCATCGTCCAGATTGATGATCCAGAACTGCATGGGCGATTGGGGCGTGACCAGCTGCTTGGCCGAGCGTTCGGGGAAGCTGTCCCCGTTGCTGAAGCTGAACATTTCCTCCACGGCCTTCTGGTGACAAAAGCGGGTGATGTCGTGCAGGGTTTTGCAGTTGCGGGCCCGGAATTCCACGTCTTCCGGGGCCAGCAGGTTCAGGGGCAGCACCAGCTCGGACACCTTTTGCAGCCGCTGGTGGACCATGGTTCCGGCCATGAGCACCTTGCGCGGCCTGGCCCGGCGCAGGAGCACCTCGCAGCGTCCTTCGTACACGGCGCTGCGGTCCGCATCCAGGGTCACGAGCTGGCCATTGGTCAGTTTTTGCAGGGCACCGCGCATGCCGAACACAGCGGGAATGCCGAATTCGCGGGCCACGTTGGCCAGATGTCCGGCGGCTCCGCCCTCCTCGGCCACCACAGCCGCGGCCCGGGAGATGAGCACGGCGCGTCGGGGCAGGGGCTGGCGCAGCACCAGCACGGCCCCGCGTGGAACGTCCAGGGCATCTGCATCGCGCTTGACCAGCCGCACCTCGCCGCAGGCCGCGCCCGGTGCCGCGGTGATGCCGCCTGCCAGCAGGAGTTTTGCACCGCGGACGTCTGCCGGGGCAGGGGCGCGGGTCGCGCCGCGTTCAAGCCCGGTGAGCGGGCGGCTTTGCAGCATGACGAGCCGTCCCTGGGGGTCAAAGGCCCATTCCACGTCCTGGGGCTGGCCAAAGTGGTGCTCCAGGTCCATGGTCCGGCGGGCCAGCTCCACCACTTGCTCGTCCGTGAGCGAGGATTGGGCGGCCATCTCCCGGGAAAGGCGCTCCCGGCTCACGCCTTCGCCAGGCCGGCAGACGAAACGATCCTGCTTTTCTGCCACATGACGGTCCATAATGCTGAATTCCCGCCGGTGCACGCGAAAGACATCCGCGCCGCCGCCCCCGTCCACAATGGCCCGCGCAAGGCCCCAGGCCGAATTGATAGTCAGGCAGGCAGAACCCGGATCCAACGGGTCCACGCTGTAGGCCACACCGCCGGAGCGGGAGCGGACCATCTCCAGGCAGCCCACGGCCATGCTTGCGGCCTCGTCCGGAATACCGCGGTGCAGGCGGTAGGCCATGGCCTGCGGGCTGTACTTGGAGGCAATGACCTCCTTGTACACCTCGCAGGTGTTTTCCGGACAGACGTTGAGCACGGTGCGGTATTGCCCGGCAAAGGACGATTCGCTGCCGTCCTCGGCAAGGGAGCTGGAACGCACGGCCAGACGAACTTCCTCGCCCTGCTCTCGGACTATTTCATCACAGCGTTGCCGGATTTCGGCTTCCACGTCCCCCGGCAGAGGGGCGTTGATGATGCGCTGCTGAATGGCCGAGCTGAGGCGCTGGAGTTCGTCGGGCTCCTCGTGGGGCGCGCCCTGGATCATGGCGTCGATGGCTTCCTGAAGCCCTTCATGGGCCAGGAAGAGGCGCTGGGCAGAGGCGGTAATGACGAATCCGCCGGGCACGTCCAGACCGAGTCCAGAGGCGATTTCGCCCAGATTGGCCATTTTGGCCCCGGCCAAGTCGGCGGAATGGCGGTTGAGATCGCGCAGGCGGACGGTGAGGGGGCCATCCTGTTCGGCAGGGGAGAGGCCGAGGAGGGTGTTGATCTCTGCGCGAATGTCTCCGAACCGTTCCATGAGCCGGGGGTACTGGCCCGGGGCAAGGTCCTCGAGGTGGCGTACCAGGTTGTATACCGAAGTGCAGACGCGGGTGGCGGCGGCACGGATGAAGTGCATACCGAAGGGGTGGAGGCCCCGCAGGGCCTCCTCCATTTCCGTCATGGTTTCCAGCGCGGACGAGTTGGCGTTGAGCAGCAGCTTGAAGCTGTGGTAGCGGGCCTTGAAATCGGCCTTCAGGTCTTCCAGGTGTTCATCACCCGGTTCCTGGATATCCGTGCGCCCGAACAGGCGTTTGAACAATCCGATCACATCCGGCCCGCTTTCCGCGTCGTTCCGCGTAGAGTGTTTAGGTTTCCGACTTCTTGCCCTTGGTCATCTGGAGGCCTATCCCCTCGGAAAGGAAGAAGATGGCAAAGCCCCACCAGAGGGTATAGATCACGTAGAAGACCAGGTCGAAGGTCAGGGTGCCGGCCTTGGAGGCCGCGCTTTCCGGCTCAATGCCGTAGAAGTTGTACCCCACTTCCACGCCCTTGGAAATGGCGGTCTTGAGGAACAGGGCCTCCTTGAACCGCTTTTGCACGTTCAGCTCGGTGATGGTGCTCTGCAACACCTTCCACCAGACGTACATGGCGACCTTGGGGTGCATGCCGTACTTGGATTCCAGGTCTTCGCCCTTGTTGTAGAACATGGCGTCGGAGTCGGCCAGGGCCACGCCCAGGAGCGCGCCGAGGTCCGCGGAATAGGTCAGGCCGTCGGCTCCGGGGGTTACCTGGGCGCCGCTATGGCCGAGCACCACGGCGGCCTCGTCCATGAGGTCCTTGCCTTCCTGGTTCTCGCCGAGCACGGTGACTTCGATCATTTCGCCGTCAAATGCTTTGGCTTCTTCCATTATCTCGGGGAGATAATATGTTGAGCCCTTGGCGATGGAGTTGAACATGTGGTCCGACGCCTCAAAGGCGTTGTGGCCGTCGCCGAAGTGCGGGGTGAACATGTAGCTCAGGGCCGCGAAGAAGCTCACGGTCAGGAGCACACCCCAGGTAAAGTGCTTCTTGTCTCGAATCAACATGGATTAGCCCTCCCTCAGCTGACCGATCTTGGTGACAAAGGTGCCCACGACCCAGACGCCGAAGATGGCTACCACCACGAAGAAGACCCAGTTGCCGAGGCTTGCGAGCATGGCTCCGGTGCCCGGGTCCAGGGTGATGAGCTTCATGTCCGCCAGCTTGCCGGGCAGGGCGAAGAGGCGGTTGGTGAAACCGGCGAGAATGGCCGTGGCGTAAAAGCCGCGGATGTAGATGCCCTTGACCAGCTT
Source organism: Desulfovibrio sp. (assembly GCA_028708865.1). Lineage (GTDB taxonomy): Bacteria > Desulfobacterota > Desulfovibrionia > Desulfovibrionales > Desulfovibrionaceae > Paucidesulfovibrio. Next base: position 7,652 of record JAQVYA010000084.1, on the reverse strand, counting down.
GGTGGTCAGCGCGCCCACCTGGATGCCCAGGAGCGAGCCGAGCAGCATGCCCATGGCCAGGGTGTAGAAGATAAAACCGTATACGGCGTACTGGCTGATGGCCGCAAAGCCTGCGGTGAAGATGATTTGCAGGATGTCGGTTCCCACGGTGGTAAAGGAGCTGACGCCCAGGATGTACACGAACATGGGGAAGGTCAGAAAGCCGCCGCCTACGCCCATGATGGCCGCCACAAAGCCCACGATGGCGCCGCAGATGGCCACGTACAGGGCGGGAATCTTCTTGCCGCCGGGCACGAGGTCCTCGTCAAAGGTCAGCAGGGGGGGAATCTTGGAGGCCTGCAAGCGTGCGGGCAGTCCCTTGGAGGAATCGCCGCCACTGCCGTGGGCGTCACCGCCGCCGGCCTTCTTCAGCTTGAGGAAATCCAGCATGGCGTAGATGCCCAAAAAGCCCAGCAGCACCACGTAGACCAGGGAGATGAAGGTGTCGGAAAGCACCGGGTTGAGGTTGTAGAGGTAGTGGTTGATGAACCCGCCGCCCACAACGCCGCCGATGGACCCCACCAGGAAGGCGATGGCCAGCCCCACGGAAACGTTGCCGAGCTTCTTGTGCACGGTGGTGCCCATGATGGCCTTGGCAAAGATGTGGAACAGGTCCGTACCCACGGCCAGGATGCCCTTGATTCCTGCGCTCATGAGTGCCGGGGTGATGATGAATCCACCGCCGGCGCCGATGCAGCCGGTGATCAGACCGGCGCACAGGCCGATGAGGATGGAAACCAGGAAGATTTCCGGGGTGTAGAAGGCCGGGCTGTAGGCCTTTTTCCCGCCGAGGATTTCAGGCAGGCTGCCGGGATCCGCAGCCATGGCCACGGAGAACAAAATGGCCGGAAGGGCCACCAGCAGCAGGATGAGCATCCGCTTGCGGCTCTTGAGGATGTTCATGGACGTCTCGTAGTCCCAGCGGGCGTGGGCCACGGACGCCATGTGCATCATCTGATAAAGCTTTCTCATGATGTTTTGACTCCTCTCCGATAAATCGTTGCGTTGCAGGATCGGGTGTAGGTCCCCTAGTTTTCGCCGTTGTTTTCGAGCGGACCTCGCCGGGTGAGCCGGTCCGAGGTGGCCCGTATTTTCCGTTCATGCAGATCCTTGCGCGTGTATGCGTCCTGGATCTTGAAGAGCAGTTCGTCGATGTCCATGGGTTTCATCAGGTAGTCGAATGCGCCCAGCTCCATGCCCTGTACTGCGGCGTCCAGATCCGCGTGGCCCGTGAGCAGGATCACCTCGGTGAGGGGGTGTTCCCGCTTGAGGGTCCGAAGGGTTTCTATGCCGCTCATGCCGGGCATCTTCACGTCCAGCACCACCACGTCCGCCGGGTGGCGTTGCAGGACGTCCAGGGCGGCCTCGCCGGAGTGGGCCAATTCCGCGGTGAGTCCACGGCGCTGCAATCGCTTGGAGAGCGTTTGCAGGAATTCGGCCTCGTCGTCCACGAGCAACAGCCTGATGGGGTCCATGCCTACCTCACTTGCCCACGGCCTGATGAATCTTGGCCATGAGGTTTTCCAGTTCGCAGGGCTTGAGCAGATAGTCGAAAGCCCCATGTTCCATTCCCTCGCGGGCGGCCTGCTCCGAGCCGTGCCCGGTGAGCATGATCACCGGCAGGCCGGGCACCATTTTTTTCATGATGCCCAGGATTTCGATGCCGTCCATGTCTTCCATCTTGAGATCCACCACGGCCACGTCAAAGTCCTGTTTGCGCAGGGTCTGGATGGCTTCGGTGCCGGAAAGAGCCGGAGTCACGTCCAGGCCGCGCCGCTGGAGGCGCTTGCACATGACCTCGACGAATCCCACTTCGTCGTCCACAAGGAGCAGACGTATGGTTCCGGCCTGGTTCGACATGCGATCCTCCCTGGGGCTCTAGTCACCGCGCCGCATGGCAATGCTCTGGGCCCTGGCCTCGAGGATCTTTTCCTCGTGCTGCCGCTTCTTGGTGGCGGCTGCGTCGATCTTTTCCATGAGCACGTCCATATCGCACGGCTTCATGAGGTAATCGAAGGCTCCGAGCTTCATGCCGTCGATGGCGGTTTCCACGGTGGCGTGTCCTGTGAGCATGATGACCTCCACCAGGGGGTAGTCGGCCTTGATGCGCTTGAGGGTTTCCACGCCGTCGATGCCGGGCATCTTCACGTCCAGCACCACCACTTCCACGCTGGCGTCCTTGGCCAGGGCGTCCAGGCATTCCTGGCCGCCGGAAGCGGCCCGCACCTCCACATCGCGCCGGGCGAGCCGCTTGGTCATGGCTTCCACGAACGCCTGTTCATCATCCACGAGCAACACTGTGGCGACACTCATGGGTTCCTCCTCCTTGTTGCCGTTCAATCAACCCGTGCGGCCTCTGCACTGGCAGCGGACCGCGAAACATTGCCTCTCTCAGGACGCGGACCGCCCTTCCCCCTCCGCGCTGCGCAGGGGCAGCCGGATGTGGAAGGTGGTGCCCACATCCAATACGCTGGAAACGCTGATCTCTCCGCCCATCTTCTGAATGATGCCGTAGCAGATGGAGAGCCCCAGGCCCGTGCCCTTGCCCACGGGCTTGGTGGTGAAGAAGGGATCGAAAATCTTTTGCAGGTTGGCCTTGGGAATACCCTGGCCCGTATCGGCCACGGAGATGACGGCCTGGTGGTTTTCCACGCGGGTGGTGATTTTGAGCTGGCCGCCCTCGTGATGGTCCATGGCGTCGATGGCGTTGTTGATGAGGTTCAGGAAAACCTGCTGCAACTCCGAGGGGGAGGCCTCGATGGGCGGCAGGGTGTCGGCGAGGTCCGTGGCGATGTGCACGTTGGCGAAGCGGGCGCGCTGTTCGGACAGGGCCGCCATTTCTTCAATGAGTTCATTGATGTGCACCCGCTTCATGGTGGGGTCGATCTTGCGGGCAAAGGAGAGCAGCTTGTGGGTGATTTCCTTGCAGCGGCCGCCCTGGGTGCGGATCTGGCTCAGGGCGCGCAGCACCTCGTCAGCTTCCTTGCTGGCCCGCAGGTCCTCCTCTTCCATGAGGTCCTGAATCCACCCGGCCTCTTCCACCATGATGGCCACGGGGTTGTTGATCTCATGGGCGATGCCTGCGGCCAGTTCGCCCAGGGAGGCCAGCTTGCCCGCCTCGATGACCTGCTCGTTCATCATTTCCTTTTGCTGGTCCGTTTCCACCACGGTGTTCAGGATGCGCTTGGAGAGCACGAAGGCCATGAACACGATGGCCAGGGTGCTGATGATGATGCCTACGAGGGCGAAGTTGCGGGCCCGCAAAAAGAGCCGGAAGGCGTCGTCCTGGCTTTGCTGGAGCACCAGCAGCCAATCGCCGTTCTTGAGCGAGGCGGTGACGAACACGGTGTCTTCGCCGGTGGCCGGGTCCTTGCCCAGGTGCACATGGGGCTGGGACTGGCCAAAGCGGTGGGTGCGCAGGTCCTGCTCGGGGGTGAGTACGTCGTTGAGGAACTCCGCGGTCATGGCCACGTCCCGGCGGGGCTTGGTCTGGAATTCGCCGCCCCGGCTTACGATGTAGGCCAGGCCGGTTTCGCCGATGCGGACGTTTTCCACCAGCCGGTTGAAGGCCACGAAGTCGATGGTGGAGCGCAGGATGTACTCCTGGCCGTGCCAGGAATGCTTGACCCCCACGATAAAGTGGGGCAGCCCGCGCAGGCCGAGGAACACGTCGGAAATGTAATATTCGCGCTGCATGGTCTCCTGGAACCAGAGCGCATGGGCGTAGTCGGCCCGGCCCAGGCGGAAGGGACCGGAGTAGGCCACCTGGGTCCCCTGGGCATTGACCAGTCCCAGATCCACGAACACGCCGTCATAGCGCGATTGCAGGCTTTGCAGCAGTTGGGCCAGCCCGGCGTCGTCGCGCACCTTGTCGAACCCGGCCACGTCCGTCAGCACGCGGATTTCCGCCAGCTTGCCCGAAAGGAACGCGTCAATGCTCTGCTGGTGCCCGTAGACGAGCTGCTCCATGTGCGCCAGGACCTTCTGCTTGTAGGCGGAGTGGAACTGGTACCCTCCAAGAGCGGCCAGCACGAGCAACGGCGTCAGGGAAACGGCCACGATGATGCCGATGATGCTGCGGCGCAGTTGGCTGTAGTAGCTCTTGTCGGTCATGTTCCAAGTCCTCCCGGTACGTATCAGGCCTGGTTCCGGGTTGATCCGGCGCGGTGCAGGGCGCGCTCCACGGCCGCCCCCAGGGCGTCTGTGCGTCCGCTCTTTTCCACCAGTTCAATCACGCCGGGTCCGGGGCAGGAATAATCGCCCACGCCGTGGCCGTGCAGAACCAGCGGCAGATCCGGGTGCGCGGCGCACAGCTCGCCCAGCAGCGCCTTTTCCTTATAAGGAGGAAGGTCCGGGTCCAGGACGACCAGATCCGGTGGCAGGTCCGAGCCGAGCCACCGCTTGATGGCTTCGGGCGTTCCTGCCTCGCGTACGCCGTAGCCCCGGCTCCGAAACTCCCGGCCGAGAAATTCACGTACATGCGGGTTGCGGTCTACGATGAGGATCATGATGTCGTTCCTGTTCACGGTTTCACTCCACGGTCTGCCTGTAGAATGGCAACATGCGTGCCAGAATTTAGAGGTTGTGAAAAAAGGTGCAATTCACTGCAATGTCGACAAAAACAGAGAAATCAGATTCTTGCCGTCAAGTTTTGTGACGCCTCCAGGTGTCGGATTCTTTTACACCTCGTAAAAAAATATCCTGGTCCGGATAAACCATCCAAAAAACGAACAGCGTTTTTGCAGCGTTTGCGGCCTGGGGGCATTTCTGCCGGACCAGGAATCGAGGCCGGACTTGCGCTTCCCCGGGGATCGCGCTACCCCTGGCTCCGCCATGAGCAGGAAGAAAAAAAAGGTCCGACCTGGACCCGAAACATTGAAATTGCCTTGGGGCGGCGTGGACTCCCACGCGCATCTGGACATGCGGGAAAGCGGCATGGACCAGGACGGTCACGAACTGCCCGACGATCTGGACGAGATTTTGGAAGCGGCCCGGCTGGCGGGCGTTGCCCGGGTGGGCAATGTCTTTCTCGGGCCCGAGGCCTATGAACGCGGGCGCGGACTTTTTGCCCACCGTCCCGAGGTGTTCTTTATTCTCGGCATCCACCCCACCGGAGCCCTGGACTACACTCCGCAACGCCTGGAGCGCATGCGGGAGCAGTTTCTCGCGGATGAGCGGCTGCGCGCCGTGGGGGAGATCGGCCTGGACTACTACTGGGACGATGCCCCGCCCGAAGTCCAGGAAACCGCGCTGCGCGCCCAGCTGGGCCTGGCCCGGGACCTGGAACGGCCCGTGGTCATCCACAGCCGGGACGCGGAAGAGGAGACCCTGCGCATTTTGGACGAAGAAGGCTTTGCCGGGCGTCCACTGCTCTGGCACTGCTTTGGCCGCGGTCCGCAATTTGCCGAGGCGCTGCTCTCCCGGGGGTGGCATTTGAGCATTCCCGGGCCCGTGACCTACCGCAAAAACGAGGCCCTGCAACAGGCCGTGGCCATGATTCCCATGGACCGCCTGCTGGTGGAGACGGACAGCCCCTACCTGGCCCCCGAGCCCTGGCGCGGCAAGCGCAACCACCCGGCTCTGAGCGCCTTTACCGCGGCCAAGGTGGCCGAGATCAAGGGTCTGGAACCGGGCCGGGTCTGGCTCCAGGCCGGGGAGAACGCCCGCCGGTTTTTCGGGCTGGATGAATTGACGTAGTTCTGGTTCTGGCTCCTTTGTCTGCCTTTTTTGATCTAGATATTGGTCCGAATGGTTGCCCAGGTATCTGTCTCAATATCTGAGCTGCTTTCTGGCTGCATGTCTGGCCCCTCTCCCCAGATCCGCATGAGCCGGCGGAATTCCGGTCTCGATTTTTGGCCTGGTTCAAGAGGGAAGCCCGGTGTTGTTGGGGCCGTGACCTGCCCTGGTCCGGACTTGGTCAGGCCCCGGCTCAAGCCCCGGTTCAAGCCCTGGATCAGAACAGATGTCGCGCCCGGCCTTTCCATTTGCCGGATGTTCATAAATCAAGCATACTCAGGGTATGCACTACCTTTACCTGATCGTGGCCATCCTTTGCGAGGTGGCCGGAACCTCTGCCCTGCATGCTTCCCGGCAGTTCACCCAGCTCGGTCCCTCACTCATCGTGGTGGCCGGGTACGGGGCCGCCTTCTATTTCCTCTCCCTGACCCTGCGGGTGGTGCCCGTGGGCGTGGCCTATGCCATCTGGAGCGGCATGGGCGTGGTGCTTATCGCCCTGGTGGGCCGCGTGCTCTATGATCAACGTCTGGATGCGCCCGCCCTGGTGGGCATGGGGCTTATCGTGGCGGGCGTGGCCGTGATCCGGCTGTTTTCCCGCACCGGCGTCTAAGCCCGCGCCGCCTTGGGGCAGAGCCGCTGCTCCCAAAAAACAGTTTTGCCCTAAAGTCCGCGTGCGCACCCGCCGATAACGCAGATGGAACAGCATAAGGAAGTTTTGCAATGGATCTGAACGGCGCGCATCTTAACCATTTCGTCTACCAGAACCGGGGTGACGGGGTCCGGCCATCGCAGGTGGCCCAGTCCCTGTATGCGCCGCGTTCCACGGGGCGGGCGCCGCGCATGGCCGAGGCCGAGGCGGGCCAGAGCCTGGAGCAGACCTTTGCCAACGAAATAGCGCGGCGTGCTTCCGCCTACACGGACCAGGACGGCAATCCCAGGGACACCAGCGCGCTGACCGCCGGGCTGGCCGATGCCATGGGCCATCTGCGCGATCAGTACGGCCGGGAAGTGGCCGAGGCCGCCGAAGCCATGGTCATGGGCGGCACAGCCGGCGGCATTACCGAAAAGAATCTGGGCGACAGCCTGACCAATGTCCTGCGTATGGTGGACCGCAACTTTGGCGCGGCCGCCGGAGACGCTACCATTGCCCGCTTCAACGGCGCGCTGAACCATTCCATCAATGAGTTTTTCGACAACGGCCAAACCGAACAATTTCTGGCCGTGGAACCAGGGCAGGGGCTGGGCCAGAGCGCGGTGCGCAACGACCTCACTGCCCGCGTACTTGCCGAAACCACCTCCAACGAGCAGGCCGCTTCCGGCGGCATGCAGCAATTGCTGGATTCGCTCCGCAATGATCTGGACGAACAGCTTGAGGAAAATTTGCCCGGCAATGGCGCGTCGATGCAGGATACGCCCGCTGGCAGAAATGGGCGTCAATCCCGGGCACTGAACAGCTATGCCGCGGCCTCCGGTGTTCTTGCCGATGCAGGCCCGCAAATGCTGTCCATGAACGTCTGATCCGCGCACCAACGTCAACGCTACGCATCAACGGCAACGCTACGCATCAACGTCAACGCTGCGTATCAACGTCAACGCTACGCATCAACGTCAACGTTGCCAACGTCAACGCTACGCCCAAAAAGAATTCCGTTGCTCCGCACGCTTTTCCCGTCGTCTTTCCGCAAGAACACCGGCTCACACATTTCTTATAAGCGCACAAAAAAGGCCTGGTCCGTAGATCAGGCCTTGAAAGCATGCTTGGAAAAAACAGCCGAAAAACATCAACTCGGCGGGTACACGCCGATGCGCAGCACAGCCGCGGCCATGACCATGGCCCGGGCCCGGGCTTTGATGTATTCTTTGCGCGCTCCTTCCTT
>JAQVYA010000083.1 GCA_028708865.1 Desulfovibrio sp. | reverse complement strand
CCACCCCGGGGTCATGAAGAATACCAGGGCGGCGCGGATAAGAACGAAGGCGTTGTCCACAGGGTTCATTCCTTTCCTCCTTTGGCCGGCCTTGTCTTTACAAAAACAGGAGCAGGCTGAAGGCCATGACCGCCATGCCGCTGATGACGCCGTAGATGGTCAGGTGGTGCTCGCCGTATTCCTCGGCAGCGGGGAGCAGTTCATCCAGGGAGATGAAGACCATGATGCCCGCGACCCCGGCAAAGAGGATGCCGAAGAGGGTATCCGTGAAAAAGGGCAGGAACAGCAGCCAGCCGATGGCCGCGCCCAGGGGTTCGGCCAGGCCGGAGAGAAAGGAATACTTGAACGCCTTGGCTTTGCTCCCGGTGGCGTAATACACGGGCACAGAGACCGCGATGCCTTCGGGCACGTTGTGGATGGCCACGGCCACGGCAATGGCCAGCCCCAGGGACGGGTCCGCCAGGGTGGCGGTAAAGGTGGCCAGCCCTTCGGGAAAGTTGTGGATGGCGATGGCCAGGGCCGTGAACGTGCCCATGCGCAGGAGCCGCTGAGGATCCTTTTGCGCCTTGGTCCGCTCCTGCGGGTGCATGTCCTCGATGCGCTGCATTTCGTGCGGGTTGCCCTCGCCCGAGGGCACGATGCGGTCGATGAGCGCGGCCACGGCAATGCCGCCAAAAAAACTGCCCACCGTGGCCCAGGTTCCGGGCTGGGTTCCCAGGGAAGCCACCAGCGCGTCCTTGGCCTTGAAAAATATCTCCACAAACGAGACATACAGCATGACCCCGGCCGAAAACCCCAGGGACAGGGACAGAAAGGCGGTGTTGGTGCGCTTGGCAAAAAAGGCCAGGGCCGAGCCGATACCTGTGCAGAGTCCGGCGAACAGGGTCAGTCCAAAAGCCGTGAGCAGGGTGCTTAATTCCACAAAAGTCGCCTTTTCCAAAGAGGTTGATTAGTGCGCTTTGGTCCCGGTTTGAGCGGCCGAACCAGGACCGGGTACTGGAAACAACGGCTCCCGGCAACGGGAAGCGCCGGGAGCCAGAGTAGCATGGTTTGGGCCTGGTGTCTGCCGGGCAGGCGTTTTGGCCGGGCCTGCCATGCGGCACACGATGCGGCCGCTGCGGACCGAACCTATGCCGCGGCTCGGCAGGCAAAGGCCGGGACCGGTTCCTACAGCGGGATCGCCCCCTGCGGGACGGACTCGGTAGGAAGTTTAGCCGCGCATCTCAAAAACGTCGAAACTTTTATCGTGCTCAATGATTTCGTGCGTAATGTCCTTGAGGTTCAAAATTGGAGCCTCGTCGCGCATTTTACGCTTGAAGCGCATGCACTGGGACATTTCTCCCTGGAGCAGAATTTCGGCCTTGTCCTCCTCCAGGTTGCGCACCCAGCCAGTCAGGTTCATCTTCTGGGCCGTGTCCTGCACCCAGGACTGGAAGTTCCCGCCTTTGACCTTGCCGGTAACAACACAATGGAAGCTTTTGGTCATTGTATGATACTCCTTCAGGGTATTCTGCGCCGATTCCGGAAAGGGCCCGGATGCGCGGTTGGCAACGTGCTTCCACTATAGCAAAAAAAAACCTGAAATGCACCGGGTTGAGCTGGAGAGGTTGCGGAAAAAGTACGGGCGCGGATCGTTCTTTGCGGCTTGACACCGACGCTACGCTGTTGCATCAATGCAACCAAGTTGCATAGCCTTAAAGGAGCAGCGTGATGCAAAAAAATTGGCTTTTGTTCTTTGTGTTGATCTTGGTGGTGGGATTTTTTGCTGTGGGCGCGTTTTCCACGGCCCATGCGGCATCAGAGCCCACAGTGGCCGTGAGCGTGGTGCCGCAGCAATGGGCCGTGCGTCAGGTGGGCGGAGACCAGGTCCGGACCCTGGTCCTGGTGCCGGCCGGGGCCGACCCGCATACCTTTGAGCCCAAGCCTTCCCAGGTGGCGCAGCTGGCCGGGGCGGACGTATTTTTCACCATTGGGCTGGAATTTGAAAAAGCCTGGCTTGGTAGGCTGGCTGGAGCCAAGCCGGACTTGCGTGTTGTTTCCATGCTGGACGGCAACCCCTCGGACCTGGCCGTGCATGCCGGAGAAGCGCATGACCACGCGGAACATGCCGGAGAAGCGCATGACCACGCGGAACACGCCGGAGAAGCGCATGACCACGCGGAACACGCCGGGCACCATCATCATCACCACGACGGCCTGGACCCGCATGTCTGGACCGCGCCGCAGGGCATGATCCGCATGCTGGACGGGACCCTTCGCGAACTGGTGCGCCTGGATCCGGCCCATGCGGACGCCTACCGCGCCCGCCACGCCCGGGCCCTGGAGCGGGTGCAGACCCTGGACCGGGAAATTCATGATCTGCTACGGATTATTCCGGAAGAGCGCCGTGTCTTTCTGGTGTTCCATCCCGCCTGGGGACATTTTGCCGAATCCTATGGTCTGCGCCAGTTGTCCATTGAAATGGAAGGAAAGGAGCCGGGACCCGGCGAACTGGCCGGCGTGATTCGCGAGGCGGCCCGGCGCAATGTGCATGCAGTGTTCATCCAACCGCAAATGTCCCGGCGCACTGCCGGACAGGTGGCCCGGGCCCTGGATGGCCGGGTGATCCCGGCCGATCCGCTGGCCGAGGACTGGGAAAACAATCTGCGCGCCGTGGCCCGCGCCTTCCGCATGGCCATGAGCGGCGGCGGGCAGCGCACCGGAGAGGAGTGAGCGGTCCATGAACGTGAACCAGCCCGTGATCCAGATGCAGGGCGTGAGCTTTGCCTATAACGGTCGCCCCGTGCTTTCGGACGTGGACCTGCGGGTGCAGCCCGGGCAGTTCCTGGCCGTGGTGGGCCCCAACGGCGGGGGCAAGACCACTCTGGTCAAACTCATGCTCGGCCTGCTGCGCCCCCGGAGTGGAAGCATCCGCGTGCTCGGGCAGGAGCCGCCGCGCGCCTCCCGATTTATAGGATATGTACCGCAGCACACGCATGCCCGGTCCGGCTTCCCCATCACGGTGCTGGACACGGCCCTCATGGGGGTGGACCGCTCCTGCCAGGCCCGCTTCAAGCCAGGGCGGGAGGCCCGGGAAAAAGCGCTCCAGGCCCTGGCCCGGGTGGACATGGAGCAGCACGCGAACCGGCTTTTCGGGGAGCTTTCCGGCGGCCAGCGGCAACGGGTGCTTATTGCCCGGGCCCTGGCCGCGGACGCCCGGCTGCTCATTCTGGACGAGCCCACGGCCAGCATTGACCCGCACGGCTCGTTCTGCTTTTTCGATTTCCTCTGCAAGATGGGCGAGGCCCGCAAGTTGAGCATCGTGGCTGTGAGCCATGACATGAGCCTTTTGACCACGCGCATTTCCGCCGTGGCCGCCGTGAACCGCACCGTGATCTGTTCCACGGGGCCGCAAATGAGCAAGCCCATGCTGGAGCTGCTGTACGGTCGGCACGAGCATACCTGCGCCATGGACGACTACATTGCGGAGCTGAGCCGTCGCTACGGGCCCGTGGCCGAGGGCGCACCGGACCATGTTCCGCATTCAGCCCCGGAGAGCCCCCATGAATGACCTTTGGCAACTGCTCGGCTTCGGGTTCATGCAAAACGCCCTGCTTGCGGGCGTGCTGGCCAGCGTGGCCTGCGGCATCATCGGCTCCCTGGTGGTGGTCAACCGCATGGTTTTTCTGGCCGGAGGCATTGCCCATACAGCCTATGGCGGCGTGGGCCTGGCCTTTTTCATGGGTTGGCCCGCCCTGCCCTGCACCCTGGGGTTCACGGCCGCCGCCTCGCTGCTCATGGGCGTTGTAACGCGCCGCAGCGGCGAGCGCACGGATACGGTGGTGGGCGTGCTCTGGGCCGCGGGCATGGCCACGGGCATCATTCTCATTGATCTTTCCCCGGGCTACGCCGCAGACTTGATGAGTTTTCTGTTCGGCTCCATTCTGGCCGTCCCGGCCCTGGATTTGTGGGTCATGTTCGGGCTGGATGTGCTGGTGGCGGTCCTGGCCGCCTATTTTTATCACGATCTGCTGGCCATGAGCTTTGACACGGAATTCGCGGCGGCGCGGGGCGCGCCCGTGGTCCTGCTGCATTATCTGCTGCCGCTCATGACGGCCCTGTGCGTGGTCATGATCGTGCGCGTGGTGGGGCTGATTCTGGTCATCGCCCTGGTGACCATCCCGCCATACTTGGCGGAGCGCCGGGCCCGTTCCCTGGGAGGCATGATGATCCGGGCCTGCGTCTGGAGTCTGGCCTTTTGCACGGCCGGTCTGCTGCTTTCGGCCGCGCTGGACATCACCTCCGGCGCGTGCATCATTGCGGTGGCCTCGGTCTGCTTCTTTGTGCTTTGCGGGGCGGATGCCCTGCGTGAAAAATTACGGAGGCGTGCAAATCATGGTGCATGAGACCCTGCTCCAGGCCGGAGTGGACCCCACAACCCGGCGGGTCATGGTCCTGGAAGCCGTGGCCCGCGCCGAAGGCGCGGTCAGTGCGCCGGAATTGCTGTCCGTACTGAGCGGAAACATGAACAAGGTCACGCTCTACCGCATTCTGGACCTGTTGGTGGAGCACGGGGTGCTGGCCCGGCATACCGGGCCGGAGCGGGCCGCGCACTACTGCCTCGGCCGAGGGCATGGCCATTTTCACTGTACCCGCTGTGGCCGTTGCATTTGCTTGCGGCTGGCCGACGCCCACCTGGAGCGCTTGGCGGGCCCGGAGCTGGCTGGTCTGGGCCGGGTGGATGACGTGGAATTGCGTGTGGAAGGCGTGTGCCGCGACTGTTTGGCCGAATGATCCGTCTGGCCGGATGAGGCCCTGGACCGGAGGCAATGCCCTGGGCCTGCCCTTGAAGCGAGGTGCTTTTCTGGTTTGGAATGCGATTTCTCTTTTGAATGAATCAATACTCATATAATTCAGAAAAATAAAGCTATTCGTCTGGAACCGTTGCAGGGAGGTGCTGACAGGCCCACCCCTGGAAAGGGGTTGCCGCAACGCCGCTGAACACCTATCCTACGTGATGCCCGATATTCGGGCTTTGTCGATGCGGCGGGGAGGTGCCCATGGCAACGGGAGACGCATGGTGGAGCAGGGTGGCTTCCAGAGCGCGGGCGAGTCTGCACGGGGCCCGGCGGCCGGTTTTGCTGGGCCTGTTCTGGGGGTATGTTTTGCTGGTGGCCGCCACCATGGTTTACGGTGCCCTGCACTGGGAGGCCCTGGCCGGCTTTTTGCGCGGCACGGGGAGCGGCGCTTCGGCCCAGGACATCCCCAACCATGTGCTGCTGCGCAACCTGGGGCTGGGGCTGGCCGCGCACATCGGCATGATCCTCGCCATCTGGCGGGCCTGGAACCTGGATGTGCAGGCCCGGGTGGCCCGGGAAGGGCTGATCACCGAGCGGTTTCTCAAAGCCACGGAGCAACTCGGCGACTCGCGACCGGCCGTGCGGCTCGGCGCGGTGCACTCTCTTTGGCGCATCGGGCTGGATTCCTCCAGCCAGCAGGACAAGCGGGCCGTTCTGGACATGCTTTGCGCGTTTGTGCGGTCCCCCGGGGAGCTGGGAACCGGGGACATGCCGGAAACCAGCCGCGATCCGGACATGCGCCCTGACACCAACGCGAACCCCGACATCAACGCGCCCCCCGGCTCCGGCACTGGTTTTGAGACTGATTTCAGTGCAGGGCTCGGTACGGGGTCCGGCATGGGGCAAGGCACAGGTCCCGGCGTGGACCCGAGCACGGGGAGGAACAGCGGCCCGGACCACTCCCCTGGGAACGGCTTCGATTCTGCCCTGAAGCGGCGGCCGAGAATGCGCGAGGACGTGCAGACCGCGCTGCACCTCTTGACCCGGCAGCGGCGCAAGTTGCGGCTGGCCGGGTCGTACCCTCTGGATTTTTCCCGGGCGGATTTGCGTCGGGCGCGGCTGGAACATGCGGACCTGCGGGACGCAGATTTATATAAGACCAATCTGAGCCGGGCCGATTTGAGCGGGACGGACCTGCGGGGTGCATATTTCTGGCAGACCCTGGCCGAAGACGCCGTGTTCCAGGGCGCGGACCTGCGCGGGGCCCACTGTTGCGCCGGCCGGTTCCGGGGAGCGCGGTTCCGGGAGGCTGATCTTCGCGGGGCGGATCTGACCATGGCGGACTGCACGAACGCGGCCATGGTGCAGGCCGACCTGAGCCAGACAACCCTGGCCCGGGCCGTGTTTTGCTACGCGGATTTGTATGAGGCCCGGTTCCGGGACACGAATCTGTTTTTGGTCCGGCTCAACGGGGCCGATCTTCGACGGGCCGATTTTTCCGGGGCGGATCTTTCAGCCGCCTCCTATGACCCCGGGGCCCTGGAAGACGCGATCACCTCGGTGGAAACCCGGCTTGGAACGGATGATCCCGGTCCGGTTCTCTCCCCGGTCTCCCCTTCCGCTCCGGTTTCAGCTTCTTCCATGTCCTCGGATCCGGCTTCACCTTCAACTTCCGGCCCGGGCCAGACCCGGGAGGACGGGATCATTGACGCGGATTGAGACACACACGACTCCGGAGCCATGCGGGTTGCGATTGATCTGGAATCCGACGCTGCTGCCTGGCCCTGGCACTTGGCACTTGGTATCTGGTCTTTTGTATCTGGCGTCTGGCATTTGGCCCTGGGCTTGAATGGGCGATACACTTGGTCTTGATTTTCAGGCGGGCCCGGTTTCTAATCTGAGTTGATTTTAGATTCGGCCCGGGATTGGCCTGGGCTTGGCCCAAGCCTGGCTTGCGTTGGGTCCGGCCTGCCAGTCTCTGTCCGGTTCTTCTTTCCCCATCCCTTGTAATCCATGGAGCAACGACATGCTGACCATATCGTCCACGGACGAGTCCCTGGAGCGGAGCAAAGCTGTTGTGGTGGAACACGTGGAGGCGGGCCGTCTGCGCCTGGCTCTGCACCATGCCGGACCCGAACTGGAGCGCATCGGCCTGGGCTGGAGCACGGGCCAGGGGCCGGATTCGGAACTCTCTCCCCTGGGCCGGGCCATGCAGGCGGCCTTGGAACGGTACGCCAGGGGGCGGGAACCGCAATGGCCTGAAGTGGACCTGCCGAAAAAGGGTCTGCCCCGATTTACGGTGCAGGTCTTGCGCGTGCTGCGCCAGGAGGTGGGGTTCGGCAGCGTGGTGAGCTACGGCGAGCTGGCCGGGCTTGCCGGAAACGAGCGGGCGGCTCGGGCCGTGGGCGGGGCGCTGGCCCGCAATCCCTGGCCCTTGCTGGTTCCCTGCCATCGTGTGGTGGGCGCGGGCGGCGCGCTCACGGGGTTCACCAATCCCTGCGGCCTGGAAATGAAGCGTTATCTTTTGGAACTGGAGTCTACCGGGAGTGATCGGGCATAGTCCCCGAACTCCATGTCCTCGCGCAGAATATGGGTCCGCAACCAATCCGCCAGGAACAGAAACACGTCCACCCGGCGGTCGCGCAGGGAGTCGGGCCGTTCAATCTCCGACACGCGGCGTACGAATTCCTTGTGCAAAAAGGCGTGCTCCTCGCGGCGGGGATACCCGATGCGGCGCATGTATTCTTCTTCCAGGGTGAAATGGTCCAGGGCGTAGTCGCGCATGTCCCGGATCAAGGCCTGGACCCGCAGGTCGTCCGTACGGCCGGTGTCGTCCAGGGCCGCGCGGTAGGCCGCGTCCATGAGCAGCACCAGGTCCTTGTGCTGCTCGTCCAGGGGCTCCAGGCCCACGTTCATGTCCTCGCTCCATTGAATGATCGGCACATCCCCTCCCCATGGTCTCCCGTTTTTCTTCTATGCCTGTTTGGCGGGGTCAGGGCAACCCTGCCCTGCCTTTGGGCAGGGTGGAAACCGACACGCCAAGGAACCGAGGATAAGATTCCCGGCCCCTTGGCAGTCGCCTGTGCAGCGGTGGAACAGGTTTTCGTTATTTGGACATTTTCCGTTGCAGCCGGGCGCGCAGCAGGATGGCCACTAGGTTCATGCCCAGCACCAGGCCGATGAGCACGAGGGCCGTGCCGTACTGGAGCGGCCGGGTCTGTTCGATGTTGGTGCCTGCCGTGGCCAGTACATAAATGTGATAGGGCAGGGCCATGACGTCGTCGAAGATGGAGGTGGGCAGGTCCGGCGTGGAAAAGACCGCAGCCGTGAACATGATGGCCGCTGTTTCCCCGGCGGCGCGGGAAAGGGAGAGAATGGAGCCGGTCAGGATGCCGGGCAGGGCCGTGGGCAGCACCACGCGGGAGATGGTCTGCCATTTAGTGGCGCCCAGGCCCAGGGAGGCTTCGCGGTAGGTGTCCGGCACGGAGCGCATGGCTTCTTCGGTGGTGCCGATGACCACGGGCAGGGTCAGGGCGCCCAGGGTCAGGGCGCCGGCCGCAATGGAAACGCCGAGTTGCAGGACCGTGACGAAAAGGCCCAGGCCGAACAGGCCGAAGACCACCGAGGGGACCCCGGCCAGGTTGTTGATGCCGATGCGGATGACCCGCAGCAGCTTGCCGGGCCGGGCATATTCGTTGAGGTAGATGGCCGAGGCCACGCCCAGGGGCAGAGCCACCACCATGGAGCTGAGGGCCAGCAGAAAGGTGCCGACGATGCACGGCAGGATGCCGCCTTCGGTCATGGAATTTCGTGGCGCTTCAGTGAGAAATTCCAGTGTGATGGCGGGCAGGCCGTTGTAGAGCAGGAAGCCCAGGATCACGGCCAGGGCCAGGCCGCAGACCGCGGCTGCGGATTTGAACAGCCCAAAGGTCAGGGCCTGGGAAATCTTGCGCCGTTGGTTGCGCTTTTCGGCCTGCTCCATGATGGCGGCGACGCGCTGCATGGATTGCTGCATGGTTGGTCTCCCGTACGCGACGCCCTAGAGGGTGGCCGCGCCCACCTGTTTGTACTTGTTGGAGATGTGATCCGCCACGATGTTGAACAGCATGGTGAAGAGGAAGAGCACGATGCCGATGGCGAACAGGGCGTGGTAGTGGTCGCTGCCCAGGGGGGCCTCGCCCATTTCCGCGGCAATGGAGGAGGGCATGGGCCGCACCGGGTCGAAGATGGAATCCGGCACCATGCCCGCGCCGCCCGCCACCATGAGCACCACCATGGTTTCGCCGATGGCCCGGGACATGCCCAGAATCACGGCCGTGCTGATGCCGGAAAGGGAGGCGGGAACCACCACCTTCCAGATGGTTTCGTTTTGCGTAGCGCCCAGGGCCAGGGACGCTTCCTTGAGCTCCAGGGGAACCGCGTAGATGGCGTCCTCGGAAACCGAGGTGATGGTGGGAACGGACATGAACGCCAGCATGAGCGAGGCGTTGAACATGTTCAGCCCAGTATTGATGTCAAAGGAGTTTTGCAGGAACGGAGCCACCACCACCATGCCGAAAAATCCGATGACAACCGAAGGCAGGGAGGCCAGCAGCTCGATGATGGGCTTGACGATGTTGCGCACCCGCACGGACGCGATCTCCGCCAGGTAGAGCGCGGTCATGACGCCCAGGGGAATGGCGATGGTCGAGGACAGGGCCGTGACCGAAAGGGAGCCGATGATCAGCGGGAAGATGCCGAATTCCGGATCTTCCTCGTCCGTGGGGTACCAGCCGTAGCCGAACAGGAACTCCCACACGTCCACTTTTTCAAAAATGGGCAGGCCTTCCAGGAAGAGGAAGACCATGATCAGCCCGAGCACCACCACCGAAGTCAGGGCCGTGGCGAAAAACAGGGTCTGGATCAGGCTGTCCCGGGTGCGGCGTTGCAGGTTCAGGGCCTTGAGCACCAGGGCCAGGACGCTGAAAAAGGCGAGGATCGCGGCCATGGCGTAGTACCAGGTGGCCCGGGCCTCCATGTGGTCATGAACAAACCCTTCCAGGAAATGCAGGCCCTGCTCCTCCAGTTCGGCCCCGTGGCCCTGGCGGCGCAGCTTGGCCCCGATCTCCTTGATTTCCTTGGTCAGGGCCGAAAGCTCCAGGAGCGCGTTGTGCAGCGTTTTCTCATTGGCTTCGGCGCTGCCCCCGCGGGATTCCATCTCTTCCGTGATTTCGAACGTGACGTAGCGCTCCATTTCCTTGAGCGCGGTGTTCAGGCTTTTGTCCGGCATGATCCGGTTCGGAGCCAGCTCCAGTTGCCGGAGGTAGACCCGTTCCACGTAGTCGGGCCGGGACTTGTGTTGCCCGTAGAGAGCCAGGGCCAGGGCCGCCAGCAGCCCGGCCGCGATGAAGATTTTGATCCTGTCCACGACAGCGTTTCCCCTTTGCTTGGCACAAGTCCGCCGGAACAGCCCCGGGAGAAGCGGTTCCGGCGGACGTTCAACACGTTACGCCGCGACGTTCGTCACTACTTGATGGGGATAAAGCCTTCCTCGGCGGCCATTTTCTGTCCGGCCGGGCTCATGATGAAGTCGATGACGGTCTTGGCGTCGCCGGTGGGCTGGCCCGCAGTGTAGAGGTTCAGGCCCCGGGAAATGGGGTAGGAACCGTTCATGGCGGACTCGACCCCGGCGTGCACGCCGTCCACGGGCAGGGCTTTGAGTTCGGCATTGACGTAGGCCAGGCCCACGTAGCCGATGGCCTGCTCGTTTTTGGAAACCGCCTGGGCCACGGCGCCGTTGGAAGCCAGCAGCGAGGCCCCGGGGAAGACCTTGTGCTTCTTACCATCGTGCTTCATGACTTTGGATTTCCAGCAGTCATAGGTGCCGGAGGAGGTGTCGCGGGAGATGACCACGATCTCGGCGTCCTTGCCGCCCAGCTGGGACCAGTTGGTCAGCTCGCCGGTGTAGATTTTGAATAGCTGCTCTTTGGTGATGGCGGAGACCGGGTTGCCGGGGTGCACCACGGGCACGATGCAGTCGTACGCCACGATGTGCTGTATGGGTTCGCGGCCATTGGCCTTGGCGGCTTCGATTTCCTTGCCCTTCATGTCGCGGGACATCATGCCGATGTCGGTGGTGCCGTCGATGAGCGCCTTGGCGCCATTGGAGGAACCGCCGCCCGAAAGGGAAATCTGGATGCCCAGGTCGGGGTTGGCTTGGAAGTGATCATCCACCAGCTGCATCAGGGGCAGCACCGTGGTGGAACCTTTGATCTCCACCTTGCCCGCATAGGCCGTGGAGGCCATCAGGGCGAATACGGCCACAAGAGCGAGAAGCTTCTTCATTCTTTTTCCTCCAAAAATGGTTGAAGCGGTTGAAAACGGATTCAGCGTCGAGGGCAGTAGATAGCACCAGGGAGTTACGAACGCGTTACGGCCAGGCAAAAGGTAGGTGACACACGGACGCCGATGTGAGCCGGAGGGATTCTCGCGCCCTTGCCAAGGCGGGTGAAATGCAGCATGCTGCGGTCATGCGGGTAAAATATCTGATCATCGGCGCAGGGCCTACGGGCCTGGGCGCGGCCAACCGGCTGCGGGAGCTGGGCGAGGATTCTTTTGCCGTGCTGGAGCGGGAAGGGCATCCCGGAGGCCTGGCCGCCAGTTTCGTGGACCGGGACGGATTTACCTGGGACTTTGGCGGGCATGTGCTTTTTTCGCATTACGAATATTTCGATCAACTGGCCGAGGACCTGCTCGGGGGCGAATACTTCGAGCACCAGCGGGAGTCCTGGGTGCGCGTGGCCGGAACCTGGGTTCCCTATCCGTTCCAGAACAACATCCGCCACCTGCCTCCGGAAGAACGCTGGGAGTGCGTGCGCGGGCTGTTGCCGGACCGGCGGCCCGAACCTGCGGCCGGGTGGCGGCCCGCTCATTTTGGCGAATGGATCGACACGGTGTTTGGCGCGGGCATTGCCCGGGTGTTCATGCGGCCCTATAATTTCAAGGTCTGGGCCACTCCGCCCGAACGCATGGCCTACTCCTGGATCGGCGAGCGCGTCAGCCTGGTGGACCTGGAAACCGTGCTGGAAAATATCGTACTGGAGCGCGACGATGTGGCCTGGGGGCCGAACAACACCTTTTTGTTCCCCAAAAAGGGGGGCACCGGGGCCATCTTCCAGGCTCTGGCCCGGCGCGTGGCGGATCGCATCCACTACGGGCAGGCCGTGGTCCGCATTGACGGCCCGGCCCGGCGAGCCGTTACGGACCAGGGGCTGGAGGTGGAATACGAGGCGCTGCTGAACACCGGTCCTCTGGATCTTTTGGCCCGGCGCTGGCTGGAACAGCCTGATCCGGCCCTGGCCGATGCCGCCGCCAAGCTGGCGCACAACAGCGTGCACATCACGGGCGTGGGCGTGGACGGCATGGATTGGGACCCGCGCCATAACGGGCGGGACACCCGCTGCTGGATGTATTTCCCGGAAGCGGACGCGCCCTTTTACCGCGTGACCAACTTCCATCACTATTCGCCCAACAACACGGCCCGGCCCGGCAGTCAGCGGGCCATCATGTGCGAGACCTCCTCGTCCGAACACAAGCCCGAAAACGTGGAGGACCTCATGGAGCGCACCTTGCAGGGCCTGGAAAATACTGATCTGCTCGGCCCGGACCATCGCGACCGGCTGGCCGCGCGCTTTGAAATGAGCCGCGAATACGCCTATCCCGTGCCCACCCTGGAGCGGGACCAGGCCCTGGCCGTGATCCAGCCGCGGCTGGAAGCCCTGAAGATTTACTCCCGGGGCCGCTTTGGCGGCTGGAAGTACGAGGTGGGCAACATGGACCACAGCGTAATGCAGGGAGTGGAATGGGCGCAACGAATGCTTGAAGCCGGGCAGGAAACCACTTACACACTTTGATCATGACCAACACCAACGCCATATACCAACAACGCCGCGAGGCGCTTCGCAAACGGCTTACGGACGAGGGGCTGGACGCCCTTCTGGTGAGCCACGCCGCCAACCGCTACTACCTTTCCGGATTCGAGCTGCACGATTCCCAGTGCAACGAATCCGCGGGCTGGCTCGTGGTCACCGCCGAGGGAACCGATCATCTGCTCACCGATCCCCGCTACGAGGATGCGGCCAGGCGGGTCATGCCCGAGGAGGGCGTGTTCATCTACGCGGGACGCAAGTTCGAGCAGGTGGGCCCCTTTCTCAAGGGGCTGGGATTCTCGCGCCTGGGCTTTGAACCCCGGGCCATGAGCCTGTTCGATCATGAGCAGCTCATCAAGCACGTGGCCCTCACGCCAACCGAAAATCTGGTGGAGGATCTGCGCCTGATCAAGGACGCGGACGAGATCCAGCGGCTGAAGGCGGCCTGCGCCCTGAACCACCGCGTGTTCCGCGCTCTGGAGGATTCTCTGCGGCCCGGGCAGACCGAGGTGGAGGTGGCCTGGAACGCGGAGCGCATGTTCCGCGAGTGGGGCGCCAGTGAGCTGTCCTTTTCCACCATCGTGGGCGTGGGTCCCAACGCGGCCCTGCCCCATGCCATTCCCGGCAATACCAGCCTCAAGGAAAACGAGCTGGTGCTCATCGACATGGGCTGCCGTCTGAACGACTATTGCTCGGACCAGACCCGCACCTTCTGGGTGGGTGAGGATATGTCCGAGCGGTTCCGCTCCGTGCGCGAGATGGTGCGCACCGCCCAGCAAAAGGCCATCGAAGCCCTGCGTCCCGGCATGACCTATGCCGAGGCCTATGGCGTGGCGCGCCGATACTTTGAGGAGCAGGGCGTGGCCGACCGCTTTACCCACGCGCTGGGCCACGGCATCGGCCTGGAAACCCATGAGGGCCTGAGCCTGTCCCCCCTGGGCAAAGACGTGCTGCGGCCGGGCATGGTCGTCACGGTGGAACCGGGCCTGTACTGGCCGGACTGGGGCGGCGTGCGCTGGGAGCACATGGCGGTCATCACCGAGGACGGCTGCGAAACCCTGTAGCTGCTTTCTTCGGCAGAAAAATCCGACCTTTGCGGGTCCCGGTCGACGGACGGCCGGGGCCCGTTTTGTTTCAGGCTTTGCCGCGTTCTTTTGCCGCGGGCCTATTCGCCGCGAGTCTGTCCGTCGTGGGTGTGTCCGTTGTGAGCATGTCGGCCGGGCCCGCGGCGGGGGTCTGCTGGTCCAGTCGGCAGCCCTGGCGGATGCCAAGGGCGGCCAGCCGTTCGTGGATGGCGTTGCGCAGGGTCTGTTTTTCCGCGGCCCATGCCGGAGCCGCCAGTTCGCCCGGGGCCGGGTCCCCGGTGAGCCGGTGCACCACCACGTCGGGCCGCAGACGGGCCAGGGCCTCGCATACGGCCTGGACGTAGCATTCCCGCTCCAGAGGCTGGTACTTCCCCTGGCGGTACTCCTGTTCCAGGGGGGTACCCTTGCAGATGTACAGGTTGTGCAGCTTGATGCCGGCCACGGGCAGGGCATTGAGGAATTCGACGCTTTCCAGGAAGTGCTCCGGACCTTCGCCGGGCAGTCCGGCCATGAGATGGGCGCAGACCTGGAGCCCCTGGGATGCGGCCTGCTGAACGGCCCAGGCAAAACAGGCCGCGTCGTGACCCCGGTTGATGCGTTGCAGGGTGGCGTCGTGGCAGCTTTGCAGCCCCAGGTCCAGCCAGGTTTCCCCGGGCAGGGCCGCCAAAAGGTCCAGTTTGCCCGGGGCCAGGCAGTCGGGGCGGGTGCCGATGCACAGGCCCACGCGGTCGGGCAAT
>JAQVYA010000082.1 GCA_028708865.1 Desulfovibrio sp. | reverse complement strand
GCAGCCCAAGGCAAAGGGACGGTTGGTGCGGATCATCTTCAGATCCAGCAGCGGGGAAGGGGTTCGCCGTTCCCAGAGAACAAAGCCCACCAGACAGGCCAAACCGAAAAATAATGCAATACGTCCCGCTGGATGGGAAGAGCCAGCACTGCCAGCCACCAGCAGGCCGATGCCTGCGGCGGAGAGCAGGGCCCCCATGCGGTCGAACGGTTCGGAAATGCTTTCCTGTTTTAACTCCTTGAGCCGAAAGACCAGCAATAGAGAGATGGCCAGGGGGATCAGTCCGGCAAAAAAGACCCAGCGCCAACTGAGAAGGGACGTAAGCAATCCCCCAAGATAGGGACCGGCTGAAAGTCCCAGGTATACTCCAGCAGTACCAAATCCCAGGGCGCGCCCCCGTTCTTCGCGTGGGTGGGCGTTCATCAGTATGGCCAACCCGGTGGACATCATCATGGCGCCACCAACCCCTTGGAGCACCCTTAAGATCACGAAGATGGTCATGCTCGGGGCCAAACCGAGAAACAGGGTCATGAGGCAGAACAGGCTCATTCCGCGCAAAAACATGGGAATATGTCCACGGATATCCGCGAACCTTCCAAACGGTAATAAAAACATGGCTGTGGTTGCGATATAAACCGATTCCACCAAGCTCAAGAGCACGGCCCCGGACTGGAAGTGCGCTCCGATGGTGGGGAGGGCTACGGCCACGGCGGAAAGCATAAAGGGTACGGCAAATTGGGTGGATGTGATGGCAAAAAGAACGATGCGCTTTTGTTCGCGTTCCGTCATTGCGTTTCCTTCTTCAGTGCTTGTTGGACATTGCGCTCCATCTTGTCCAGCAGCTCCAGGGTGTTGCGGCGTTCCGATTCAGTAAATCCCTGGAATAAAATTTCATTGTATTGGTTAAGTGCCCGCAGTAATTCCGGCAACAGTGTTTCTCCATGGGCTGTGGGAAAGACGCATTTGTCTCGGCGGCACAGGGGATTTTCCCGGCGTTCCACCAGTCCTGCCTTTTCCAGGGCCTGGAGCGTCCGGGCAGTGGCGGCCGTGTCCAGGTTCAGTTCGGTGGAGAGCTGCTTTTGACTGCGCCCTGGAGCGTGGAACACTTCCAAGAAAATAGGCACCTGGCACCTGTTTACTCCGGTGGGTGGGAACAGGCGGTCTCCCAGTTTGGCCACGGCGCGAAAGATCCGGCCAATGCGGTAGCCGGCGGATCGTGCGCGGAGTTTGTCGAGAGCGGGCATGTATCGTCCTTTCGTTGACTTGTCAATCGTTGACGCGT
This sequence comes from Desulfovibrio sp., assembly GCA_028708865.1. Taxonomy (GTDB): domain Bacteria; phylum Desulfobacterota; class Desulfovibrionia; order Desulfovibrionales; family Desulfovibrionaceae; genus Paucidesulfovibrio. The sequence continues at coordinate 13,385 of JAQVYA010000082.1, read as the reverse complement.
CAACTATCAGCGTGAGGATATTCTGTCAAGAAACGGGCCGCCGACGCCGGAGTCGGACCATGGGCTGCATGGGTCAATGGCTGGGAAAAGGAACAGCAAGGCGCGTAATGACGAAAGGCGGATTGGGAGCGGAGGTCGGCTTATGGTTGTTTGCGTTTCCTTGCATAGAAGACGTTGTAGACCAGGGTAAGCGAGAGGGCGTATACGGCGGCCCCCACACCCAGGATTGCGTTGTAATAGACGGGGGCGGTCAGGGCGAGTCGGATGAGCAGCGTGGCCAGGGCAAAGCCGGAGTTGCGGAAGACGGCTCGGAAGTCCGGGGAGAATCGTTGGGCGATGAGCACCAGCAGGATATCGGAAAAGACCAGTACCGTATAAAAAGCCGGGAAAAAGGTGGCTGAGTCACTCCCCTGAAAGTGAAGGGCCACATGTTGAATGCACAGACCGATGAAGATGGTCAGCAATCCTAAGGCCACCATTTTTTTGGCTGCCACGAATCGAAAGATGGCTTCTCCTTTTTTGAAGTCCTCGTCGGGTTTTTGCACCAAGCGGAGCACGCCAAGCAGCGCGAAGATGATCAGTGCGCCGGCTCCGTCCGCAGCGATGCGCAGGACCAGCTCCTCGTTGCCCACCACTTGAATGGGTTCGGGAAAGTAGGAGAGCTGTTTAAATGTTCCACGAAGCAAGATCAGGGCAAGAATTTCAAATTGTTTGGCCACAGCGCGTGATATGGAGCAGGGGAGCGTGAAGATCAGGCTGACGATCTCCATGAGCAGCACAAAACCGAAGGCCAGATTAACGGCCTCAAAGTGGCTCGTGTAGTCGAACCATCCGAGCCAGGAAGGGCTCATCCCCTGTCGGTTCAGCTCAATGACAGCAAGGGAAAGGAGGAAGAAGACGACCAGGGTGGCGGCCACGAATTTTTGTGTGGCCTCCCGCTCCCAGAAATGGTGCAGAGGGTCGAAGATGAAGGTGGTCAGAGTATAGAACCGGTCCATGGCGATATTCTTCCTGATTCGTGAACTGTGGCCGGGCGGATGCCCGGCCACAGGGATCAGATTTCAAAAAGCATTTCCAAATCGTCACGCGTCAGGGACTTAAGCGCGGACTGTCCCGGGATGATGGCCTCGGCCACGCCCTTCTTCTGCTCCTGAAGTTTGAGGATTTTTTCTTCCACCGTATTTTGGCAGATCATTTTATAGGCAAAGACTTGCCGCTTCTGCCCGATGCGGTGGGTTCGGTCCGTGGCTTGGTTTTCCACGGCCGGGTTCCACCAGGGATCGTAGTGGATCACGTAATCCGCGGACGTGAGGTTCAGGCCGGTGCCGCCTGCCTTCAGCGAGATGAGGAAGATGGGGATATCCGGATTTTCGTTGAAGCGGTCCACCTGGTCAAAGCGATCCTTGCTGGCGCCGTCAAGATAGGCGAACGGGATTTCCTGGATTTGCAGCCAGGAACGGATCACGTGGAGCATCTGCACAAATTGGGAGAAAACCAGCACTTTGTGACCGCCGTCGATGATATCTGTGACCAGATCCTTGAACGCATCGAACTTTCCGGACGGCAGATTGGTGGTCAATCCGGGCATATCCAGCTTCAATAGGCGTGGATGGCAGCAGATTTGCCGCAATTTGAGCAGGGCATCCAGAATGGACATCTGACTTTTGGCCAGTCCCTTTTCGTCCACATCGCGCAGGACCTGGTCCTTCAGCTTCATGGCCAGAGCGTTGTAGAGTTCGCGCTGTTCGTCCACCAACTCGCAATAGTGGGTGGTCTCGATTTTGGGCGGCAGGTCTTTGGCCACTTCGCTTTTGGTCCGGCGCATGATGAAGGGCTTAACCCTGGTGCGCAGGTAGTCGAGCGTTTCTTCGTGGCCGTCCTTGATGGGTTTGACGATGCCTCGCTGGAACGAATGCTGCGATCCCAGAAATCCGGGCATGAGGAATTCAAACAGACTCCAAAGCTCGAAGAGGTTGTTTTCAATGGGAGTGCCCGAGAGGCAGAGCTTCATGTCCGCATCCAGCTTGCGCACGCTACGAGCTGTAATGGTGTTGGGGTTTTTAATGTTCTGGGCTTCGTCGAGGATCACGCAGGAGTATTTGTACTTGAGCAGTTCATCCAGGTCGCGCCGCAGCAGGGCGTAGGTCGTGATGATCAGGTGCGAATCTTTGATTTTTCCGAAAAGATCGTCCCGTTTGGCACCGTAGATGGTCAACCGGGTCAGCTCCGGAACGAATTTTTTGGCCTCTCTTTCCCAGTTGGGCAACACCGAGGTGGGCACGATGATCAGGTTGGGATTATCCACATTGGAGTTCACCATGTGTTGGATGAACGACAGGGTCTGAATGGTTTTCCCCAGCCCCATTTCGTCCGCCAGGATGCCGCCGAAACCGTATTCCCGAAGGAAGTTGAGATAGGAAAGGCCCTGTACCTGGTAGGGACGCAGGGTGGCTGTCAGGCCGCGCGGTTGGGGAATGATTTTGATTTCTTCAAAGTTGTTGATTTTTTCTCGCAACTTGACGAAATGTTCATCCGTGTGCACACGCGGCAGGTCCTCCAAGAGCTTTTCCAAAACCGGAGCTTCGAATTGCTCGAATTTTTTCTGAATTGATTTTTCCGGGTCAAATCCAAGGACCTTGAGCCGATGGCCCAGCTTGCGTAGCCAGGATTCGGGCAGGCTCGTATAGGAACCGTCCTTGAGTTGTACATAGCGCTTTCCATCGACCCAGGCTTTCCAAATGACGTCAATGGGGACTTTTTGGTCGCCGTATTCAACACTCAAGTCCAGGTTGAACCAGTTGTTTTCTTCGTCGGTTTCCACCTCGGCCGTCAGTTCCGGCTTGGAAAGGCGCACCTTGTAACGGGTCAAATTCTTTTCGCCGTAGACGCGGTAGGCCTGCACCAGCGAGGGGTAGTGGTCCAGCAGGAACTTGATGGCCTCTTCCTGCTCCATGAACCAGGTGTGGCTGTTGCGTGCCTGAAAGCCCATGTCCGTCAGTTCGGCAATGAGTTGCGCCTCTTCGCCTTGAGCCCGGCGGATGAGGTAGGACTTGCCGTGCATGTGATAGGAGCCGGTCTGCAAGTCCGGGTTGGGACCAGGCAGGGCCACCTCGCCGTCGTCCGTATCGTAGATGTTTTGGACCTTGAGGGTCAGCAGGCTGCCTTCTTCGTCCAGGAACAGCTTGGGGTTGTATTCCGCGTTGGCGAAAATGGGCCCCATGCGCTCCAGGAAGTCCTCGTGTCCGTAGAGGTCGGATACGGGGATGCGGGTCCAGACACGGTCCAGAAACTCGGAAATGTCGCTGTGCGGAATAACGGGGGACTGCTCCACCATTTCCTGCACCAGCTCCGGATCCAGCCCGGTTTGTACCGGATAGAACGCGTGCTTACGAAACAGCCACAATGGTAGGCGTCCATAGAAAAAGACTTCTTCTTCGTCGGTGATGGAAAAGGGCAGTTTGCCTTCTCTGGCCAACCGGATGTCAAAGGAGAGTCCGGACTCGGAAAGCTGCGGGGCCAGCTTGAGCTGCATGGTCTTGCTTTCGATGCGGACGGGCTGATCCGTCTCGCGCAGATAGAGATAATATTCGTTCTTGATGGCGCGGAAGAACCAGGAATGCAGGCCGGCTGGAAGTTCCACCCGGTGACCTCGGTAGTCCAGGTAGTGCCCGATCATTTCCGCCACCATGGGCAGCGAGGGGGACATTTCGCACCAGTCGGGGTTGTCCACGATTTGTTGCAGGTCCACAGGGTTTTGTACCTGAGAGATGCCCGATTTGTTTTGCCTAGCGCGGAAGAATGCTACCTGAAGCCGCCCGGGTTCCGGGTAAAGTCGGAAAATGAGATAATGCTTGCCTGCCTCGGGCTCCAGTTCCGTGGCGAAAAAGGCCCGAAAACATTGGTGCCAGTCGGAACGGGGGCGCGGAATTTCCTCTTCGGATTCCGCATCAAAGGAGCGGATCAGTTTCAGGGCGACGGCACCGATGTGCCGGCAGTACCCTGCGAAGGAGTCCGGGCAGTTGCAGAAGGCGGTAGCAGATTTGTCGCTGAGGTTGATGCCCAATTGCGGGCCGTAATTTTGCAGGTCTTCGCCCTGCACCTGGCCTTCGGCCTCCCAGTATTGGTCGCGCCGATGTACGTCGAGCTTGATCACACCACCGGTATCCAGGATATCCTGGGAACCTTCCAGGATATACTCGGGAATGGTGTTGTGAACGAAACCTTGAAGGATTTCCTTGACTAATGCTTCATCACCGGACATGAGAAGCGCATACTCCTGACTGTCTGAGGTACCCTTCCGTAAGGGTATAGTTTTTCATGTATCATAACACTTCCCGAGGGGAAAACCGGGTAGTGGTCACCAATAGCTGATTCCGTTGACACGGGCAAGTTCGCTGGTGGCTTTTTCAGGACGTTTGGTACATACTAAAAGGCCAGCTTCGACCGCATCCAGTAGTATATGATGGATTACTTGGACATTGGCAAGGGAAAGATGCGTATTTTGCAGAATTATACCCGACCGTGGGGCAGGGTGGCCCTGGATGCGGCATTGTTGTTTGTCGTGTTGGCTTTGGAATGTTCGATGGCAGGGGCGGATACCGCCGCGGCTCCGGACGGACCGGTCTCCGGAGGAAGGCTCGTGGAGGCCATGCTCGGCGATGCCGACAACCTTATTCCCATGATCGCCTCGGACACGGCCTCCAGTTCGATTACGAGTCGGCTGTTCGTGGCTCCGTTGCGTTATAACCGGAATTTGGAACTCGTGCCCTGGGCCGCAAAATCGTACCAGGTTTTGGACGAAGGACGATTGCTTCGTTTCCAGCTGCGGCGCGATATTCGCTGGTTTGACGGCAAGCCGTTGACGGCCCGGGACGTGGAATTTACCTATCGTCTCATGATTGATCCCGGCACACCGACCCCCTACTCCGGGGACTACGAGCGGGTGCGGGATTTCACCGTGACCGGCCCGTACAGTTTTGAGGTGCGTTATGACGAACCTTTTGCCCGGGCCTTGGTGACCTGGGCGCACGCCATATTGCCCCGCCATGCCTTGGAAGGGGAGGACCTGCTGAATACCCGCTATAGCCGGGAACCACTGGGGGCTGGACCTTACCGGCTGAAGGAATGGATACACGGGCGGCATATCGTACTCACGGCCAACGAAGATTATTTTTTGGGGCGACCCCACATCGACACGCTGGTTTATCGGGTCATCCCGGACCAGGCCACACAGTTCTTGGAACTCAAGGCCGGGAACCTGGACCTCATGTCCTTGTCGCCCATGGATTACAAATTTCAAACCCAAGGGGCCGCTTGGGAGGAACGTTTCAACAAGTATCGCTACCTTTCGCCTGCCTATACCTATATGGCTTATAATTTGGAACATCCTGTTTTTTCGGATCCACGGGTGCGGCGCGCACTGGCTCACGCCATTGATAAAGAAGAAATCGTCAAGGGAGTGCTTCTGGGCCTGGGGCAGCCTGCGCGAAGTCCGTTCCAGCCTGGAACCTGGGCTTTTCGGGACGATCTGAAGCCGTACTCCTTTGATCCGGACCAGGCACTGGCGCTGCTGGCCGAGGCCGGATGGGCGGATCATGACGGGGACGGACTGCTGGACAAAAACGGCAGGACGTTTCAGTTTACCCTTTTGACCAACCAGGGCAACGCCCAACGGTTGCGCGCCGCGACCATCATCCAATACCGTTTGGGAGAGATCGGGATCAAGGTGGATATCCGCGCCGTGGAATGGGCTACGTTTCTGAATGAATTTGTCCATAAGGGACGTTTTGACGCTTTGATTCTGGCCTGGACCACGCCAGCTGAGCCGGACCCATATTCCGTCTGGCATTCGGATAATGCCCGTGAGGGAGGGCTGAATTTCGTCCGGTATCGCAATGCCGAGCTGGATATTTTGGTGGACCGGGCCCGGAAGACGCTGGATCGGGAGGTCCGGCGCAAGCTGTACTGGCGTGTGCAGGAAATTCTGCACGAAGACCAGCCCTATTGTTTTTTGTATGTGCCCATGGCCCTGCCCATCGTGGCGGCCCGTGTTCAAGGCATTGACCCCGCACCGGCGGGCATCGGCTATAACGCCGACCGCTGGTGGATACCCGCATCCCTGCAGGGCACGACGCCCCGCTTGATCCAATAGATACCACCCATGATACGCATAACGGAAATTACCGACAAAGTCGCTTCATATATCGACAAACCCGATTTGGCGCTGATCCAGCGAGCCTATGTCTTCTCGGCCCAGGCTCACGAAGGCGTGGTGCGCCGCTCGGGCGAGCCCTATATTTCCCACCCCCTTTCCGTGGCTAATATACTCGCGGAAATGCAGATGGACGAACCCACCGTGGCAGCGGGGTTGCTGCATGATACGGTGGAGGACACCGAAACCACACTCGACGAAATCGACGAACTGTTCGGCGAGGAAGTGGCAGACATCGTCAACGGGGTGACCAAAATATCCCAGATGGAATTTGAATCCAAGGCCATGGCGCAGGGAGAGAACATTCGCAAAATGATTCTCGCCATGGCTGAAGACATCCGCGTTCTTATGGTCAAATTGGCGGACCGGCTGCACAACATGCGCACCCTGCAATATATGAAGCCCATGAAGCAGCGGCTCATCGCCCAGGAGACCAAGGAAATCTATGCACCTTTGGCCAACCGACTCGGCCTGCACCGGCTCAAGATCGAGTTGGAGGACCTTTGCCTGCGGTACATACACCCGGATGTGTTCGAGCAACTCAGTGAGGGAGTGCGCCAGCATCACACCGCGGGACAGGAGTATATTGAAAAGGTCATCGGGCTGATCTCGGAGATGCTGCGGAAGAATAAGATCAAGGGGCACGTTTTGGGCCGGACCAAGCATTTGACTTCCACGTACAACAAGATGGTGCAACAGAACCTGACGTTGGACGAGGTCTACGACCTGATCGCCTTTCGCGTGGTGGTGGATTCCATCAAGGATTGTTACGCCGTGCTTGGACTCGTGCACTCCATCTGGAAACCGGTGCCCGGGCGATTCAAAGATTATATCTCCACGCCCAAGGCCAACATGTACCAGTCCCTGCACACCACGGTGGTAGGGCCGGATGGCGAACGTATCGAGATCCAGATTCGTACTGAAGAAATGCACCGTGTGGCAGAGTATGGCGTGGCCGCCCACTGGCAGTACAAGGAGGCGGGCAAGGGGCACCGTCGCCGCGGCGGACCTTCCGAGCGGGATGCGGACCGCTTTACCTGGTTGCGGCAGATCATGGACTGGCAACGGGAATTGTCCGATCCGCGGGAATTTATGGCTTCCCTGCGTTTCGATCTTTTTCAGGATGAGGTCTACGTATTCACCCCGGCCGGAGACATCAAAGAATTGCCGGAAGGGGCCACTCCGGTGGACTTTGCCTATGCCATCCATACGGAAGTGGGAGACCACTGTTCCGGAGCCAAGGTCAACGGGAAACTGGTCCCTCTTTCCACAGCGTTGACCAACGGCGACCAGGTGGAAGTGCTGACGGACAAAAAGCGGGTTCCCAGCCGGGACTGGCTCAAGTTTGTGAAAACCGCCAAGGCCCGCACCCGGGTCAAGCATTACATCCGGACTGAGGAGCGAGCACGCAGCATCGCCCTGGCCAAGGAACTGCTGGAAAAGGAAGGACGCAAGCACGGCATCAACGTGGCCAAAGCCATGAAGGAAGGTTGGTTTGCCAAGCTGGCCGATGCGTGGTCCATCCCTTCCACGGACGAGTTGCTTTCTCAGATCGGCTATGCCCGGATTACGCCGAACAAGGCCCTCAAACGCCTTTATGCGCTGATGGAAGGGAAACCCGAGGCCAAGGAGTTGCCCGAAGCCGAGGAACAGCCTTCGAAAAACAAGGCAAAGGCCAAGAGCGAGGGGATCAACATCAGCGGCGTGGACAATGTGTTGGTACGATTTGCCTCCTGCTGCAACCCCCTGCCGGGAGAACCCATTACCGGGTACATCACCCGGGGGCGGGGCGTTACCGTGCATCGTAGCGATTGTCCCCACCTGAAGAATTTTGAACCCGAACGGCTTTTGACCGTGACCTGGGAGGGGCAGGAAGACCATCCGTACCCGGCCCGGGTGCGTATTCGCTGTTCGAACAATAAGGGCATGCTGGCCAGGATTACCCGGATTTTGTTTGATGAAGATATCAATATCGATTCCGGAACCTTTGAATCAAGTGTTGATGGTAACTCCGTACTGGAGCTCACCGTGGAGGTGCGGAGTCTGGATCAGCTTTATGGGGCGTTGTCAAAAATAAAGTCTTCGGGGTCGGTCAAGGAAGCTATTCGGCTTTCATAGACTGTCGGGGCATTCGGCCAGGATGGACTGGACCCTGAGGAGGCAAAGATGCGTCCTGATGCGGCATCCGGGCGGTGGTACGGGTAAATTCGAAATAAGGGTTTGAATTTCGCATCGGCTGCGTTATATTGTGAACGATGATTCCCAAAGGCGATCTGCCTCGTGTGCAACGCAACCAAGGAGGAATACATGGCCATCGTCATCGATGAGAACGAATGCATCGGTTGTGAAACCTGTGTGGAGCTGTGCCCGGATGTGTTTGAAATGAACGAGGACTCGGAAAAAGCCGTAGTCAAGGAGCCGGATTCTGATTTGGAGTGCGTTGAGGAGGCCATTGACAGTTGCCCCAGCGAAGCGATTTCCCGGGAGTAGCCACCGGCGCTTCTTTCGGGATCAGCCCCGCCGGAAACAAGGAGACTCCATGGATCAGAAATTTCCAGATATGGAGAGGCGTTCTGGCCGGGAAAGGCGCTCGGGCCGGGACCGGCGGTCCAACGAGGACCGGCGGCAGGGTGAGCGTGTTCGGCCGGATCGACGGGAGCAGGGAGAACGGCGCAACGGGACGGATCGACGTGCGGACGACGATTGAGTCTCGTTTTTTAAATAAATGATACGGACGCCCTCGGGGGCGTCTTTTTTGTTGCCTGCGGAGGCATCCTGCCTACTAGACGAAATCCCTACAGGGGTTTATGCCGGAGAGGTGGCTGCCCAACCAAGGAGAACCGTTCATGTTCATTCGTTTTTTGTTTTGCGTCGCGCTGCTGCTGTTTCCCCTTCACGCCGGGGCCCAATCCTGGATCGACGAAGGGCGCGTCAGCGCGGGCGGGGCCACTCTGGCATACCGGATGTATGGCCAGGGAGAGCCGCTGCTGCTTATTACCGGGTATGGAGTGACCATGGACCTTTGGCCGGAAGAGTTTCTGGAGGCCCTGGCCAGTGAGCGCCGGGTCATTGTGTTTGACAACCGTGGCATGGGCGACTCCACAGCGGATTATACTCCATTGTCTATCAAGCTGATGGCCGAGGACACGGCGCAGCTGCTGCGTGGGCTCGACGTGGAGCAGGCTGCGGTGCTGGGGTGGTCCATGGGTGGATGCATCGCGCAGGAACTGACCTTGGATCATCCGGAGTTGGTAAGCAAGCTGGTTTTGTATGCCACGGACGTGGAGAACCCCGCCATTATGCAGTCCTTGAAACGCATTACCGGCAGTCGCACTGACCGGCCTGCCCAGCATCTGTTCCCGGACGCCTGGATGGACGCCCATGAGGATTATCAGGATCTGCTTCCTTCCATGCGCGTTGTGCCCAATGCGGAGATGATGACATTTCAGCGCGAAGCCATTGCAGAGTGGCCTGGAACCAAGGGGCGGATGGGGGAAATACGTCTGCCAGTGTTGTTCCTCACTGGGGACCAGGACGAAGTCGTGCCTGCCGAACGGAGCCGTCTGGCCTCGCAACTGGTGAGCGGTCCGGCCTGGTTGGTGAATTTCACCAATGCCGGACATGGGCTGGTCTTTCAGGCTCCTGCGGATGTGGCGGACATCGTGCTGGCTTTTCTCCGGGTGCGCCAGCAGGTGCAGTGACCGGACAGGCCTCGCTCCCCCTTGCTTCCTGAGGATTTCTTCCGTATCGCCCTTGGATGCGATACGAAACCGATTCCATTCTTGATCTGGACCGTTGCCACGCTTGGCACCCTTATGCTTCCACGGTGAATCCGCTTCCTGTGCACGAGGTCGTGGGAGCCGAAGGGGTGCGCCTGCTGCTGGCTGATGGCCGGGAACTCATTGACGGTATGGCTTCCTGGTGGTGCATGGTGCACGGCTACAATCATCCGACACTGAACAGAGCCTTGACCAGCCAAGTCGACAAGATGGCCCATGTGATGTTCGGCGGGCTGACGCACGCTCCAGCAGCCACGTTATGCGCCCGTTTGGCCCGCATGTCGCCGCAAGGGCTGGAGCGGGTATTTTTGTGCGATTCCGGCTCGGTTTCCGTGGAGGTGGCCATGAAAATGGCCATGCAGTACATGGCGGCCCGCGATTGTCCGGAAAAGTGTCGTTTTTTAACGGTTCGGCGTGGATACCATGGCGATACGTTCCATGCCATGTCCGTCTGCGATCCCGTCAATGGAATGCATTCCTTGTTTTCCGGTTCATTGCCCCGTCAGTTTTTTGCTCCGGAGCCTGCAATACCCTTTGATGGACAGTGGGATGACGCGGATATCGAACCCTTGGCCGGGCTGCTGCGGCAACATGCTCGTGAGATTTGCGCCGTAATTCTGGAGCCTGTGGTTCAGGGGGCAGGAGGCATGCGTTTTTATCATCCCGGATATTTACGATCCCTGCGTTCCCTGTGTCATGAAGCCGGGGTGTTGCTTATTTTTGATGAGATCGCCACAGGATTCGGCCGCAGCGGCCGATTGTGGGCCGCTGACCATGCTGGGGTGTCCCCGGATATTATGTGTGTGGGCAAGGCGCTGACCGGTGGCTACATGACTCTGGGGGCGACTCTGGCCACCGAGGACGTGGCCCGGACCATTTGTTCCGCCAAACCGGGTCTGTTCATGCACGGCCCTACTTTTATGGGCAATCCATTGGCCTGTGCCGTGGCCTTGGCCAGCCTGGACTTGTTGGAACAAGAGCCGTGGCAGCCCCGGGTGTTGCGTTTGGAACAGGAATTGAAACAGGGGCTGGAACCTTGCCGCTCCCTGCCGCATGTGGCGGATGTGCGTGTTTTGGGGGCTATCGGGGTGGTGGAGCTGGACTCTCCTGTAAATATGGCTGCCATTCAGAAGCAATTTGTGGATCGGGGGGTCTGGGTTCGGCCATTCGGGAAGCTGGTCTATGTGATGCCGCCCTATGTCATGTCTCGTGAGGAGGTTGCGGTGTTGACCGGGGCCGTGTGTGAGGTCCTGCGGGCCGATAACGGGATTCGCGAGGCAGGAGTATGATTGTTTTCATCAGTGGAATCGACACGGATGTGGGCAAAACCGTGGCCACCGCGCGACTGTTGGAATGGCTGCTCGGGCAGGGCAAGCGCGCCTCAGCCATGAAACTAGTGCAGACAGGCCTGCGGGACGACCCCGGCGACCGGGCCGTGTACCAGGGGATCAACAAAATTGCGGAGCTTCCGGAGTGTCCGGCCTGTTTTTCTTATCCGGCCAGCCCGGATCTGGCCGCGTCCCTTGAAGGCAAAAAATTGGACCTTGCCGTGCTGGAGCAGGCCGTATCCAAGGCTGGGCAGGATGTGGACACTCTGCTCGTGGAAGGAGCGGGGGGATTGCTTGTGCCGTTGACGCGGGACATGACCACCCTGGATTGGGTGCAGGTGAAACAATGGCCCGTGGTGTTGGTGGCCAGTGCCAGGCTGGGCGCGGTCAACCATAGCCTTCTGTCGTTGGAAGTGCTGGCGGGCCGTGGTATTTCACTTCAGGGCGTGGTGTTCAACGAGCATCCTGTCGTGGATGCCTACATGCGAAACCATGCCCTGGAGAGTTTGCGCCAGGGGTTGGTTCGCTATGGATTTTCCGAACGCATTGCTCTTCTGCCGAGTGATCAAAAGGGGCGTGGAGCGAACTTTGCCCCCTTATTTGGCGGAACAGAGTTGCTGCCGGACTAAAGGCAGGCAGGCGGTCACGCTGACGAGAAAGGAGATTCCCAGTCCGGTCATGGGAAGCCAGGACAGGTCCAGCGCGCTCCCGGCCAGAGCCGTGCCGCCGCCCAGTAGAGCGGCCCAGAGCAACATGCCTGAATGCGGCGTCCAGCGGCCGCGAGCCAGTAGCCCGGCCGCCAGCGGCGGCACCAGACCGGCCGTGAAAATTCCGTAAGCCTCTAAAAGAATTCCAATGATGTCTTGTCGTTTCAGGGCAATACCTGTGGCGGCAAGTCCGGTGAGCAACACCACGCCGCGTACAGTCCGGATGCGGCGTGAGCCCATGAGATCCTGAGATACAATGGAACCCACGGCCAGAAGGCAAGTGTCGGCCGAGGAGACAATAGCCGAAAGCAGTGCTAGGAAAAAGAGGGTGGCGGTTGGACCGCTAAGACACGCTTGAGCCACGGTGGTCAGTACGTCGCCCGAGATGCCGGGCATATGGTATCCGGCCCAGAGGCCAATGGCGGTAATGCCGAGGCTCAGCGGAAGAAGGAGCAGGCCGGAAGCCAGAGAGGCGCGTTGCGCGGCCCGGGCGGTTCGGGCTGTGAACAGGCGGCTGAAGATGATCGGACAAATGAAATAGGACCCGCCTACAAGAAAAAGAAATTCCATGAAATCCCAAGTCCCGAAAGATGCATTGAGAGCTTCGAAGCTAAGAGCTTCCAAAGGAATCGGGGCCGGACCGTAGAGTCTGACCAGTAGCCAGGCCAGTCCAGCCGCCAGCAGGCCGAATTGAAGCATATCCGTTCTGAATACGGAGTGCTGCCCTCCAAGAACGGCATACCCTGTAATGACTGCGGCTGTAATCAGGGTCATGGTGAAGGGGCTTTGTCCAGAAAGCGTGGTCGCCACTTTGGCAGCGGCCACGAATTGGGCGGCCACGATCCCTGTCCATCCGGCAGCCACCACCAGAGCGGATACGCGGCGCATCCAGGGCCCGGCGACTCGTTCCGCCAGGTCGGGCAAGGTACTGACGCGAAGGTTGCGTACGCGTCGCGAAAGTAGGCCCGCCTGGAAGAGCAGACCCACCGCCCCCACTGCAAGCCACCAAAAAGCGGGGAATCCGGTACGGTAGGCCATGTCCACCACGGCCATGGTGGCACTGGCCCCCACTACAGAGGCTAGAATGGACAACGTGACCGCTGAAGCGGATTTGCTTCTTCCGGCAAGGACATATTCATTCCAATCGCCCGCACGTCGCCAGTCCAGAATTCCGATTATTATCAGCAAAACAAGGTAGGCCATGAGAACATTCATGGGGGTGGGTGTATCGCGAAGGAATTCTGCGGGCAAGAAAAAACAGGTGCTGGAACGAGTGGAGCGTTTTTTGTTCTCTCATTGACAGAATTCGACGCATGCCCCATACCAACCATAAGGAGGAATTTAATATGAAATTGCATAC
>JAQVYA010000081.1 GCA_028708865.1 Desulfovibrio sp. | reverse complement strand
GGCCCCGAAGAATTTTTCCAAAGCGGAGCAAAAGGTATTTGCCCGGCACTGCGCAGACGGGGTCCGGCTGTTGGAGCCCCAGGGCCTGCCACGGGCCGTGTTGCGCGCCGTGCTGGAACATCACGAGCGGCACGATGGACAGGGCTACCACCAGGGCCTTTCCGGCCATGAACGAGGACTCTTTGGCCGCATCCTGGCCCTGGCCGACCATCTGGACGCGCTGCTGGGCACGGGCGGCCGCCCCCTGACCATGTCTCCGGCCCAGGCCGTGACCCTGCTATACCAGAGCCGGGAGCAGCGGCACCGCACCAGTGATCTGGAGCGGTTCATTCGCTTTAGCGGGGTGTATCCGCCCGGCACCATGGTTCGGCTTTCCGACGGCCGGTCAGGCATGGTCTGGCGGCACGACCCGGCCACGCCTCTGGCCCCGTTGGTGAACGTGGCCTTTGATGCCCGGGGGCGCCCAGCCCCGTCCGAACTCGTGCACCTTTCTTCCCGGGGCCTGCACGTCACCGAAGGACTCAAGCCGTTCTCCCAGGGCGTGACGCCCCACCGCCTTGGCCCGTATTGACCAGCTTGCGCTCCGGTCCGGGCTCACGTATGAAGCCCCAGCCATGGACATGAAGTACGACGCACTGGCGCTTTTTTCCGGGGGCTTGGATTCCATCCTGGCGGCCAAAGTGGTGCAGGATCAAGGGCTGCGGGTTTTGGGACTGCATTATGTGACCCCTTTTTTCGGCAAGCCGCACAAGCTGGACCACTGGCAGCGCATCTATGGGCTGGACCTCACGAGCGTGGATATTTCCGCAGCCTTTGTGCGCATGCTCCTGAACCCTGCCCACGGATACGGCCGGCTGGTGAACCCCTGCGTGGACTGCAAGATACTGATGCTTTCCCATGCCCGGGAGCTGCTGGCGGCCTATGGGGCGCGGTTTCTCATCTCCGGCGAGGTGGTGGGCCAGCGGCCCATGTCCCAGCGCCGGGATACCTTGAACCTGATCCGCAAGCAGGCGGACGTCTCGGATGTGTTGCTGCGGCCGCTCTGCGCCCAAAAGCTCGACCCCACGCCCATGGAGGAGAGCGGGCTGGTGGACCGTTCCCGACTGTTGGACATGGGCGGCCGCGGCCGCAAGGCTCAACTGCACCTGGCCCGCAACGTCTACGCGCTTCCCGAAATCCCCACGCCCGCCGGGGGCTGTTTGCTCACGGAACCGGAATCAGCAGGGCGATTTTATCATATTTTGAAGCATGATCCGGCTCCGGATCTTACGGATTTTCAGCTGGCCACTCTGGGACGCCAATTTTGGGCAGGGGCGCACTGGCTGAGCATCGGTCGCCACAAGGACGACAACGAACGCATCCAGGAACTGGCTCGGCCCGGGGACTACCTTTTCGATGTGGACGGCTTTCCCAGCCCGCTGGCGCTGGGGCGTCCGCTGCCGGGGCAGGACTGGAATCGGGAGACCGTGCTGGATGCGGCCGCGCTCATGGCCTCCTATTCACCCAAAGCGGTGCGGTCCGGCGCTCCCGTAGGGGTCGCGGTCCGGCATGGCCGCGGAGTGGATGTGGTGCGCGTGACGCCTGGCCGAAATACATCCCTGCCCTGGGTCGAACCCGATACGGTCGGGCTTAAGGAATGGAAGCTGGAGTGCGCCGAGGCCCGGGCGGACCAGACCCGCGGTTGAAAAGCGGCGACTCTGCGCAGCGTCGCGCCTGGTCTTGCCCGCCGCGCTGGCCAGACGTGCTCCTACACCCTGATACGCCATTGTCCTGAGGCCTTATATCAGGCATAGTTCCCAAACATATGCTGCACGACATTCTGTTTTTTTTCCTGGCGGTGATCCTGCTTTGGTTCGGAGCCAATTGGATCGTGAATTCGGCTTCGGCCATTGCCAGGACGTTCAACATCTCGGAGCTGGTCATCGGCCTGACCATCGTGGCCATGGGCACATCCGCGCCCGAATTTTTGGTCACGGCCACGGCCGCGTTCAAGGGGCTGGAAGATATCTCCCTGTCCAACGTGGTGGGCTCCAACATCTTCAACCTGGGCTTTATTCTGGGGCTGATGGCCATGATCAAGCCCATCCGCACCAACCCGACCCTGCTTTGGCGGGACGGAGGGCTGCTCTTCGCCACCACCGTGCTGATCCTGGTGCTGGCCCTGACCGGGAATCTGGGCCGCCCGGCCGGATTCGTCCTGCTTGGCATCCTGATCACCTATCTGGTGTTTCTCTTTTTCCGGGGCAGTCAATTGGTGGTGGAGGAGGAAGGGCCGGTGCGCAAGGCCCGCTGGTGGGACTACCCCGTCCTGCTGGCCGGGTTTGCGGCCATTGCCCTGGGCGGAGATTTTATGGTGGAGTCCGCGTCGAGCATTGCCGCTTCCCTGGGGGTGAGCTCCTGGGTCATCGGCGTGACCATTGTGGCCGCGGGCACTTCCCTGCCCGAGTTAGTCACCTGTCTTGCCGCTTC
Source organism: Desulfovibrio sp. (assembly GCA_028708865.1). GTDB lineage: Bacteria > Desulfobacterota > Desulfovibrionia > Desulfovibrionales > Desulfovibrionaceae > Paucidesulfovibrio. Next base: position 12,227 of record JAQVYA010000081.1, on the reverse strand, counting down.
GTTCAAGGGCCGCAACGACATGTTGCTCGGGAACCTTATCGGTTCGGACTTCTTCAACTTTGCCGGAGTATTGGGACTCACGTGCCTCTTGCGTCCTCTGCGCGTTTCCGAACAGGCCCTGCCCGGGCTCGTGCTTCTGGTGGGCATGGTCTTTCTGGTGCTGGTGCTGATCCGTACAGGATGGCGCGTGCGCCGCTGGGAAGGCGCGTTGCTCATCGGCATCAACCTGCTGCGCTGGGCGCGGGACTTCATGGGCTGACCGGCGTGGCCGCGTACCTGGCAGAAATTCGTTGGGGGAGGGCCTTGTGCGGCTCTCCCTTTTTTGATGTCCGGGTCAGATCAGGCTTACGGGGCGGCCCAGTTTCTCGGCCAGCATGCGGGCTTCGCGGGTGGTGACCACGGCCTTGCCCACCGGAGCCAGGGCCACGCGAGCCAGCTTGAGGTGTTGCCAGGCAAAGGGAATGCCGATGATGGTCAGGGCCGTGACAATGGCGGAGAGCACATGGCCGATGGCCAACCAGACGCCCGCCAGGATGAACCAGACCACGTTCCCGGCTGTGCCGAGGGAGCCGGATCCCAGGTCGTCCTGGCCCGTGAGGTCGCGACGCAGCACAACGGTCTTGCCAAAAGGCACCAAAGAAAAATGGGCCAGAGTCACGCAGGAACGCACCCAGGGGATGCCCACGATGGTCACCAGCATAAGCAGGCCGGCCAGCAGCCACCCCAGAGACATGAATAACCCACCAAACAAAACCCAGATCAGGTTGCCGATAAAACTCACCCTTCCTCCTTGGTTATGACAATGCGCCTTGGGTCTTTTCTGTATGCAAAGACTAATTGGTGCGGATAGTGGAGAAAAAAAAGGTCCTGGTCAATGGGGAACGTGGCGGCGCGGCGGAAAAGAAAAACGCCCCGGCGGACCAGGGCGTTTGAGTGCCAAACATATCAGGGGGACGATTAGTCCACCTTGAAGTAGGCCTTGGGCGCGGCCCCGCAGATGGGACATTTGCCCTCAGGCTCCCCGGCCACGGTGTGGCCGCACACGGAACAGACGTGGTACTCGGCTTCTTCCAGGTCGCCCATTTTTTCAGCCGCTTCCGTGTACAGGGCGGCATGGATTTTTTCCGCCTCGTTGGCAAAGCCAAAATACCGTTCCACGGCGCGTTCACCTTCGGCGGCCGCGTCCTTGATCATCTCGGGATACATGGACTGGAACTCGTAGCTTTCGCCGGAGATGGCCTCCTTGAGGTTCTCGGCAGTACTGCCGATGCCCTTCATGAGCCGCAGGTGAGCGTGGGCGTGGATGGTTTCGGCCGCAGCGGCCGCGCGAAACAGCCGAGCCACCTGGGGCAGGCCTTCGGCGTCGGCTTTTTCGGCAAAGGCGAGATATTTTCTGTTGGCCTGGGACTCACCGGCAAACGCGGTTTTCAGATTTTCAAGGGTCTTGCTCATGAGATGCTCCTATCGAGTATGAGGTTACAGACGTGTTCACGGCGGGGCATTCCCTGCGCCGGAATGTACTGAACACGAGTTTTTTCCCGTTGTCAAGAAAATAGTAAATATTCCTATTAAGTGGATTCCCCTTGCCAGGGTGGAACAAAGAACTTATCTTCCACCAAGCGAAGATTGCTGACGGATCGCCTGTCTTTCGCTCCCTTGAAGCTTCCGCCGCCTCTTACGGCGGAAAGGAGCTCCCCCTCCCTGCCAAGCCGGATCACGAAAAACGGTTTTTCGTGGCGTTGCCGCAGGGGAGATTTTGAATCCGGTGACAACCTTCCGTAGGAGGAATACGACGATGATGCAGTATGGTATGCCCACCAGCGCCTCCCGCCCCAGGGCGGAAGTGGTCAACGAGTTCCTGCGCGGCGTGTACGCCTGGATGAGCGGCGGCTTGTTGCTCACGGCAGGCGTGGCCTGGGCCACGGTGAACATCCAGCCGCTTCTGAACTTTGCCGTCAACTCGATGTTGTTCTTGATCCTGGCCGAACTGGGCCTGGTCTTTTTCCTGTCCCTGCGCATCCGCCAGATGTCCCCGGCCACGGCCATGGGGTCGTTCCTGGGGTACAGCGCCCTGAACGGGCTGACCCTTTCGCCCATCCTGCTGGTCTATACCCAGCAGTCCGTGGCCGCTACGTTCGTGGTGACGGCGGGTATGTTCGGCGCCATGAGCGCGTACGGCCTGCTGACCAAGAAGGATCTGACCTCCTGGGGCAGCCTGCTGTTCATGGGATTGATCGGCATTGTGCTGGCCTCGGTGGTGAACATTTTCCTGGGCAGCGCCACCATGGGCTTCGTGATTTCCGGCATCGGCGTGCTGGTTTTCCTGGGGCTTACGGCTTACGACACCCAGCAGCTCAAGGTCATGGGCGATACCGCCTCGGCCGGCGGCGAGGCAGCCGTGCGCAAGATGACCATCATGGGCGCGCTCAAGCTCTACCTGGACTTCATCAACCTGTTCCTGTTCCTGCTGCGCTTTATGGGCGCGGCCCGGGATTAACGGTTGAATCTCCAGCCAGGAATATGATGACATGGGGGGCCGCAAGGCCCCCTTTTTGATTTTGCCGCAAGGTTTGTTTGGGACTTCGGCCCAAGGCGTGCGAAATTTCGGATTCCTAAGCAGCACGGCACGCTGACCAGCGCGTTGTTTTTAATTTTCGCTGTCTGGCCTTGCCGTGCGATTTGGTGGACGGATGGTTTTCCCGGGGGTTCCCCCGCAGCCCGCGAACGGCTACAACCGATAGTAATGATGCGCATCGAACAGTACCAACATATTCTCCATCCTCTACTGGCCCCCCTGGGCGCGGCCTATGCCGGGGGCATGCGGATCCGCCGCCGATTGTACGAGACGCGGGTGCTGCGATCCTGGCGCGCCCGGGTGCCCACGGTGAGCGTGGGCAATATCGGTTGGGGCGGCACGGGCAAGACGCCCCTTACGGACTGGCTGCTGGACTGGGCGGCCCAGCGCAACCTGGACGCCGTGGTGCTCACCCGTGGATACCGGGCCCGGCCGCGATCCCTGCCGCACCTGGTGCAGCCCGGGCATCTGGCCGAGGAGGCCGGGGACGAGCCCTTGATGCTTTGCCGCCGCCATCCCGAGGCGCGCATCGTGGTGGACCCGGTGCGGGCGCGGGGCGGCCGCTGGGCCGAGCGCAACGCCCGGCCCGGCGTGGTGTTTCTGGACGATGGGTTTCAACATCTGGCGGTCCGCCGCGACCTGGATTTGGTGCTGCTGCGCCCCTCGGACCTGGGATCCGGCTGGGGCCGGGTCATCCCTGCCGGGAGCTGGCGTGAGGGCAGTTCCGCCCTGCAAAGGGCCGGTGCCTTTCTGATCAAGACATCGGCCGCCGGATTCCGGCGCATGGTTCCCTTGTTTGAGCGGCGTCTGCTCAGCTTTGGGGTGCCGGTGTTCAGTTTTGAACTCGTGGTCCAGGGGTTGGTACATGTGCTCACCGGACAGCGCCGTCCGCACCCCCTGCAACAGCCCTACATGCTGGTTACGGGCGTAGGAGAGCCGGCCCAGGTGGAACGCACGGCCACCCGGTTCATGGGGCACGCGCCCAAGGAGCACATCATCTACCCGGACCATCACCCGTTTTCGCGGCTGGACGTGAAGGCCATTGAGCAGCGCGCTGCTAGGCTGCGCTGCCCGCACGTGGTCTGCACGCCCAAGGACGCGGTGAAACTGGGGCCCCTTTCCCGGGACAATTTTTGGACGTTTGATCTGGATGTGCGCTTTGGCCCGGCGTGGCGGGGGCATGGCCTGGAGGGGGCCCGGTTCGATGCCTGGTGGGACGCCCGGTTCGATAAGATTCGGGCCGGGCTGGCCAATGGGGCATCGGCGGCTGAGCGGAAAAAAAACGGGACCGGCAATCCGGTCGAAAATGAATCCACCCCGCCCTGCGAGGCGAAGGAGAATGAATAACGTGGCAGGAAAGAAGAAAAAAAAGCAGCGTCCATCCCAGGATGCCGGTCCGCTGAGTGAAAAAAGCGTGCTGGCCGTGTTTCGCCAGGGAGCCCGGCCCATGACCCGCGCCGACATTGGCAGGGCCCTGGGGCTCAAGAAGCGGGACCGGCCCGCCTTGCGGCAGACCTTGAAGAACCTCGTGGACCAGGGGCGTCTCATCAAGACGCGCGGTGCCTACGGACTGCTGGACAAAATGCGGCTCGTCACGGGTCGTCTGGAGGTCAAACGTTCGGGGGTGGGCTTTGTGGTGCCCGAAGATTCCCGGCGCAAGGACCTGTTCATTTCTGAAAAGGACCTGGGGGACGCTTGGCATGGGGACCGCGTAGTGGCGGCCGTGGTGCGCGAACACCGCAGGAAGAATAATGAAGGCCGCATCGTGCGCGTGTTGGAACGGGGGCGCAAGAGCCTGACCGCCCGCGTGGTGCGCGGCCTGGGGGGCGGGGCCTATATTTGTCGCCCCACGGACCCGCTGTTGGGCTTTGGCATGGCCGTGGAAACCAATGAAAAGCTGCGGCCCGGGCAGGTTATCCTGGCCGTGCCCGGCGAACGGGTGGAGCCGCACCTCTGGGAGGCCCGGCTGGAGAAGGTGCTGGGCAACGAAAACGACCTCAGTGTGCAGGAAGCCCTGGTCAAAGCCACGCACCAGGTGCCCACGAAATTTCCCGGGCAGGCCCTGGACGAGGCTGCGGCTCTGCCCGAGCAGCCCCGGGAAGAGGACTTCCGGGACCGTCGTGATTTGCAGCACCTGGATTTCGTGACCATTGACGGAGCCACGGCCAAGGATTTCGACGATGCCGTGTTTGTGGAGCGCCGAGGCAAGCAGGGGTATCGGCTCTGGGTCGCCATTGCGGACGTGAGCCACTACGTGCGGCCTGGTTCCGCCCTGGATCAGGAGGCCTACGAGCGGGGCAACTCCTATTATTTCCCGCTTTCTGTGGAGCCCATGTTCCCGGAAAAGCTGTCCAATGGCTTGTGCTCATTAAACCCCGACACCCCGCGGCTGGTCATGGGCGTGAGCATCGACTACTCTGGCCGGGGCGAACCGGCCGAGGCCGAATATTTCCCGGCCGTGATTCGCAGCAAGGCCCGGCTCACCTATGGGCAGATCAAGCGCGCCCTGCTGGAAAAGGAGCCTGCCGAGCGCGACCGCATCCGGCATGTCCTGCCCATGCTGGAAGTGGCCGAGGAACTGGCCCGCAAGATCAAGTCCCGCCGGACGGAACGGGGCAGTCTGGATTTCGATCTGCCCGAGGCGGAAGTGCAGACCGACGACAACAACAGAATCACCGGGCTGCAACCTTTGGAACGGCACTTCGGTCATCAGCTCATCGAGGAATTCATGGTGGCGGCCAACGAGGCCGTGGCCCGTTTTCTGGAGAGTGCCGGGCCTGGCTGCCTCTACCGTATCCACCCCAGGCCGGACGTGGAAAAGCTGGAGCGGCTCGCCAAGGTGTTGCGTCGGACCTCGCCGGACCTGGCACTGCCCGAGCGCCCGGGCATCAAAGACCTCCAAGCCTTGCTCGCGAAGGCCGAGTCCACGGAATGGACCTTCCTGGTGAACCGCCTGCTGCTGCGTTCCATGATGCAGGCCCAGTATGCGCCGGAAAATGAGGGACACTACGGCCTGGCCTCGGAAAGTTATTGTCATTTCACGTCGCCCATCCGCCGCTATGCCGACCTAGTGGTGCACCGGCTGCTCAAGTCCGCCCTGGGGGACGGCAAGCAGCCGGTTCCCAACCGCAAGCGGCTGCGCAACGCCGCGGACCAGGTCAACAGCCGCGAACGCCGGGCCACGGATGCGGAGCGGGAGATTCACCGCCGTGCCGCCGTGCTGTATTTGGGCCAGCGCACCGGGGAACGCTTCCGGGGCGTGATTTCCTCGGTCACGGACTATGGATTTCGTGTGGAATTGCTGGGTGGCCTCACCGAGGGCACGGTGCGCCTTTCCACGCTGAACGATGACTATTACGCCTATTGGCGTGATCGGGAAATCCTGGTGGGCGAACGCACGGGCCGCGTCTTCCGCCTGGGGCAGGATGTGGAAGTGGTGCTGGAGGATGTCCGGCTGGATATGCTGGAGGCGGACCTCAGGCTGGCGGACGGCGGCGGGCGCTGAGCAGATCAAGCACGATTTCCGCGAGGCGGCCGATGTCGGGCTTGGCCAATTGTTCATCCGCGCCCACGCTTTCGCCCTTGTGGCGCAGCTGGTCCGTAATGAGCGAGGAAAAAAGCACCACAGGCAGCGAGTGCAGAAAGGAATCCTCCTTGATGCGGCGGCAAAGAGTGTGCCCGTCCATGGAGGGCATTTCAATGTCCGTAACCACCACATCGAACCGGCTCTGCACCGGCTGCCCCGTTTCACCAGCCTCGGCTTTGGCTTGCTGAAGAATCTGCCAGGCCTCGCGGCCATTGGACGCGGCCGTGACCTCGAACCCGGCCCGGCGGAGCACCGTGACCATGAGCTTTCGGATGGCGTCGGAATCGTCCGCCACCAGCGCTTTGTAATGGGGGTTGCGTTCGGCCACGTCGTCCACTTCGTTTGCATCGGCCAGCATGGCTGCGGAAGGACTGATGTCCCCAATGAGTTTTTCCATGTCCAGGACGAGCATGAGCCGGTCCGGCATGCGCACCACGCCTGTGACGTTGCGTGAAGAAAAGTGGGTCAGCTGCTCTCCCGGGGGTTCGATGTCCTGCCAGGAAATGCGGTGGATGCGCGTGACGCCGGAAACCAGGAACGCGGTCCGCAGATTGTTGAATTCCGAGACAATGACTCGCGGGTCCTGATGCTCGCGGCACGGGATGCCCAGCAGCACGGCCAGATCCACCAGCGGCAGGATATGCCCGCGGAGATCAAAGGCGCCCAGCACGCAGTCGTGGGGCTGGTCCGGCAGGGGGGAAACCCGGGGCTGCCGGATGATCTCCAGCACCTTGGCCACGTTCACCCCATAATGACCACGGTAGGGCTCGGCCTGTCCGGGAGACTGTTCGTCAATGTAGAACTCCACGAGTTCCAGCTCATTGGTGCCTGTTTCCAGGAGAATGTTGTTTCCGGGCATGGCTATCCATAGGACCGCGCCGGAACCAGGTCAAGATGCGTCACAAAATGTTGCGCGAAGGCTTGACAGTGGTGTTTTGTGAAAGTATACAAAGTTCAAACAAAACAACCGAGGTGCTGCGTGGCTGGACGAGCGTTTACAGAATTTTTCAAACGAGTGCAGGAGTGCACGGAGCTGCGCACGCAGTCTGATCTGGCCCGGGAATTGGGGGTCGGTCGGGCCGCTGTGTCCCTGGCCAAGAAAAAGGACGCCATTCCGGCCCGCTGGATTTTGGACATTGCCTCGCGCTACTCAGTGGATCCGGGATGGCTGGAATCCGGACGCGGCAAGGTCCGCCGCGAGCCGCCGCGGCCTGCGCCTTTGCCCCTGGATGATGACGCGGATTTTGAACGCATCCCCAAGGTGCGTGCCAGGTTGTGCGCCGGGGGAGGATCTTTTGAGACCGAAGGCCGGGTCGAGGGCTATTACGCCTTTCGTTCCGACTGGGTGCGCCGCAAGGGCGACCCCACACGCATGGTCCTGATGCAGGTCATGGGCAACAGCATGGAACCGGAGCTGCACGACGGGGATATGGTGCTCATCGACCAGTCCAAGACAGATATTTACGCGGGTGGCATTTACGCCGTGGGGGTGGAGGATACCGTGCTGGTGAAGCGCATCGAGAAGTTGCCGGGCCAGCTGGTGCTGCACAGTGACAACACGGATTACAGCCCCATCAAGCTTTCCGGTGATGAACTGCTCAATGTCCGCATCATCGGCAAGGTGCTTTGGATTTCAAGGGAGTATCATTGATGGGGGAACGCGCTCGTCTTGGTGCTCGATGTCGTTTCGATGGAGGGCCGGTGCGGGCGGTAGTGATGCGATGCAGGACCCTGGAAGTTCAACGGCAGGAAAGGGAGAAAGCCCAGAGGCGTGCGCTTTGCGGACTGTCCGCCCCGTGCTCCGGGAGGCATGCGACTTTGTTCGCGCATTGGTGCATCGTGGTCAATGGGCTTTGGAAAAGGGAAAATATTTTTTTGACCTGAATGTTTAGCAAGGCAAAACAGATGTCTACAGAAACAAACATGCGGACCAGGCCTGATTTCGTTTCGGCCAGGCCGGTACAGGGGCAAAGGAGCGAGGTCATGCAGGAGCGGTATTGCCAATGCGGGGCGGCATTTTTGGTGGCGTATCTTCGGGGCGGTCCGGCGCAGTTGCGTGCGCACATTGTTGCCGCCGGGAAATCCGGCATGCTTACAGTGCACCGTTGTCCGTGCTGCGGCCAGCCCGTGGATATCAATTCCCTAAGGTAGCCGACGCTGGGCACGTCCGCATCCCTTTGCTCGGGATCAGGCCAGGTCAGCGATTTTACCATGCCTTCATGGGGCAGGCACCGCCTGTACAGGGGGCAACCCGGGCTTGCATTTGGCGGATCGTTCGCCGTAATGGGAAAAGGTTCGTGTGACCTTAAGGTCCATGTTTTCGGCTTTGAGCATCGTCCGGATTTCCAAACGTCTCAGTACGGACGCGGGCTGTACCGGCATGGAATGGGAGGGCCGGCGGCCGTACCAAGGCTGTTTTATCCGTTACTGGCCAAGGTTGCTGAAGTTTCCGGGCTAGCACACAGCATACGGCGCACTTGGTTAAAAGAGCCTTTTCTGATGGGGAAGATTGGTATTTCAAGGGAGTATATTGCTTGATGAAGGATGTTGTTCCAATTACCGTCCCGGGGTCGTCCATGGCCCCACCGATCATCCTTCAACCGCAAGGAGCTTCCTGAAGTGGACATCCCGCGAATATTCACCATCACTGAAAGCGCGCATCGCATTCACAATCCATTTACGTCCGACAAGCTGGCCTGTCTTGGCGAGGCGTTGCGTCTGGAGCCCGGGACCCGCGTGCTCGACCTTGGCAGCGGCTCCGGGGAAATGCTCTGCACCTGGGCGCGCGACTTCGGCATCACCGGCACCGGGGTCGATATGAGCCGGTTGTTCTCCGAGCAGGCGAAAATCCGTGCCAGAGAGTTGGGCGTTGCTGACCGGGTCGAGTTCATCCATGACGACGCCTGCGGTTACGTTGCCGAAAAGAAAGCGGGTCTTGCCGCTTGTGTCGGGGCAACCTGGATCGGCGGAGGGGTTGCCGGCACCATTGAACTGCTGTCGAAAAGCCTTCTTGCCGGTGGAATGATCCTCATTGGCGAACCCTATTGGCGCCGGTTGCCGCCCACGCAAGACGTTGCGCGGAAATGCCATGCTGATTCCGCTGCCGACTATCTCGTGCTTCCTCAGCTTCTCGCGTCGTTTGGCGAGTTGGGCTACGATGTGGTGGAAATGGTTCTGGCCGACCAGGCCGGATGGGACAGGTACGAAGCCGCCAAGTGGCTCACCATGCGTCGCTGGCTTGAAGCGAATCCCGATGATGACTTTGCAGAGGAAGTGCGGGCCCAGCTTCGTTCAGAACCTGAACGCTACGCCGCATTCACGCGTGAATATTTGGGCTGGGGGGTGTTCGCGCTGATGGCGAGGTAGTGGTGTCGGCGCAGCGCTTGTACCGGATTGAGAATTTTTTTGGTCCAGGCCGGACTCCCTTTTTTCGGGGGATCCGGCTTTTTTTGTGACGATTGCATGGGCGCAATGTCTGAGTGAGTTTGTCAGGCTGTGACTCGCTTTCGGCGCAGGTCCTGCGTTGGCAAGAATTGTCGGGCGGGAATTCGGGAGATGCAATGAGATGTAATTTAAACGTAACACTCTTGTTATACAATAGTTTTTGAGAAAGGTGTTTCAGCGGTATTTTGCGAAAGCATGAAACGTCCAGGCCATATCTTATGGGGGAACTGGGGCAAACTCCCGGGAGAACTGTGTGAGAACATGAAGGAATTTAGGTAGGTATGGAACCGATGCCGTATTGACAGGGGTGCCCAATGTCGCTATTGGGAGAAAGGCTACAGAAATTCTAGAATTTATCCCAAAAACCCTGTTCAGGGCAGCTTTTTGCGTATTTTTTGCGCTGAGCCGCAAGGGGGAGCCAGGAGGGCGAAGCAGTCAAGAATTTCGCGTTATCTGAACAGGTTGTATTCCGACAGGCAAGGTAGCCATTTCGACGGGCCCATGGGAGGGAAGCGTCGGAATCGCCAAGGGGGACGAGTGGGGAAGAGAAACAGGGCGGATTCCACGAAGCGCTGCTGGACGTTATTCGTGATGACGGGGAACGGCAGCTGAATTTTGGCGGGGTGTTGTCGCGCCCGGTTTCCAAACGTCGTGGGAAGAAAGCCAAATCTTCCAAGCGTCCGCCTCCTGGAGCCTGCTCCGCACCCAAGTCCCGATCTTTTTTCCGTTTTCCTCGTCGGTCTGTGCTGGGGGTAGATATCGCCCTGGACGGCATTACGGCCGTGAAGGTGTCTGGCGGCGATTCCCGGCGGCTGCTGGATATTCAGTCCGTCCCTCTGGAGTCAGGGCGGGGGGCCGATGATCCGGACATTGTGGCAAAGCTACGCGCCGTGCTGGGACGGATCTATTCTTCCGGTTGCGATGTCTGGGTGCTGCACCGCGCCCCTGATGTGGATATCTGCACGGTCCGCGTGCCGCGCTCCTCCGGCCGCGACCTGGAAAACGCCGTGTACTGGCAGCTTCAGAAAGACCGCCGGTTCAGTGACCGGGAATTCGTCCTGGACATGCGCGCCCAGGGGGTCGTGAGCGAGGGCGCAGTCCCCAAGGTGGAAGTGCTCACCGCGCTGGCCAATCGCCAGGATGTGGAACGGCTCCAGCGCCGGATTCGCGAAGCGGGCTACCGGGCCACCGGCATCACAGCCATCCCTGCCGCATTTCAAAATATTTACCGCACGGGCTGGGCCCGGTGCCAGGGTGGGCTCACTGCCAGCCTGCACGTGGGAGCCACGTTTTCCTGCATTACGATTTATGAAGGAGCGTTCATCCGCTTTAGCCGGACCATCAAGTTCGGGCTGGACTCCATGGCCGAGGAGTTGGCTGAAAGCCTGCTTCTGGGGCGGCTTCCCGGGGAGGAACCAGGGCAGGAGATGGACCTTAAAACAGCGCGGCAGCTCCTGGTGGGCAAGTTGTTGGGCATGCCTCTGGATCGGTCCCTCCCCGGTCGGGAAGCTTCAGTGGATGCGGTCTTTGCCACGATACAGGATTCCCTGGAACGGGTGGCGCGGCAGGCCGAACGCACTCTGGACTATTATTCACAGCATTTTCACGAACGTTGCGAACGCCTGCACCTGAGCGGGCGCATTTTTGGCAGCGAAAAGGTCGCCGAATACATTTCCGGGCAACTGGCCTTGGAGATGGAGGTGTTCGACCCGCTGGGCGCCATTGACCTTTCCCATGTGCAGGGGGCGCGGACATTGGGCGAACGCATGGCCATGAACGAGGCGGTGGCCGTGGCCCTTTCGGACCAGGGGCGGACTTTGAATCTGGCGCATACCTATGTGGCCCGTCGTCGGGACCGTATCAAGCGATATGCGGCCAATGCCGTCTCCGCCGCCGCGATGCTGCTGGCGTTGACGCTGGGGGGCGTATTTGTCTGGAGCGGGGAAGCGGCCGAGGACCTGCGCCACCAGGCCGAAGCCCTGGAAGAGCGTCTTGTGGAAGGGGTGCCGCTGGATCAGGACGACCTCACGCGGCTGGCCGCCCGGGTCAATGCTCACCGCAGCGTGCTCCGCAGCGCGGCGCAGCGTTATGAGGCCCTGGCTGTACTCACCGAATTGCAACGTCTTACTCCGGACCGGGTCCGGCTGCTGAATTTGAACATGGAACTCACCCCCCCGGCGGCCGGAACCGGAGTGCCTTCCCAGGGCGCGCCGGTGCGGCTTTTGGTGCTGGATGCGGTGGTGCTCGGCGGAGAACGGAATTTCGAGACCGACCTGACCCGGTACCTGATCGGGCTCAAGGCCTCGCCCCTGTTTGGCGACGTCATGGTGCAAAAAAGCGAAGTGCGCGATTTCGTTCCCGAAGGCGAGGTACTCCACGTGATCTTGCACCTGCAACTGGCATAGGGCGCGGCATGGCAACCTGGCAGGAAGAATACAAATGGGTGGTGGTTAAGGCGGCCGTGGCCCTGATGGCGGCCCTGGTGGTGGGGTGGGTCGTGTTGTTGCCGCGGTTTGAACGCCTGGCAGGATTGCGCGCCCGGATTCACGACCTGGAAATCCAGGTGGAGCGCCAAGCCCTTGTACTGCCGGAATACACGCGTATGCGCGCCCAGTTGGAGGG
>JAQVYA010000080.1 GCA_028708865.1 Desulfovibrio sp. | reverse complement strand
GATGGAAACCCTGTATGATCTGATGGACATTGAGGAGCGCAACCCGGTGCGACAGGCCAATACCCTGGTGCGCGCCGTGGACAAGCGGGCCCGCATGCCCTTCCGGTATTTTACGGCGGGCACTCCGTTTGAGTATGAATTCCTGCGCTTTTTGTATTCCACCAAGCGTCGGCTGGATGTGGAAAAATAAAATAGACTTGGCCCGGGCTTGGCAAATAAAACGGCTGGAAGTTGGAACTTCCGGCCGTTTTTTATGGTCGTTGGTGGTGAAACAAAGGCGATCCGCTGGGTGATCCGCTGGGTGATCCGCTGGGGAGCCATGGCCGCCAACGGTCCGGCCATGATGTTGGCCCGGGGGCGGTTATTTGGAATCCGGCTCCTGCGGGGCCGCCTGGAGGCAAACGGACGGCCCGCCCGAGGAGGAGCGGGCGGGCCGTAGCTGGGGACGCTTTTCACGCCACGGTGACGTCTGGTGGCGGAAAATCCGGCTCAGGATTTTCCGCCACTTGGTCAGAGGGCGCGAACGGATTGGATCTTTTTGCCGCGCGCATCCACGAGATGCACGGAGCAGGCAATACATGGGTCAAAGGAATGCACGGTGCGCAGGATCTCCACGGGGCGCGCCGGATCCGGAACCGGGCAGCCGATCAGGGATTCTTCGCACGGGCCGATTTTGCCTTCCTTGCAGCGGGGGCCGAAGTTCCAGGTGGACGGCACCACCATCTGGAAGTTGCCGATCTTGGCGTCTTCGATGCGGATCCAGTGGGACAGGCCGCCGCGGGTCACGCAGCAATAGCCCACGCCCTTGGCGGAATCCTTCATCTTCCAGTCCACGCAGAGTTCGTCGTCGCCCGACTTGGCGCGCTCGTCCAGTTCGTCGATCCAGCCCTTCATGCGCCGGGTGAGCATGGTGGTTTCCACCACCCTGCTGATGGTGCGCCCCATGGTGGAGAAGATCTGCCCGGGCCGGAGGTTGGCCTCCTTGAGCACATGGTCCATCAGATCCTTGGTTTCCTTTTCTCCCCGGGCGTAGGCAATGGCCCGGCGGGCCAGGGGGCCGGTTTCCATGGGTTCGCCCTTGTAGCGCGGCGCCTTGGACCAGGAATATTTGTCCTCGTCCGTATAGCTGGTGTATTTCGGATCCGTGACGCCGTCATACGGTTTGCGGGCTTCGTCGCCCACGTACCAGCTTCGGGCCACGTGTTCCTCGATCTGGTCCACGTCCAGCTTGTCGGTTTTGTTGAAGTCATTTTGCCAGAGCACGCCGGAGCGGAAGTAGGGATTTTTCCCGTTGGTGTCGTAGAAGTCCGAGAAGTCGAAGAAGTTGGAGGTGCGCCCATAGTTGGCCGCCTCGGGAAAACGTCGGCCCATGAGAATGATGTCCGGCATCATGGCGTTTTCCACGAATTCCAGAGTCTCTTCCCACAGGGCCCGGAAGTGGGCCACGGCTTCGGGGTTCATGGCGTTGTAGCAGGTCATGCCGCCCACGATCATGGTCTGGGCGTGGGGATTTTTGCCCGCAAAGATGGCCATGGCCCGGGCCAGCTTGAGCTGGATGCGCAAGCCTTCGATGTAGTGGGCGGAAAGGATCAGGTTTTCCTCGGGCGAGCATTGGTAGGCCGGGTTGCCGCCCAGGAAGTAGGCGTTTTCCAGGAATCCGAGTTGGCCCGAGGCCACAAAGTCCTTGAGTCGCTTTTGCACGATGTACATTTCGCCGGGGTCGGCGTCGCGGCCGCTGGTTTCGCTGACGATTTTGGCGGCCTTGGCCGGGTCGGCCGTGGTGGCCGCGGCCATGTCGATCCAGTCCAACCCGTGCAGGTGGTAGTAATGCACGAGGTGGTCGTGCACGAGCAGGGCGGAGAGGATCAGGTTGCGCATCAGTTGCGCGGCCGGGGGCGGGGTTACGCCCAGGGCGTCTTCGATGGCCCGGATGCTGGTCAGGGCGTGGGTATTGGTGCAGACCCCGCAGGCCCGCTGGGTGAACAGGGGGGCGTCCTCGGGCGGGCGTCCTTTGAGGATCATTTCGATTCCCCGGAAGAGCTGGGTGCTGGACCAGGCATTCTTGACCCGGTCGTTTTCGATCTCCACCTCTACCTTGAGATGTCCCTCAAGGCGCGTCACCGGGTCGATGATCAGCCGGTTGCCATTGCGTTTTGCGTGCTTCTGCATGTTCGGGCTTCTCCTTGTTCCGGTTGGCGCGCGTTATTTCTTGTCCGGCCCGTCTTCGATGGCCGAGAAGAACGGTGTGTATTGGTCCCAAAAGCCGGGTTCGCTGCACCCGATGCACGGCGAACCGGACTGCACGGGCCAGGTGACCTGGTTGAAGAGCTGGGTGGGGCAGTTGTTGTAGGTGTACGGCCCTTTGCAGCCCAGCTTATAGAGGCACCAGCCCTGCTTGGCCTCCTTGCTGGTAAAGCTGGGCGCGAACTCGCCCTTGTTGAAGTGCTTCTGGCGCGGGCACTTGTCGTGCACGGTCTGGCCGAAGAACATGATGGGCCGGCTCCACTGGTCCAGTTTGGGCATGCCCTTGGTGAGCAGGTGCACCACGGTGCCTACGAAATTGGCGGGGTTGGGCGGGCAGCCTGCAATGTTGATGGCCTTGACGCCCACATGGGCCAGGGCTTCGTTGGTGCCTTTGGCTCCCGAAGGGTTGGGCGCGGCCGCCTGCACTCCGCCGAACGAGGCGCACGAGCCCATGGCGATGGTGGCCATGGCCTTGGACGCCACTTCCGAGCAGAGCTGGAGCATGGTTTGGCCGCCCACCTTGCCGTATTCGCCGCCGTGCTTGGTGGGAATACCGCCTTCAATGACGCAGATGTAGCCTTCGGGATTGTTCATGGCTTTGAGCAGAGCGTCGTGGGAGGCGTCTCCCGCTGAGGCCATGACGGTTTCGCAGTAATCCAGGGAAATGGTTTCCATGATCAGTTCATCGAAGAACGGCCCCACGTTGCGCAGCAGGGCTTCGGTACAGCCTGTGCATTCGGCGCAGTGCAGGTAGATCACGGACGGGCGTTTTTTCTTGGTCAGGGCGTGGGCCACCTCGGGCGCAAACGCGGGCCCCATGCCCATGAGCACGGCCAGCGCGCTGCAATATTTCATGAAATCACGACGGCTCGTGCCCTGGTCATCGCTGATGAGCCGCATCTGTTCAAAGCGCGAAATATCCTGCATCACTCTCTCCTTGGCGGCTATTGCGGTTTGTGGCAGGCCGTGGTGCAGCCCACCGGGTTCTTCTTGCCCTGGGTCCGCCGCATGGTATGGCAGCCCAGGCAGCTGGGGGCGCCCTCGGTATGCCAGGCGCGGAAGAATCCGGTCCTGTCGTCGGGGTCGTCCTTTTTATGGCATTGTGTGCAGGGAACGAACTCGCCCAGTGTCTTGTCCGATTCCTTGTGGTGGCAGCTTTCGCAGGCGTTCTTCACCGCGTGCATGCCATGCGGAAATTTCACCTCCGTGACCCAGGTGGCCAGGGGCGCATTACCTTGGGGACGTTTGATTACGATTTCATCCGGCACCTTGTAGGCCAGTCCGCTGGAGACCGCCACGAGCAACGCCAGGGTTGCGAGGGTGACCGCCAAACATACTTTGCGCATACCGCCTCCGTGTTGAACGTTGAATATTCGCCCGTACTGCATACCATACTTTTATCGTCTTCAAATTATAATTTCCCGCGTAGCCGGGCGGTTCGGGGACGCCCAGGGCGTTCCCCGGGAGCATTGCCCGGGAGCGGCGCGCAGGAGCGGGGCTTGCCCGGACGCCCGGCCTGGACTAGGGTCCGGACATGACGACCAATATGCCGGATACGCACCGGGGCGGTCCCCGGAAGGATAGGGTGTTTGTGAAACTGCCGCTGGCGAGCCTGCTGGCCGGAGGGTTGGAATATTTTCTGGAGCACGGGTTGCAGCCGGAAATTTGCTTTGAGGCGGATCAGGTCAACCGGCTGGGCCCGGAGCACATGGAGCCCCTGGCCCGGGCCCTGGAGCAGCGGGGTCTGCGCTGCACCGTGCATGCGCCGTTTATGGGGCTTGATTTCGGGGCTGAGGAGGCCCAGGTGCTGGAGCGGGCCGAGCTGGCCCTGAGCCAGACCCTCGGGTTTTGCCGTGTGCTGCGTCCTGTTTCCGTGGTCATGCACGGCGGGCAGCCTCGGTACATGTCCGGCCGGGAATATGAAAGCTGGAACGAGCGCGCCCTGCCTGTGTTGCAACGGGCCGCGCGTCAGGCTCTGGATCAGGGAACTCGGGTCATGGTGGAGAACATCTGCCACACCCGGCCCCGGCAATTGGGGGCGCTTTTGGAGGGGCTGGAGGGCCTAGCGGGTTGGTGCCTGGACGTGGGGCACTGGCACGTCTTTGGCCGCGAGCCTGTGGAGGAGTGGATTCGGGAACTGGGCCCCCGGCTGGGGCAGCTGCATCTGCACGACAACGACGGCGGATCAGACCAGCACCTGCCCGTGGGCCGAGGAAGCATCGACTATGCCCGGGTTTTTGACTGCCTTGCGGACCTGCTTCCGAACGTGCCGCATCCGGTAACCACGCTGGAAGTGCCGTATCAAAACGGAGTGAAGCCCAGCCTGGACGCCCTGGCCCGGGTCTGGCCCTGGCAGGGGGCGGCCGTGGAATAGGCGGGCCTGACCGGGCTATCCCTCGGGCAGCACAAAGCGCCAGCGGCAATCATAGTCGCCGGGCGACGGGTCGGGCGGCGCGGTTACGCAGTGCACCCGGACGGACGGGGCCACCCGCGCGGCGAAACGGGAAAATTCGGTTTCGTGCATTTCGCGGCAGGTATAGGGTTCCAGGCCGTGCTTTTTTCGTCCGGCCTGGGCCGGGCAGCGTCGTACCGTAAGCGTGATGCCCCGGACCCGGCCGCGGGCATCGGGGGCGTCTTCTTCCACGGCGTAGTCCACGGTGGGAATCCAGGGCACGTATTCATAGGCCTTCCAGAACCCACAGGGCGAATCCTCGAACGGACCGAACCGTTCCACAATATCCCGGGCGGCTAGGTCGCCCACCTTGTCCCAGACTAGGCCGTTGATCGTTTCCGCCTCGGCGCGGCCATGCCGTTTTTCCACGTTCAGGAACCAGAATCCGTCGCACAGCCGGAGCTGCCAGAGCAGGGAGGAAACGTATTCCCGCACCTGGGCCCGGTCCATGTTTTCCATGACATCCAGGTTGAATTGCTTGCTCATCTCCTCTCCCGATAAAAGGTGCGGCGCACGCGCCGCGAATGGTTCAAATACAGCAGCCAGCCTCCGGCCAACACCGCATGGACCGAATAGAGCCAGCCCACATTGCCCAGCAGGGTCCGGACTTGGTCGAGGGGATGGGTGGGGCCCAGGCTGAGCAGCCGGGTCATGGCCGTGAGCAGGGCCAGGTAGAGCACGGCCCGGGCCAGGGCTGGACCGCGTCGATCCTCCCGGCGAAGCCACAGGGCGGACAAGGGCCCCAGCAGGGTCCCCAGGACCCCTCCTAAGAGGGTGACCCAAAGCAGGCCCGTGACCAGCGGGGGAAAACCAGCTTGTTCGGATCGCAGGACCGGTGCGAGCACTTGCCAGGAGCGCAGGGCAAACCAGGCCATCAGCGCTGGATAGACGGCACCCGTAAAGGCGCTCAGGCCCCAGAGCCAGCCGCCCATGCCCTGGAGTTCCGGTCCGCATGCCGGGGAAAGGGCTCGGGCCTGATCAATCCAATCCAGGTCCTTGTGTCCGCGCTTGAGCAGCTCGGTCTTGAGGGCCAGGCGGGCCTCGGCCGTGAGTTGGCCGCCGCGGCCCAGCTCCAGGAGTTGGTCGTCCTGCATTTGTTCATAATTCTTTGCGATTTTGTCGATATTTACGCGTAGCACGTCACCAGTCCTCGCGGGAAACCGGCCCCCGTTTTTTCTTGATAGCGGCCCGGCGCTTCTTGGCCTCTACCCGGCGGCGGCGCTCTCCACCGGGCACGCCGCTGCGGATGCGCTGCATGACCGGGGTCAGCGCTTCGGCCAGCAGGTCTGCGAAGCGGTGCAAAATTTCTTCCCGGTTCTGCTCAAAGCTGCGGTGGGTCTGGCAGGTCAGGGTCAGGTACCCGTCCTTGCCGATGCGGCGGCGCAGCTTGCCGCGCAGGATCATTTTTTGGAGTTGGGTCAACTGGCGGGAGTGCGCCAGGTTGAAGCGCAGCACGGCCTTAGTGGCGGCCGTGTTCACGTGCTGCCCGCCCGGGCCGGACGAGCGCACCGCCCGGATGCGCAGTTCCTTCATGGGAATGGAAAGCTCTTTGGAAATATACAACATGCCGTAACGTATCAGGTCCGCAACCGAAAGATAAGCCCCCCGGGCTGTCGCGGTCCTGGCTGGTCCGCGCTTTTCTTCCGGCGCGATATCCGCTACAACCCGCACAACATCACACCCGCCCTTCCGGGGCGACGGAGGATACATCCATGAGCAATTGTCCCTGCGGGTCCGGCACGACCTTTGAACAGTGCTGCGAGCCCTACATCCAAGGACGCGAGACCGCGCCTACGGCCGAGGCCCTGATGCGTTCGCGTTATACGGCCTATGCCGTGAACAGCTTGGAATACCTGCGCGACACCTTGCTCCCTGAGGAGCGCGAGGAGTTCGACATTGAGGCCGCCCGCAAATGGTCGGAAAGCGCTGAATGGGAAGGGCTGGAAATTTTGGGTACGGAACAGGGCGGCGCTGAGGACGAAACCGGCGCAGTGGATTTCATTGCCCGCTATTCCCAGTCCGGCGTGCACCAGGCCCACCGGGAGCTGGGCAGCTTCCGCAAAGTGGAGGGCCGCTGGCTGTATGTGGACGGCCAGGTGCGCGGCGAACCCCAGCGGCGCGCCGCTCCCAAGGTGGGACGCAACGAGCCTTGCCCGTGCGGCTCCGGGAAAAAATACAAGAAGTGCTGCGGGCGGTAACGGCCGCAACGCTCTGCCTGGCGGGTCCTGCCCGGTTTCGCTTCTTTCGGTACAATAATCAAACGGCCTGAAACGCTCCATGCGCTTCAGGCCGTTTGATTGTCAGGACCGCCACTTCAGACAGCCGGTCGGGGCCGCCGGGGAGCCATTTAACCCGCCGGTTCACTCCCTGGAGGTGCCTTGGGAAGGGGATTCCGGGGGCGCGGCGGTTTTCTCCGCGTCCTGTTCCATGGTCTTGTTCCGGTCCGCTTCCGAGTTCACACCGGAGTCCGCGTCCGGGGCTGCATTTCTATCCACATCCAGGGGCGAAGGATGCGGAGGTTCGTCGTCCAGGGTATAGCGGTCCTCGTCCAGACGGGACCAGGAAATTGAAAGCTTAATTTTACTGGTGCTTTGAGTCTTTTTGCCCTTGATGGCCAGCTTGAGGAGGCTCCCGGGGTAGAAGACCATTTCTTCCTCTTCGTTGGCCAGGATCACGCGTCCCTGGTCAATGCCCTCCACCACGTGCAGGAGCAGCTCCTTGACCGTGTCGGGGTCGTCCAGGGTTTCAAAATAGATTTTGTCCTCGTGCAGCATGTAGCTGCCCTTGGAGCGGAACCGGTCCACCAGTTCGGCGGACTTTTCCTTGGCCGCGCGGGCGGCTTCCTTCATGCTCATGGCGTTCTCCGGCTTGCGTGTTCAAACCAACGGTTGTCCATTCCGAACACATTTCCGCAAGCAGGTCAACTCGCGCCAGCAGCCCGGAAATATTGGCTTCCATGCTGCTGCCAGGGGGCGGATCAGAGGATTTGTTCCAGGAATTGCCGGAGCCGTGGATGCTCGGGGCTTTCAAAGAAATGGCCGGGCGTGCCCTGTTCCAGGATCTTGCCGTGGTCCATGAACACGATCTGGTCGGCTACTTCCCGGGCAAAGCCCATTTCGTGCGTGACCACCACCATGGTCATGCCTTCCTTGGCCAGGGCCACCATGACGTCGAGCACCTCGCCGATCATTTCCGGGTCCAGGGCCGAGGTGGGTTCGTCAAAGAGCATGATCTTGGGGTTCATGGCCAGGGCGCGGGCAATGGCCACGCGCTGCTGCTGGCCGCCGGAAAGCATGGTGGGGTAGACGTCGGCCTTGTCCTGGATGCCTACCTTGTGCAGCAATTCCATGCCGATTTTCTCAGCATCCTTTTTGGACAGCCCCTTAAGCTTGATGGGGGCCATGGTCAGGTTGTCGAGCACGGTCTTGTGCGGAAAGAGGTTGAAGTTCTGAAAGACCATGCCCAATTCCATGCGGATTCGGTTGATGTTGTTTTTGGGGTCCATGATGTCCTTGCCGTCCACCAGGATACGGCCTTGGTCGATATCCTCCAGCCGGTTGATAGAGCGGAGCAGGGTGCTTTTCCCGGAGCCGGACGGTCCGATGATCACGTATTTCTGCCCCGCGCCGATTTGGAGGGAGACGTCGTCCAGGGCGCGTAGCTGGCCGAAGAATTTGGAGACGTTTTGAATGTCGATGATGGACTCAGTCTTGGACATAATAATTCAACCTCGATTCCATGATGCTGACGCCCTTGGAAAGAATCAGCGTGATGAGCAGATACACCAGGGCGACCATGGTGTACGCCTCGAAATAGTCGAAGGACACGCTGGCGAACTCGCGCCCGCGCCGGAGCAGATCGGCCACGGCCAGGATGGAGACCAGGGAGCTGTCCTTGAGCAGGGCGATGAATTCGTTGCCCACCGGGGGCAGGATGGTGCGCCAGGCCTGGGGCAGGACCACGAAACGCATGGTCTGCGAGCGGTTGAAGCCCAGGGAGCGTGCCGCCTCGGTCTGTCCTTTGTCAATGGATTCGATGCCCGCCCGGAACACCTCGCCCATGTAGGCCCCGTAACAGATGCTCATGGCCGTGACCGCGGCCACCAGGGGCGGCATGTTTTTCAGAAAGATGAATACCGCATTGGTTTCGGGCAGTTCGCGGAAGAGCTGACCCAGGGCGAAGTAGATGTAAAAAAGTTGCACCAGAAGGGGGATGCCCCGCACCACCTCGACGTAGGTGGAGGCGAGGAGGTTGATGGGCCGGATGCGGGAGATGCGGCCCAGGCCCGTGAACAGACCCAGCACCAGGGCGCCCAGGATGGAAAGAATGGTGACCTGGAAGGTGACGACCACGCCGTCGGGAAGAAATTTGAGGATGTCCAGGTAGGGGTCGGGCTTGAGGATGATGAGGCAGAAGATAATGGTCACCGCGCCGATCAGGGAAATCCACCAGGCGTTGAACAGGCCCCGGTCTTTATGGTGCGGGATGGCGGCTCCGTCGCCGATGTCGATTTTCACATTTTTGTGTGCTTTCATGTGCTGCGGCCTTTGCGTATGCTTCTGGAACGGACCGGGGCCGCGCCTGGGCGCGGCCCCGGAGCCATGTTCGTCAATGTCGGCGGATGCGGCTACTTGAACCACTTGGCGTAGATTTCGTCATACTTGCCGGACGCCTTGACCTTGGCCAGGGCCTCGTTGAGAATCCGTACGGTCTCGGTGTCGCCCTGTTGCACGGCAAAACCGAGGTATTCCTTCTGATCCGTTTCCAGGATGAAGGCCAGTCCGAGGCGCTCCTTGTAGCGCTCGTTCTGCAGGGCGTAGTCGTAGGCTACGGCGTCATCGCAGATGGCCGCGTCGATGCGGCCGTTGAACAGGTCTTCCACGGCCAGGCCCACTTCGTCGTAGCTCTTGGCTTCGGCCCCTTCGATGCTGTTGGCGGCAAAATAGCCTGTGGTGCCGATCTGGGCGCCGATGGTCTTGCCGTTCAGGTCCTCCACGGTTTCGATGCCGGCATCCTGCTGCACCAGAACGCCCTGCTTGACCTCAAAGTACGGGTCCGAAAAGTCCATGGTGCCCTTGCGCTCTTCCGTGATGGACACGGAAGAGGCGATCACATCGTATTTGCCCGCGGCCAGCCCGGCAAAAATGCCGTCCCAGGCCGTGTTTTTGATCACCGGGGTGAAGCCGCCGGCCTCGCCCATGGCGCGGACCAGTTCAGGGCAGAAGCCGATGATGTTTTTGTCGGCGTCCAGGAATTCCATGGGCGGCCAGGTGCAGTCCGAGGCAAAGGTGATTTCCGGTACGGCCGGAGCCGCTTCCGGGGCGGCTTCCTGGCTTTGGGTCGGGGCGGTCTGTTCGGCCTTTTCTTCGGACTGGCCGCAGCCCAGGGCGAACAGGGCGGCCAGGGCTGCCAGAACCACGAAAATTTTCAAATACTGTCTCATGTTGTTCCCTCCGTTGGGTATCCTGCTGTGGCGGGCTGTGAGGCCCGCACCGGTTGGCCGTTGTTGGTGCAGCGTGAGGACGGCTGCTCCTCAAACTGGTATGGGGGTTATGGTATATTTTGCTGCAAGTTGTCAATTTTTTTCATCCATTGAGCTGAGAGAGCAGGGGTTTTCCGGTGTGTCGCTGAATATCATACAGCAAAATGCCAGTGAAGCTCGTTCACAGTGACCAAGCGTGCCTGGACGGTGAAGCCTGATTCGTGATCAAGTGGAAATAAAAATAATGGGACGGGATATAAAAAGAAGTATTTGAAATCGCATGGGCGAAATCTGGACCACGCCTTGGAAAAGCGGCTTTGGCTGGGGGAGGTCGTCGGCGGCCCCAGGGCCGGAGCCTTGGGGCCTTGCCTGCCTACTGAGCAAAGGAAAACGCTGTTTCGCGTCGGAGATCCCAGTGGGGTCAGGGTCGCAATTGCGAGAGGACCATGCCCGTCAGCATCAGGGCGCAGCCCGCCATTTCCTTGAGGCCCAGCACTTCGCTGAGTACGAACCAGCCCGCAACAGCGGCGAATACCGCCTCCAGGCTGAGGATGATGGACGCGTGGGCCGGGTCGGCCTCCTGCTGCGCCACGACTTGGAGGGTGTAGGCCACGCCCGTGGACATCAAGCCGCAGTAGAGGAGGGCGTCGGCCGCGCCCAGCACGCCCTCGAGGGGGATGGACTCCACGCAGAGAGCCACGCCCAGGCTCAGAACGCCGCAAACCATGAACTGGGCCTGGGCCAGGGCAATGGGGTTCATGCGGGGAGCCAGCCAGCCGATGAGCAGCATGTGCGCGGCCCAGAAAAACGCTCCGATCAGAACATAGAGGTCGCCCTGGGAGATGGACATGGTGCCGTGCACCGAGAGCAGGTACAGGCCTGCCACGGCCAGAACTCCGCCTATCCAGGTGCCCCAGCCCGGGCGTTGCCGGAAGAACAGCCCCATGAGCGGGGTCAGAATGACATACAGTCCGGTGATGAATCCGGCGTTGGCTGCCGTGGTGGTCACAATGCCCACCTGCTGGAGCGCGGCCCCGCCGAACAGGGCCAGCCCGGCCAGCAGGCCGCCTTTAAGGTAGGTCCCTGGGCCGGGCGCGGTTTGATATTCCACCGGAGCGGACCGCCGCAGGGAAAAGAGGGTCAAGGGGGTGAGCGCCAGGGAGCCGAGTACGAACCGGATGCCGTTGAAGGCAAAGGGGCCGAGATGGTCCATGCCGGTCTTTTGGAAGACAAAGGCCGTGCCCCAGATCAGGGCGGTGGTCAGCAGCAACAGGTCGGACTTGACAGTGGCGGTTTTCATGCGGCTCCTTGGGGCAGAGGTGAAGGAGCCACATAGCAGACCCGAGGCCGCCTTGGGAAGTGGGGGAACCTTCAGGCGCGGGCGGTTTCGTGCCGCTTGGTCCCGCGTCGGGAGCGGCCGCTTCGGGAAGCGTTGTCCCGGGAGTCCGGACCGGAGGCGTCTTCGTCCTCACCCGGGCGGGACAGCGCCGCCGGGATCGCGGTCTGGTCCGGTGCGTCCCGAACCGTCGTGGTCCGGGAGACTGGCCCTGCCTCGGCATCGGCCAGGGAGGAGCGGCTCTCCTGTGCGGGTGGTTCATGCAGCGCTGCCAGCAGGGCCGCGAGCACGTCGTCGGCCAGATGTCCGGGAACCTGGCAGGCTCCCGCCCGGAAGTGCCCGCCGCCACCGAACCGTTGGGCCAGCTGGCCTACGTCCACTCCGCAGGTGCGGTTGAGGATGGAGTGTCCTACGGAAAAGAGCGTGTCCTGCCGGGAGGATGCCCGGAGCACCTGGATGGAGGCGTTGCATTCCGGAAAGAGCGAATACATGCTGAAGCGATTGCCGGGAGGGATATTTTCCAGCCCGCGCAAATCCAGCAGAAGGACGTTGTCGTGCACGGTAATGTGCTCCAGGAGTACTTCCTTGAAGCGGCTTTCCTGCATGAAGTAACGCTCCAACCGTTCGGCCACGTCGGGCTGTTGCAGAATTTCCTCCACGGGCAGGGTCCGGATATATTCGAGGAGGTTTTCCAGGAGCCGGGAATGGGGAACCGTGAAGCGCGGGCAACGGGCCATGCCGGTACGCGGGTCCAGGATAAAGCCGAGCAGAACCCAGCCTTGCGGGTGGAGTATCTCCGTAAGATTCAGGTCGCCGGAGTCCACCTTGTCCACAAAGTTGAGCATTTCTTCCAGTCCGGGGCCGAAGCGCTTTGCCCCGTCGAAATATTCCCAGACCAGCCGGGCGCAGCTGGGGGCCGGGCGGTGAAGCCCGCGAAATTCTCCTGGGGCGGGCGGGGACGGCTCCCCAGCCTCGTGATGGTCGAACCAGTACCCGCAGCCGGGAATGTACGGCACGTTGCAGACGATGTCGTCAGGGCCGCCGGGATACTTGCCTTCCTGCACGTCTTTGGGGTGCACGAACAGCCAATGGTCCATGAGACCGGCCTCCGTGAGCAGCACGGCGCAGGCCAGCCCGTCGAAATCGGCGCGGGTTACGAGTCGCACGGTGTCCTCCCTCCCTCGAAAGCCGGAATGTGGGGCTTCCGGCGTGGCTCAGGACCGTGTTTTTCAAGACGATCCCCAAGGCCCGGTCCCGGCTTCGTCCACGGCACGTGAGGGGCGTTCGGGACGGATTCTCTGCGGCGCGGGGCAACCGGGCATTGTGACGCAGCGTAGGGGAAAACCAGGGGCAAGGCAATGCCCAGCCTTGCCCCGGCCAGTGTTGCGGGCCGCTGGGCGCGTCCGCAAGGGGTTGAAAAATTGATGGAAGGCGGGGCGGATTCTTAGGGGGGCAAAAGAAAATCACACCCGGCTTGACGGAACAGGCAAGGGATTCTACTACCGAAAATGCTGTTTCAGCAGGCCGGGCCTGGCCGGGGGATTATTTTTTCATTTCCCTTGCCGGAGCCGGCATCACACTGAGCCGCCCGCCCGACCCTGCCCCGGCCTGCGCCGGGGGCCTGGTCCGGATTCGGGGCCGGCCGAGCAGGGGAGCCGCCGTGACCAGTCTCGCGCATCGGATTTCACGTCGCAATCGTCACAAGAAATGGAATTTTTTTCAGAAGACCTTTCGCCCCGGCCCCGAAGACACCGTGCTGGACGTGGGCTTTTCGGAAAATGAATATTCCGGGTATGACAACTACATGGAAAAGTTCTACCCCTGGCCGCAAAACCTTACGGCCCTGGGCGTGGATGAGCCGCGCGAGATCACCAAACGGTATCCGGGCGTTCGCTTCGTGCGTTATGATGGCCGGAGCATGCCCTTTGCGGACAAGCAGTTCGACATTGGCTGGTCCAATGCCGTGGTGGAGCATGTGGGACCCTACTCCCGCCAGGTGGAATTCGTGCGCGAGCTGCACCGGGTTTCGCGGTCGTTTTTTCTGACAACGCCCAACTTCCACTTTCCGGTGGAAGTGCATACCCGCACCCCTTTGTTGCACTGGCTGGGCAAGGGGGTGTTTGACCGCTACCTGCGGCTTATCGGCAAGGAATGGGCCACTGGGGATTATATGTATCTGCTTTCGCGAAAGAACCTGGAATCGGTCTTGTGGGATGCGGGGGTGCCGCATTGGAACGTGGTGCCGAACCGGCTTGGCGGGTTTGTGCTGGATTTCTGGGTGTTCTGCGCGGAAGGCCGCTGATTAATCAACGAATCTGACAATAGATCAGGCAACAAAACAGGCAATAAAACAGGCAGTTGGTCAGGCCGTTGCATTGATCATTGATGAAGCCGCTGGTTTGGTCGGCACTCCTTGTTTTCCCGCGTGTTATGGACGGGGCCGAGCGGCTCAGCGGTCTTGGTCTGTGCCCTTTGCCTTGCCGCGTACGGTGATGCGCTCCACAAGGCGACGATAATAGTCGTCGTTTTCTTCCAGGGCCATGCTTCGGCCCCGTTTCGCATTCAGATTGGAGATGAGCAGGTTCAGCTTTTGGATTTGCCGGTAGCGCTCCTGTTCGTCTTCCATGGTTTCCAGCAGTTCCAGGGCATTGCTGATGTCCTTGCGGGTCTCCAACTCCGGAGGCAGGCAATCGGCGTTTTTGAGGATCTTATAGGCCATACGCAGATCCGGCGGGATCATGGAATCGTCCTCCAGGCGCAGGGGACGGCCCGCGCCTTCCAGGTTGTCGAATCCCCCTTCCTGCTGGGCCTTGCGGATGGCCTCGTCCGCGATGCGGTGAAATGCTTCCAGCATGCGTGCAGGCTAGCCCCATCCCGACAAGGTGTAAAGCCGTGGCAGCCGTTGCGGGCGGGTTATTTCAGCACGGAGCGGTAGACCTCCAGGGTTTGCGCAGTGATGGCGTCCCAGTCATAGGCTTGCAGGGCCATGTCCCGGGCGCGACGGCCCATGTTCCGCAAATCCGGGTGCCCCAGGGCCGCTTCCAGCCGGGTGCGCAGGTCCTGCACTTGCCCGGCCCGGAAGTGGAATCCAAAGTGCCCCCGAAGTTGTTCCCTGGCCTGGTGCGGATCGGGATCAAAGGTGTCCAGCACGGCGTCGATGTCGCTGGCCAGCACCGGGCAGCCGTAGCTCATGGCCT
>JAQVYA010000079.1 GCA_028708865.1 Desulfovibrio sp. | reverse complement strand
GAGATGCCGATCATCAACGGCGCGAAGTACTCACTGGCCGCAGGCGTCAACGGCAGGCAGAAGCGCAGGAATCCATAGGTTCCCATCTTCAGCAGCACGGCCGCCAGAATCACGGACCCCGCTGCCGGAGCCTGCACGTGCGCCGCGGGCAGCCAGGTATGGAACGGGAACATGGGGACCTTGATGGCAAAAGCCAGAGCCATGGCCAGGAAGCACCAGAACTGGAACCGGAAGCTGAAGGTCATGGTCATGAGTTCCGGAATGGAGAAGGTGCCGCCCGCAATGCGGAAAGCCACCACCGCCACCAGGAGCATGCAGGACCCGGCCAGGGTATAGAGGAAGAACTTGATGGACGCATAGCGCCTCTGGTCTCCACCCCAGACCGCGATGAGCAGGTACATGGGAACCAGCATCGCCTCCCAGAACACATAGAACAGGACCAGATCCAGCGCGGAGAACACCCCGATGCAGGCACTGGTCATGAACAGCAGACAGAAGTGGAATTCTTTAATTCGTTTACCGATGTAGGTCCAGGAACACATCACACAAAGCGGCAGTACGACCAGAGTCAGCAACACCATGAGGTAGCTGATGCCGTCGATGCCGAGGTGGTATTCCAGTCCCCACTCGCTCACCCAGGGAATCCGCTCGACAAACTGGAACTCGGACGAGAAGTCGAACCAGTAAAGCGGGATGGCCAGGAACAGTTCCACGATGGAAACGATCATGGTGTACATCCTCGCGGCCACTTCGCCGCGAATGATGAACAGGCCCGCCGCCGCCAAGAGCGGGAACACTATCAATGTGGTCAAAACCGGATAGCCGAAGTCCAAAGCGCGTCTCCGTTTTTTTTACCGGTCTAGGCGAAGTACCAGACCAGGGCGAACACACACAGCGCCAGAATGGCGGCCAGCCCCAGGTAATCCTGTAGGCGGCCCGTCTGCACTTTGGCGCCGAGCTTGCCGACGTTCATGACCGTATAGGCCGACCCGTCCACGACGGTGTCGATGCCCTTTCGATCAAACCAGGAGGAGCCTCTGGCAAGGGCCATCAGACCACGCAGGCCACCCACACGGTAGACCTCGGTCCAGCGGTCGTCGAACCATGCCAGGGGACGGCAAACCAGCCACATTACCAATTTCCCGATCAGACGGTAGAAGTAGTCGAAATCCAGGTTGAGCTGCTTGTGCGGGGTAATGACCTTGCGGCAGTAGTAGAACGCCAGGCCGGAGAACCCGAGCAGTAACAGGGACTGCAACACATGCCACGTAGTCCAGGGCACATACATGTGCTCCACCTCAAAGGGCAGGTAGGCGTACAGCATCTGCGGGTACACACCCTGAGCGATGCACAGTGCGCCGCCAATGCTCATGGCCGTGTACATGTTCCACGGGATGGGCTTCAGCTTGCGCTTGCTGGTGGGCTTGCCGCCCCAGAATGCAAAGTACGGAAGCTTGATGCCCACAGAGATGAATGTACCCACGGCCGCGATTTCCATGCCCAAGGCGAGCCATGTACGGTGCGCCTCGGCCGCTCCGGTGATGGTCATGGTCTTGGAGATGAACCCGTTGAACAACGGCCAGCCCGAGATGGACAAGGCCGCGATCATGTAAAGCACCATGACCCAGGGAAGCCGCCCCACCCGACCGCCCAGTTCGTCGAGCTTCTGGGTACCCGCCGAATACAGCAGGCAGCCGACGCCCATGAAGAGCAGGCCCTTGTAGAGGATGTGGGCATAGGCGTGGGCGCAGGCGCCGTTAAGCGTCATGGCCGTGCCAATGCCGATGCCCGCCACCATGTATCCCACCTGGGAAACAATGTGGTAGGACAAAATCCTGCGGGCGTTGTTTTCCATGCAGGCGTACAGCACGCCGTAGACCGCCATGACGGTTCCGGCCACGGCCAGCACCTCCCAACCGGCGAACCCGCGACAAAGCACGTAGACCGCCGTCTTGGTGGTGAAGGCGCTCATGAACACCGAACCGGTCACGGTTCCGCGGGGGTAGGCGTCCGGCAGCCAGGCGTGCAGCGGCACCACCGCGGCGTTGACGCAGAACCCCGTAAGAATCAGCCAGTGATAGAACTGGGCATTGGCCGGATTGATGTACTCAAAGGCGAAGGATCCCGTGGCATTGTACTGAAAGAGCAGCCCCGCCAGCAGGAAGAGTCCACCAACGGTATGGTACAGAAAGTACCGGAATCCGGCCCGGGTGGAGGCCTGGTTGCGGGCCAGCCAGATAAGGAATGTGGAGCCGATGCTCATCAGCTCCCAGAAGACGAACAGGGTCAGATAATCGCCCGAGAACACGCAGCCCAGACCGCCGGCCACATAGAGCGCGGCCGAGGCGTGCTGGAACTTGTCGTCCACGTGCAGGGCGTAGGTGAAACCGATCAGCGAGACGATGGAAAAGACCTGGGCGAAAATAATGGACAGCTTGTCCACCCGCCCCAGGACAAGCGTCTCGCCCATCCAGTTCAACGTGCCATAGACCCCGGGCTCCATGCTGAACACCGCGTAAATGGCCAGCAGCGGCGGCAAGAGCAGCAGCCAGCGCCAGTACTTGGAGTCCCCTTTAAAAAAGGGAAGCGCCAGGGCCAGGGTCAAAAACCCCAACGAAGGATGGATGAAACTAGTCGCCTGAATCATAGAATTCCTCGTCCCGAGCGATAAAAGGCTGAACGATCTTCTTCATGACGATGACCATGGCCAATCCGAACAACAATCCGAATCCGGCCCAGAACCCCGTGTACTTGTCCAGTCCGAAGTGTGGATGATGCGGGGTCCAGATGAAGTTGAGGGCAACGAGGACCGCGAGGATCGCATACATGACGATCAGCAGCGTGCTCCCCTTTTCCCGCAGCTTCTCGAAGAAAGCGCCGAGTGGTGTGAGTTCCGCCATTGCAGCCCCCTAGAAGATGCCGTTGCCGAGCACTTTAATGAAGTTCAGGAATGTCTCCGGGAACAATCCCAGGAAGACCGAAATCAACGCCGTGGTAAACAGCGGGATGACCATGGTTTTGGACGGCTCCGAATACTGTCCCACGTTGGCCTCGGGCGCCGGCTTAAAGAAGAAAGCCCGCACCAGGATGGGCACGAAGTACCCGGCGTTCAACGCCGCGGAGAGCATTAGCGCCACCAGCAGGATGGCTTGGTGCGCATCGAGCGCGCCATTGACCAAATACCATTTGGAAACGAACCCGCACACGGGCGGCATGCCGATCATGGACAGCGACGCAATGCCGAAGGCTGCAAAGGTCCAGGGCATACGCCAGCCGTATCCATTCATCTTGCTGATTTTTTTATTGTGCGTGGCCACATAGATGGCACCGGCACAGAAGAACAAGGTGATCTTGGAAAAGGCGTGGTGCGGGATGTGCATCACGCCGCCCTGCACCGCCATGGGGGTCAGCATGCAGACGCCCACCACCACATAGCTGAGCTGGGATACCGTAGAGTAGGCCAGCCGCGCCTTGAGGTCGTCCTTGGTCAGTGCAATGAGCGAAGCCACCACGATGGTAAACGCCGCCACATAGGCCGTGGGGATTCCAAGGAACAGGGTGTCCATGGTTTCCAAACCAAAAGCGGAAAGCACGATGCGACAGACCGAGAACACACCGGCCTTCACAACGGCCACCGCGTGGAGCAACGCCGAAACGGGCGTGGGCGCCACCATGGCCGAAGGCAGCCAGTTGTGAAACGGCATGAGCGCGGCCTTGGCCAGGCCCGCGATGTACAGCACATAGGTGACCGTCACCAGGATGGGACTCTCGGCCACCACATGGGCCGGGAACATACCGGTGACGATGTTGCCGAGCGGGAAGTCCAGGGTGCCGCAGAGTACATACGTCAGCACCATAGCGGGCAGCAGAAAAAGCTTGGAGGTACCCATGAGGTAGACCAAGTACTTGCGTGCGCCGCTGAAGGCCTCCGCGTCCTCATGGTGCGCGACCAGAGGATAGGTGAAGACCGTGATGATCTCGTAAAAGAGATAGAGTGTGAAGATGTTTGCCGAGAAACTGACCCCCATGGCGCCAAAGATGGCAATGGCGAAACAGAAGTAGTACCTCGTTTGCGCATGTTCATTGAGTGCCCGCATGTAGCCTACGTTGTAGCTTGTGGCGAACATCCACAAAAACGAGGCCACCAGGGCGAAAATGATGCCCAGTCCGTCCACGCAGAAACTGACGGAAATGCCGGGCATGATGGTGAACAGTTTGTAATAGGGAATCTGGCCGCTGAGCACTGCCGGTACGAACGAGAGGTTCACCAGGAAGGTCACGGCACCGGCGATCAAGGAAACCGCCTCGCGCTTGTAAATGTCCTTCCTGAAGAGCCAGATGAAGTACGGCGCGAGCAGTGTCACCGCCAAGGGCAGAAGCAGGCGTGCGCTCTCATTCATAGCTAATCCTTCAGCGTGGAAACTTCACGGGTTTTGGTGGTGCCGAATCTCTTGGCCACCACCACGATGATGGACAACGCCAGGGTGGCCTCGGCCGCAGCCAAGCCCATGACCAAAAGCGTGCCCAGCTGGCCCAGGACCGCATCCGCTTCGGTGAGCTGCGACGCGGCCACGATGGACAGCCCAGCCCCGTTGAGCATCAGCTCCACGGAGATCAGCATGCCGACCAGACTCCGACGCTGCGCAATGCCGAACAAGCCCAGGCAAAGCAGCAGGAGCGCAACCAGTTGATACATCGTGAGCGGACTCATTTCTTCCCCCTCTTCTCCCAGGCAAGCAGCACAGCACCGGACATGGCCACCAGGAGAACCACGGAAATCAGCTCAAAGGCCAGGAAGTACGACTCCAGCAGCCCATGACCAAGCTGTTCGATGCTGACCTCGGCCGGCACCAGCGAACTGGCCGGAGGCCGGTTCATGATCAGCCACGAAAGAACCCCTCCCACGGCCATGACCGCCCCCAACGCAAACAAATGCTGCCGTATGGGAGCCGGTTCGCTCTCATCACCGCGCCCGTGCGCGTCCGTGAGCATCACGGCGAAGAAGATCAGCACCGCCACCGCGCCCACATAAATCAGCAGTTGCATGAACGCCATGAACGGGGTCCCCAAGAGCATGTACATGCCCGCCACGCCCACAAGCGTGCTGATCAGCCCCATCAGGGCGCGCACCAGGCTGCTGCTGCCGACCGCCACGATCCCGCCGCCCAAAATAATGAGCGCGTAGATCCAAAATGCGATTTTAGCCATCAGTTCCATAGTGCTCTACGCCTCGCTCTTTGCCGTTTCAGCCGCTTGTTCCGGCTCGGAAGCCTCGGGAGCGGCTTTTGCGGTGTTTTCCGCCTGTCGCTGGAGCCGTTGCAGCAGGTCGAGCTTGAATTCCTTCCTGCTGGTGCCGACAAAGTAGATGTTGTTGGAATACCGGAGTGAACCCACGGGGCAGTTCTCAATGCACGTGCCGCACAGGCTGCACAGGCTGTAATCGTACATGAACTTGGCGGGTTCTTTGGGAGCCTTGGGCTTCTTGACCTTTTCCCCCCGGGCCTCGGCTTCCTTCATGGCCTGCTCCTCTTCGGGAGTGGGCTTGGGTGCCTTGGCCTTCACCACGGTCAAACAGCCACTGGGGCAGTTGGTCACACACATCATGCAACCGATGCATTTGGGCTT
Organism: Desulfovibrio sp.; assembly: GCA_028708865.1. Taxonomy (GTDB): domain Bacteria; phylum Desulfobacterota; class Desulfovibrionia; order Desulfovibrionales; family Desulfovibrionaceae; genus Paucidesulfovibrio. Next base: position 9,332 of record JAQVYA010000079.1, on the reverse strand, counting down.
GAGCGGATTTTTCGGTTTGGGCACCAACTCCACATGCCCGCCGTACGTCTGCTCCACGTCCTCGTCCACGGTCTCCCTCGGGTAATGCACCGTGAGCGTGGGCTGCATAAAGTACTTGCCCGTGACCCGAAGTCCCACAAAAAGACTCCAGAGGTCCTTCACGCTTTGGAAGATGTCTTTCACTGCACTCATAATTCTTCCGCACTCCCCTAGAACAGCTTCATGAAGAAAGCGGTGGCCAAAAGGTTCACCGTACCCAGCGGCAGGAGCCACTTCCAGTTGATGTTCAGCAACTGGACAAAGGTTACACGGGGATACGTCCAGCGAATCCAAATCATAAACATCAGGATCGCGTAGACCTTGGGCAGGTACCACCACCAGCCGTCCGAGCCGAACGGGCCCTGGTAGCCGCCCAGGAACAGGGTGCTGGCCACGCTGGCCACCACGACCATGTACGAGTATTCGGCCATAAAGAAGAGACCGAAGCCCATGCTCGAAAACTCGGTGTGGAAGCCGGCCGTCAGTTCGGATTCCGCCTCAGGCAGGTCGAACGGTGCGCGGTTGCACTCGCCCACAGCGCTGATGATGAAGATAATGAAGGCCAGCGGCTGGTAGACCATGTTCCACTGCCAAGGCCAGGGACCCTGCCCTTCGGTGATCTTCACGAAGTCCAGAGTGCCCGTCGTGAAGGCCACGGCCAGCACGGCCAGGAGCAGCGGAATCTCATAAGCTACGGACTGGGCCACGGCACGCGCCGCACCCAACAGACCGTACTTGTTGTTGGAAGACCAGCCCGCGATCAAAAGCGCCAGGACGTTGATTCCGGCAAAAGCCAAAATCAAAAGAATGCCCAGGTCGATTTGCATGCCCGTCAACCAGGGGCCATACGGCAGCACCAGGAACAGCAAGAGGACCGGAGTCATGGAAAGCAGCGGCGCCGTCCAGAACAGGACCGGGTCTGCGCCGGTAGGCATGACGAGCTGCTTGCACATCAGCTTGATGCCGTCCACCAGGGGCTGGATGATTCCCTGCGGCCCAACCTCGAAGGGACCGGGCCGACGCTGGATGAATCCTGCGCCTTTTCGTTCGAAATAGACCAGCACCAGGGCGTTCAGGCCGACCCAGGCCATGACCGCAATCAGGGCGATGATCAGATGCAAGAGTTGGGGATGAATGCTCATTCTCGCTCCCTACCTGTCGATTTCCGGAATGATCAGGTCCAAACTGCCCAGGACCGCCACCGCGTCCGCCAACAGCATTCCCTGGCACGCCTCGGCAAAACAGCTCAGGTTGGAAAATCCCGGGGCGCGCAATTTGACGCGGTAAGGGATCTTGCTGCCATCGCTGACCACGTACACGCCGACTTTGCCACGGCCGCCCTCCACGGCGAAGTACGCCTCGCCCGCCGGCATCTTGGCCTGAGGCTTAGGCGCCCCCTTGACCAGATGCGGCCCCTCGGCACCGGGAAGTTGTTCCAAAGCCTGCTCGATGATGCGGCAGCTCTGTTCCATCTCCTCCATGCGGACCAGATACCGCCCCATGGAGCAGCAGGTGGTCTGGGTGGGCACTTTAAAGTCGAAACGGTCGTATACGCCAAAGGGCTCGCTCACACGCAGGTCGTAGGCCAGCCCGGCCCCGCGGGCCACGGGCCCGGTGGCGCCGTAGCGGGTAACCATGTCCTGATCGATGATGCCGATGTCTTCCACGCGTTTGCGCAGGATGATGTTGTCGGTGACCAGATCCTTATACATGGGCAGACGCTGCCGGAACCGGGCGATGAAGGCCTTGGTGCCTTCCACGAATTTCTCGTCCAGATCCTTGGACACGCCGCCGAAGCGGAAGTAGGAGTAGGTCAGGCGGGAGGCAGTGGGCCGTTGAAGCAGGTCCAGCAAGTGTTCGCGATCATCGAACGCGTACATGATCGGCGTGAACGCCCCTAGGTCGAGAATGTAGGCGCCCCACCAGAGCAAATGCGAGGTGAGGCGGTTCATTTCATGAGTGATGACGCGGATGACTTCCGCGCGTTCCGGCACTTCGATGCCGGCCAATTTTTCCACGGCCCCGCAGTAAGCCCAGTTCCAGGACAACGGATGGCCGTAGTCCACACGGCCCATATTGGGCATGAACTGGCCCCAGGCCTTGGTCTCGCCCATTTTTTCATGCATGCGGTGCAGGTAGCCAAACACGGGCTCTGCGCGCAGGATGTATTCGCCGTCCAGTTCCAACAAAACGCGCAGTACGCCGTGGGTGGACGGGTGTTGCGGGCCCAGGTTGAGGATCAAAGTATCGGGCCGGGCGTTCTTGGCGAAATTCCTGGAATAGAAGTCGCCGCCGACCTGTTTTGGATCAGGATAACGTGTCATGGTTCAATCCTTCCAGTTGCCTAGCCTTCGGCCGGGGCTTCTTCAGCGGGTTCCTCCGTAAACAGGGCCTCCACCGCGGCGCTGCAAACCTCCGTCTCGTACAGGGACATAAGGTTCTTCAGTCCGGTGCGCTTTTTGTCGGTCTTGAGCAGCGGCGGTTCGATGCGCTGGTCCTCCTCCGCCGGAAGCAGCAGGGGGATAAGGTTCGGATGTCCCTCAAAGACCACCCCATGGAAGTCGTACACTTCGCGCTCATGCCAGTCCGCACCCTGGTAGATGTCCGAAATGGTGGGAATCTTGGGTTCGGTCCCGGACGTCAACACCTTGAGCGTAACCCGGCCGGGCCGAGACATTTTGTCGAAATGGTAGACCAGGAGCATCCCGTCCGTGGTGTCCAGGGCCAGGAGGTCCTCCAGGAACCATCCATCTTTGTAGAGCCGCTGCACAGCCTTGCGCAACACGCCGGGTTTGAAGAAGAAAACCCACTCCTGACCGGTCTTCTCGTAGTCGGCCCGGGCTTTACATTCAATGGGAAGGTTGTCGAACAGCTTCATCTCAGCCTTCCTCCTTCAGGGCGGGAACAGGCCACCAGCGGCGACCGGTGATCTGCTGTTGCAGAGTGAAGAGCCCCTCAAGCAACCCCTCGGGCCGAGGCGGGCAGCCGGGAACGTAAACATCCACCGGGATGAGCGTATCAATGCCCTTCACAAGGTTGTAGTCCCCTTTGAAGTTGAACGGCCCACCGGAAATGGCGCAGTTGCCCATGGCCAGCACGTATTTGGGTGCAGGCATTTGTTCATAGAGCCGGACAATGGCCGGAGCCATTTTTTTGTTCACCGTACCCGCCACGATCATCAGATCCGCCTGCCGCGGCGAAGGGCGAAACACCTCAGCCCCGAAACGGGCTAGGTCGAATCGGGCCATGCCGGTGCTCATCATTTCAATGGCACAGCAGGCCAACCCGAACGTCATGGGCCAGATGGACATGGCCCGGCAAACGTTGAGAATTTTGTCGACGAGCTGAATCTGGACCAGTGCCGGCTCGACAGTCCCTGCGGTTTTGTGCAGGGTCCCCACTTCCTCTACAGCTTGATGCGGCGCGGCCATGAGAACACCCCTTTAGCCCAGAAATAGACGATTGAAATACCGAGAACAAAAAGGAAAATAAAAACCTTGACGAACGGCAGCCAGCCTTCGGTGGAGCCGTAGGCGGTCGCCACCGGAAACAGGTACAGCACGTCCACGTCGAACGCGAGGAAGATCAACGCGTAACAGTAATAGGAAATGCCCCATTTAACCCAGGAACTGCCGTGCGGACGCATGCCGCACTCAAAAGGCATTCCCAGGTCCCCCCCCTTGGCCTGCGGTCCGAGCAGCACGGCCAGGAGCAGCGGGCCGACCCCGAACAGGAGCCCGCCGAGCAAAAACAGTACAATGGCGAGATGCAACCAACTGAAGACCATACGTGAACCTTTAACCCCTTGGTTTGTGCAACGTCCGAATGCGGGCCGGACGCATGCCACCTACACGGAATGGTGCTTTTTTTGCCCCATAACCCAAGTTACGTCAAGAACTTCGTGAAATATTTCATGTAGTGCAGCGATATTGCAGGCCGCGCCTGCATCCCCGAGCCAATACATTCCCCCTCCTATTTCCTACCAAAACAGTCCTATATTATGCAGGTACCAGCTGAACACCATTTCCTTCCGGAACGCTTTGCCGCGTACATGGCGGCATCCGCCTTGCGCAACAATTCATCCGCATCCTGTGCATCATCGGGAAAAAGGCTGATACCAAGCGTCGCCCCCACCATATGCGGCACGCCTCTGACCTCGAACGGCTTGTCCAGTGCGCCCAAAAGATCCCGGGCAACCTTTTCGGCACTGCCCAGATCGTCCACGGCCGCGAGCAGCACGCCGAACTCGTCTCCCCCGATGCGGGCCAGGGTATCCGAGGCCCGCACGCGCTGACGAAACCGCTCGGCCACCTCGCGCAACACCTCGTCCCCCACGGGGTGGCCGAATCCGTCGTTGACGCGCTTGAAATCATTCAGATCGATGAACAACATGCCCACTTTGTGATTGTACCGCCGGGCTCCTTGCAAAAAATGGCCGAGCCGGTCGTAAAACAGTGTCCTGTTCGGAACTCCGGTCAGGCCGTCATAATGGGCCCGCCGGTGAAGGTTCAATTCGCTTTGCTTCCGCTCGGTAATATCCTCGATAACCCCTTCCACGATGGGTTCACCCTCTTCGCGAATGAGTCGGGAGCTTTCCGAAAGCCAGACAGTCTCCCCATCCTTGCGCCGCGCCTCAAACTCCCAATTGGAGGTATAGCCTTCCTCCTGAAGCAGCTCGAGATAGTTCTGGCGGTGCTCCTGGTCCACGGCAAGTTGCTGAAACAGACCGGGAACAGCGATTAGTTCCTCGGGTCGCCCGAATCCCAGGATGCGTGCCAGGGCCGGATTGGCATCGATCACAGTGCCGTCCAGCCGCGTCTGGAAAATGCCTTCCACGGCCTTGATGAAAAAACTGCGGTATTTTTCCTCGGCCCGGCCCAGGGCTTCGGCCGCCTGTTTGCGGCGGACGATTTCATGCTCCAGGCGCACCTTTTGCCGGTGCAGGTCGAGAAAGACCTTGACCTTGCTGCGAAGCATATAGGGATCCACGGGCCGGAAAAGATAGTCCACGGCTCCGGCCTCATAGCCGAGCTTGACGGAAGCCTCGTCCTGAAAAATGGAGGTGATGAAGATCACGGGCACATGGCGGCCGCGGTCCAGCGCCTTGATGGTCCGGCAGGTGTCGTATCCGTCCATGCCCGGCATCTGAATATCCAACAAAACAAGGGCGAAATCATGCCGCCGCACCAGTTCCACGGCTTCATGCCCGTTCTCGGCCATGCGCACCCGGCAATCGTGCTTTTTCAGCAATTGTTCGAGCAACACCAAATTCATGGGGGTGTCGTCGACGATCAGCACTTCCAGTTCGGTCACGCCGGACCTCCTTCCTGGGCTGAGGAGCGGTCTCCACACGGGACAAGGCGCAGCAACCCTTCCTCAGCCGGTTGCAATTCCAGCAGGTAGTCAAAGCGATTCAAACTCATGCAGAAATCGTAATCCTCGGGCGGAGCGTCGCCCCGAGCCGGATCGTCGAACACGGCCGCAGCCGGGCAGGTTCGCAAGTGATTGCGAAGGACATCGAAATTATTAGGATATTCTTCCAGCTCATTTTTCAAGAACATGGCGCACATGGAGTTCTCCAGACTGCGGAGCCCGTCCGGACCGGCCGGAGTCAACAGCGCGACCTCGGCAGGGGCGGAGGCCAGAATGCCGCGGGCCGCGGCCCCCATGTTGACGAAGGACACAGGCACCACGCGTGCGGGGCCACCGACCGCAAAGACAGCAGGAGTGGCACAGGAAGTGCAAAAAACGATATCATGTCCCTGAATATCGGCTTGCTGCAAAAGAAATGGAGAATTGGGTAAGTCGAACCCGGAAGGAACGCCTTGCGGCGATTCTCCGGCCAAAAGCAGTTCCGGACATCGAGTCCGGACATCGAGGGCATGTTCCGGCCCCCGTGAAATAAGGACTCCGGCACCGGATTCCAATGCGGCGTAGGCTGCGGCCCAGGCGCGAAACACCACCGTAACAGCCACCATACCGGCTGCCGGGGGAAGCGAGGCCAGAGACTCTACGATATTCACACGCATGAAATCCTCCGGTTTGACCGGAAGATATTTCACATTTCCAAAGGACAGTAAAGGGGGGATTGCAATTCTTGATTATTACACCAACAGGCCGTATCCAGGGATTGCAATCAACCAAACAGCAACGGAGTCTGCATGCACGGCCGCAAACGCGTCCTGGTCACGGGAGGAGCGGGCTTTCTCGGTTCGCACCTGTGCGAATCCCTGCTCGCCGAAGGGCACGAAGTTCTCTGCGTGGACAATTATTACACGGGCAAAAAGGACAATATCCTGCACTTACTCAAGGATCCGCACTTTGAGCTGCTGCGCCACGACGTGACGTTCCCGCTCTATGTGGAAGTGGATGAAATTTTCAGCCTGGCCTGTCCTGCCTCGCCCGTGCACTACCAGCACGACCCGGTGCAGACCACCAAAACCTCGGTACACGGTTCCATCAACATGCTGGGGCTGGCCAAGCGCATTGGGGCCAAGATCTTGCTGGCATCCACATCCGAGGTCTACGGCGATCCGCGCTGCCATCCGCAGACCGAAGCCTATTGGGGCAACGTGAATCCCATCGGCCCCCGGGCCTGCTACGACGAAGGCAAACGTTGCGCCGAGACCCTATTTTTCGATTACCGCCGCCAGCATGGTCTGAACATCCGGGTGGCCCGGATATTCAACACCTACGGGCCGCGCATGGCCGCAGACGACGGGCGCGTGGTCTCCAGCTTCATTGTACAGGCCCTGCAAGGCAAGCCGCTCACGATCTACGGCGACGGTTCCCAGACGCGTTCTTTCTGCCATGTGGACGACATGGTCACCGGGCTACGCCGGTTCATGGACCAGGAAGATGACTTCCCCGGCCCCATGAACCTGGGCAATCCGGTGGAGTCCAGCATTCTGGAAATAGCGGAAACCGTACTCCGGCTCACGCACTCCCGCTCCGACATTGAGTACCGGCCCCTACCGGAAAACGACCCGGTCCGCCGCTGTCCGGACATTGGCCTGGCCCGTCAAAAATTGAACTGGGAACCTAGCGTGAACCTTGAACAAGGATTGCAAGCCACCATCGACTACTTCAAACGCACACTGGAGCTGTAGCCATGCCCGCCCTGATACTTCTGGACCGCGACGGAACCATCATCAAAGAAAAAAACTACCTCTCGGACCCACGCGAAGTGGAGCTGCTGCCCGGCGCTTCGCAAGGACTGCGGCGGCTGCAACGGCACGGCTGCCGTCTGGCCGTGGTCAGCAACCAGTCCGGCGTGGGCAGGGGGTATTTCCGCCATGAAGATGTGGAACGTTGCAATGCCCGCATGGCGGAGCTGCTGCGAGCCGAAGGGGTGACGCTGGACGCGGTCTACTATTGCCCGCACGGGCCGGATGAAGCCTGCTCCTGCCGCAAGCCCGCTCCCGGCATGGGGCTTCGCGCCTGCGAAGAATTCGGCATCCTCCCTGAGCAAACCTTTGTGGTGGGCGACAAGCCGTGTGACGTGGACCTGGGCGAGCAACTCGGCGCCCAAAGCGTGCTGGTCTCCACAGGATACGGAGCCGACGCGCTCCAAAATTGCCGCCCCCGCTTCCATGCCGCGGACCTAGCCGAGGCCGCGGACTGGATATTGGGACAGATCAACGCCGATTCATCTTCTGGTCCAGCAGGCCGTCAATAAGCGCCACCCAGGCGTCCATACCGCTTTCCGCCTCAGGGGGCCAAACAAAGGGCCCCGGAGCCGGGCCGTTGACCACCCGGGCCAGGCAATGGGCCAGGGCTTCGACATCGGCCGGGTCCGCAAGGATGTTCTTCGAAGGCAAAAACGCCCCACTGCCGTTGCAGGCGCTGGTCACGGTCCGCAGCCCCATGGCCAGGGATTCCATAACCGCGTTGGAACAGGCGTCGTAAAAGGTGGGGAGCACAAATACGTCTCCAGCCGCATAAAACGACCGCATCTCTTCTACCCGGCCAAGAAAGCGCACCCGCTGCTCCACTCCGAGCCTGCGGGCCAATTTTTCCCAATGACGGGTCCCCCGACCTCCGGCCACATGCAGGATGTAGCGGTCCGGCAGCAGAGCCAACGCCTCCAGCAGACTGCGCAACCCCTTGAGCATGAAATTCGTGCCCGCAGTGAGCAGCAACACCTGGGAATCATTCACTCCGGCAGCGGCGCGCTCTGCGGCGCGCTCCTCCGGGGTGGGCGGGCTGAACCGCTCCAGGTCCGGGCGGTTGTAGATCACGGGCATCTGCCTGGCGCACAAAAAAGGATGCGCCTCCAGCATCCACTCCCGGGTGCGTTCGGAATTGGCCACAATAACCGGCGTGGTCCGAGCCTGGACCCGTTCGATCCACCAACTCACCCAGTTGGCGGGGCTCAGGTGCCGGCGCAGCATCTTCAAAGTTCGGCGCGGACCACGCGGCCAGGCCCGACGGGAAAGCCGCCAAAAAACAGGCAACGGCCCGCCTCCCTGTCGGAACACGTCCTGATGAAACGTCTTGCCCAATCCGATGGAGAGGTCATAGCCGCCCCGCTTCCTGGCCCGCTCCGCTGCCAGAGCAAACCAAAGCACCTTCAGCCATTTCAACGGCCCAAACCGGCCCACCACCACCAGACGAACGCCCGAAGGCGGCTTCGCTTCGGACCGCGCGCAAATAAAATCCACGTCATGCCCGGCGCGGGCCAACGCCTCAGCCAAACGCCGACCAAACCCTTCGGCCCCGCCGTAACGTGAAAAACGCGGCATCATCACCGCGATACGTGCCTTTTTCATATGGCGGACACTTTGACAGGCCCCCGGCACAATGGCAAGCGCGGCACTTGCCATCTGCCCCGCCTGGACGGTATGCACTTTTTTTCACGTACCCACTTCCACTGAACAATGGATTGTCATCATGCACGACATCACCAAGTTCCTCACCGGATTCCGACGTTTTCAGCAACAATGCCTGAGCAACGACGGGGAGTTGCTCGACCAGTTGCGCCAGGGCCAAAGCCCCAAGGTGCTCATGATCGCCTGCTGCGACTCCCGCGTGGATCCGGCTCTGCTCACGGATTCAGGGTTGGGCGAGTTGTTCATCATCCGCAACATCGCCAGCATTGCTCCGCCCTACGAACCGGGCGGCGGCTTCCACGGCGTCAGTTCGGCCATTGAATACGCGGTGCGCCACCTCAAGGTGGATCACATCGTGGTACTCGGACACCGGCAATGCGGCGGGGTCAAAGCGCTGCTGGACGGCTGCGGCCCCCAAGACGAGTTCATCGACAAATGGGTGGGCATTCTGGACCCGGCCCG
>JAQVYA010000199.1 GCA_028708865.1 Desulfovibrio sp. | reverse complement strand
CCGGGTGGAGTACATATAAAGGTCTCCCCCATTTTCCACGAGTACGTCCGCCACCCGCTCCCGCAATGCCGTGGCCACGGACTGGGCCACGCTGCCGGCCACGGCCGCCATAGGGCCCACTCCGCAGGCCTGCCCGGCCTCAGCCATGGCACGGACCAGAGGCGGAGCCGCAGGCAACAGCGCCAGTGGCGTCAAAGCGGCCCCAAACTCCGGGTGCAGGGCAAGATAGGCCTTGAGTTGTCCGCGCACCGCATGCAGTTCCTCCAAGGCCGCATCCCGCAATTCCTCCCGGGAATGGCCGCTTAAACCCGCCACGATCCAGAGATCCGATTGCTCCACAACGGCCTGGAACGCAGTCTCTCCGGTACGGGCCGCCACCCCGGTGCGGTAGGCCCGGTCAGCCGAGCGGTGCACTGCCCCTGACCCACGCTTTTTCATCGACCGCATCCCGGTTCGTAGACGTTCCCCGTCCCCCATGGGCGAACCGCCATTGCCGCACGGTTCACAGTCCGAGATCCTCGTTCACCAACACCACTTTAATGCGCCCCTGGGGATAGGACTTTTCCGTAATGGTCCAATGATTACAGATGCGGTCCGGACTCTTGCAGTCCATGCAGCGCCCGGTCTTGACGCAGGGGGTCTTCATGTTCAGGCGCATGGCATTCACGGGCGCGGCATACTCTTTGATACGTACCATGGCCGAATCCAGATCCGGTGCCAGTTTGTTCCGCCCGGCCACCACCACTACGTTTTTCGGGCCAAAGGTCAGGGCCCCCACACGGTTGCCGATCATATCCAAATTCACCAGCAAACCGTCCTCGGTCACGGCGTTGGAACCGGTGAGAAAAAGGTCCACAAGCAGCGCCTGGCGACGCAGTTCATATTTTTCTTCCCAGGGAAGTTCCTTGTTCCAGGTATCAAGCACCGTCATGCCGTCCATCCGCTTGTAGGCGTCGTACAGGCCGGTGGCCGCGATGCTCCCGGATCCGCCAAAACTGACGCTGGCCGGAGACATGCCTGGATGCAGAGTCTCCAGCACCAGATTGCGCGCCTGCTCGGCGTTGCCCACGACATGGGCCTCGAAATTGTTGGCTTCCAGGGCCTCTCTGGCTTCGGCAAGGCGCAGCTCCCAATAGGTTCCCACAGAGTCGGACATGGTTCCTCCATTTTATTTGTCAGTGTTGTAGCCGGGAAGCGGATGCGCATCCCGGCCCGTTGTGATATCAGGAATCCAGGCGAAGGTTAACAGCCGGAGAACCCGGGCCGAGGGTGGTATTTTCCGCGGACGGGCCCGGACGCGGCCTTGACGGGACCGCTGCGAGCGGCTATAGGGCTGTGTTCCACGCTGAGGCGATCAACGACAACATTCTCAGGAGATATAGCATGAAAAGAACGTATCAGCCCAGAAATTTGAAGCGGAAAAGGACCCACGGCTTTCTCGTCCGTTCCCGGACCAAGAATGGCCGTGCCGTGTTGCGCCGCCGCCGCGCCAAGGGGCGCAAAAGATTAAGCGTTTAGGCTGGTCGCGGGAGCGCCGCCTGCTCAAGCGAGCGCAGTTTTCCGCCTGCTACGAACACGGAACAAAGTATTTCAGCAAGCTTTTCGTGTTGTTCGTCCGGCCTCGGCAGGACGATGCCCCCGGGCTCCGCATCGGGCTGACCGTGGGGAAAAAAGTGGGCAACGCTGTGGCGCGCAACCGCGTCAAACGGGTATTGCGCGAGTACTTCAGGCTACGGCAGGAACAGTTCTCCTGCCCTGCGGATATCGTTGTGGTGCCGAAACGCACCCTGGATCCAAAGCAGCTTGACCTCGCCCTGGCCGTCGGGGACCTCTCCCCCGCAATGCGGCGTATCCTCAGGGATGCTCCGCGGACTCAAGCCCTTGCCGAGAGGTCGTGATGCGCTCTGTCGCATTGGCGTTGATCTGGATATATCAGCGTCTCATTTCGCCCCTCTTTCCGGGCTGCTGCAGGTTCCGCCCCACGTGTTCAGAATACGCACGTGAGGCGGTAATCCTGCATGGTTTTTTCAAGGGTTCCTACTTGACGATCCGACGCCTTCTGCGTTGCCACCCCCTCTGTCGCGGCGGCTTCGACCCCGTGCCTCCGCCCCCTTCGGGCCAAACCACCAAAGCGAGTTGATCCATGGAGACCAAACGCATAGTTCTTGCCCTGGTCCTGTCTTTCGCCGTGTTCTTCGGCTGGCAGCTCCTCTTTCCGCAACCTCAGCCGCAACAGCCCGCCGGTCAGACCACGGCCGGCCCCGCGGAACAACCCGCGTCCCAGCCCCCCTCGTCCACTGCGCCCGCGCCCTCCAGCCTGGCCGCTGCCCGCGACCTAGCCCCCATCGAGGCCACCCAGGGCCGCGACGTCACCGTGCGAACCCCGCTTTACACCGCCCGCTTCAACACCCAGGGCGGCCTGCTGGAAAGTTTTCTGCTCCACGACTATTTCAAGAGCGTTCCCGTCGAAGGTCAGCCCAAGCCTGATCAGATCAATATGGTTTCCGGGGGCGCGTCCCTGGGCCTGCTGGTGGACGGCGCACGCACCTGGGAAAACGCCCAGTGGGATACCGAGCTTCAGGATTTGACGCTGGAACAGGGCAACGGAACCCTGGTTTTCCATGGACGCATCGAAGGCTATGACATCGAACGCATTCTGACCTTCGAGGCCGAAAACTATCTCATCAAGGAAGAGGTGCGACTCATCAGCACAAGCGCGTCCTCCGCGGACCTCAGAGTCACCCGGCAGGCCGCCACCAACGCCCTGGCCGACCTCTCCAGCACCTACAACCCGGCCAAGATCGTCTGGCAGATCAATGACGGCCTGGACGACGAAACCGACCAGGACGACCTGCGGACCGAGGGCCTCCAGCCGGTGAACAACCCCACGTGGGCTGCCATCGACAACAACTACTTTATCCTGGCTGCACAGCCCTCCGGCAATTCCATGCTGGAAGGCGGCATGACCGGGGACACCTTTTTCATGAACCTGAGCGCGAGCACCGGCTCCATCCGTCCGGGCGAAAGCCGCACCATCAGCACCCAGTACTTCATCGGTCCCATGGATCGCGACCTTCTCGTGGCCGCCTCCCCGGAGCTGGGTCAGGCCGTGAACTTCGGCTGGTTCGACTTCATCGCCAAACCGCTGCTGCTCTTCCTGGTCTGGCTGCACCAATACGTGGGCAACTGGGGAGTGGCCATCATCATCCTGACGGTGATCATCAAGCTCATCTTCTGGCCGCTTTCCCAACGCAGCTACAAATCCATGGAGCAGATGAAAAAAATTCAGCCCATGGCCCAAAAACTGCGTGAAAAGTACAAAGACGACAAGCAGCGGCTCAACCAGGAGACCATGCAGCTGTACAAGACCTACAAGGTCAACCCCGCCGGCGGCTGCCTGCCCATGCTGGTGCAGATTCCGGTCTTCTTCGGCCTGTACAAGGCTCTGCTCGGCGCCATCGAGCTGCGCCACGCCGGGTTCATCGACACCCTGCCCTTTACCGACATGGTCTGGCTGGCCGACCTGTCCGCCAAGGACCCCTACTACATCACGCCGCTGATCATGGGAGCCACCATGTTCCTACAGCA
>JAQVYA010000078.1 GCA_028708865.1 Desulfovibrio sp. | reverse complement strand
TGTGCTCTTCCGATCTTTTCGACTAGCCGATTCACCTCATCGCCTCCGGGGAATCGGCTACGGGGCCGGTTCCCCCTTTCTCCATCGTCACTTCAGACCAAGGAACAGACCATGGACATCAAGACACACGACACCATTGACCAGAGCCTGTGCGGCACGCCGGTGGAGCTTGAAGAGGGGCGGAGCGTCGTCCGCCTGAACACGCGCATCAACATGGCTGCCGATGCCACGGGACTGGTGCACGGCGGGTTCATCTTCGGCCTGGCAGACTATGCGGCCATGCTTGCCGTCAACCACCCCAACGTGGTCCTGGGCAGCGCGGAAACACGGTTCCTGCGCCCTGTCCGCGCGGGGGAAACCGTGGAAGCCCACGCCCAGAGCGACCCGTTCAACGGCCGCAAACACATCGTCAACGTCAGTGTGCTGCGCAACGGCGACACGGTCTTTGAAGGCGTATTCACCTGCTTTGTCACTGACCGCCACGTACTGGCCGGGGGCTGATTCCAGACATCCTCCTTTCCAGCTTTCCATTGCAGGTCCCCGCTTTCACATGGAACGCGGGGACCTTGTCTTTGGCTCTTCTCTGCCTTGGCAACGTCGGAAGCCATTGCTGCCCCAGCGCCCGTCCCTCAAAAAAAAATCGGAAAACAGGTCCGAAGTCCGTTTCGAACCTGCTCCCCGTGTCCGAGAGGGGGTACATGCAGAATCACCAATCAGAAAAGTTCGTCTCCGCTGACGTTGCCGAGTCCGGGATGCAGATCAAATCGCACCACGCCCACGGGGACATCCACACAGGCGGCAATGCGCGCTGTTCCGGCATTGCCGAACCCGCCACAAAGCTCAATGGCGGCGATGTTCTCCTTGTCCACCAGTTCCTTGGCCAAAATTTCCGCCTGGGCATAATCCGCCACGGACACCGCCAGCAGATGCACCTGCGGCGTCCTGACCCAGCTGCGATGCTGTTCAGGATCGCCTTCCGGCGCGATGAAGATAAATGCGGCTCTTAGTGGTTCGCTCATGTTCATTCTCCCCTGTTTCCTGAAGATTGTTTGACGAAAAAACCGCCCTTGCGAGCCAATTCCATGGACCGGGACACGCTCACCACCCAGGGGCCGTCCGTGCGCAGCCGCACGGCAGCGTGCCGGCCGCGACGGATTTCCACTTCACGCTCCCCGTCCACGGCAATGATGCAGGGTGAGAGATCAATGGGAAACACCTCTCCGGGCTGCATGTCGCGCACGTCGCCAATGCCCACGTTCGCAAACATGCCCGGCGCGATGGTGGCCGTCACCCGCTGCTCGGCCGAATCGTCCAAGGTCAGGGCCAGACCGTGTGGATCATCCGGTTCAATATGCCGCAACGCGCCCCCCACGGCGGAAAGGCCAATGGCATCGGCCCGGCAGCGCGTCAAAAAAAGCCGAGGCACCTTGCTCATGTCCCAGATGGCCCGGGAAGCCATGAACACGTCCCCGTACACGGCCGCATCCACAAGGGCCACGTCCACGGGTTCGCCGTCGATGAGAATATCGAACATGCAGGAACGAAAACAGGCCTGATCCAGCGGCAAACGGCCCGATCCCACCAGCCCGGCGGCCAATCCCGCAACAGTAGCCTCCACCATGAAGGGAAAGACATTGTTGGTCCCCGTGGAAAGAGGCAGAAGAGGCACCCGGGTAGTGCCCTTACATACGGCGCGGCTGGTGCCATCGCCCCCCAGCACCACCATGACGTCCACCCCCAGGGTTTCCATGATGCCTGCCGCCTGCACCGTATCCTGCTGAGTGTTCTTCATGGGCATTTCCACGGGACGGACAGGAATGGACGGGGAAATGGCGTTCAGGGCGCGAGGCACGATGCCATAGGCATCCGGCATGTAGAGAATTTGTTCCACTCCGGCCTGCTCCAGTCCCAGAATAAGGCGGCGGACCATGCGCACCTTTTCCTGGTTGTCGAAGACACTGCCGTGAGCCACCAGTCGGCGGATGTCCTTTCCTGAAGCCGGATTCGCCAAAATGGCCGCTGTGCTCACCTGGACTCCTTTGCTCGCGTGCTTCCGTAAAGCGGAATGGGGACGGCCCGAGGAGGACCGTCCCGCCATGTTGCAATCTAACGGATGGACTTGACCGCAGCGACGATGTCGTCCTCGTTGGGAATATAAGCCTGCTCCAACGGCGGAGAGAAGGGCACCGGGCAGAAAGGCGCGGCAACGCGCTTGATGGGGGCGTCGAGATAGTCCAGCGCTTCCTCGGCCACCATGGCGGCAATCTCCGCGCCAGGACCGGCAAAGCCCACGGCCTCGTGCGCCACCACCAGGGCATTGGTCTTCTTGACCGAGCCAAGGATGGTCTCCTTGTCCAGCGGTTGCAGGCAGCGCGGGTCCACCACCTCGGCGCTGATGCCGTCGGCCTGGAGTTTTTCCGCGGCAGCCAGTGCCGTGTGAACCATCAAGGACGTGGCTACGATGGTCACGTCGGTTCCTTCCCGCTTGATGTCGGCCTTGCCCAGTTCCACGGTATAGCTCTCGTCGGGGACATCGCCGTCCACGCCGTAAAGCAGCTTGTGCTCCAGGAAGACCACCGGGTTTTCATCACGAATGGCGCTGATGAGCATGCCCTTGGCGTCGTACGGGGTGGAGGGAATGGCCACCTTCAGGCCGGGCACATGCATGAACCAAGCTTCCAGAGACTGGGAATGCTGGGCCGCGGCGCCGATTCCCGCGCCCTGGGGCATACGCAGGGTCATGGGAACAGTGGCCTTGCCACCGAACATAAAGCGCATCTTGGCGGCCTGGTTGAAGAGCTGGTCCATGGATACGCCGATGAAGTCCACAAACATGAGTTCAGCCACGGGACGCAGTCCGCTGGCAGCCGCACCGGCGGCCGTGCCTACGATGGCGCTCTCCGTGATGGGGGTATCCATGACGCGGCCTTCGCCAAAGGTGTCGAACAGGCCCTGGGTCACGCCGAAGCAGCCCCCAAACTGGCCCACGTCCTCACCAATGATGAATACCTTTTCGTCCCGCTCCATTTCCTGCCTGAGCGCCTCGTTCAGCGCCTGCAGATAGGTTTTCTTGGACATATCATATCTCCGTTGCGTTGTTTCGTTGAGGTAAGGCGATGCGTTGCGATCCGCTCTAGGCGTACACGTCGTCCATGAGGGCCGAAGCCTCGGGCAGCGGGCTCTGCTCGGCGAACTCCACGGCCTCGCCCACTTCCTTCTCAATGCGCGCCTTGATCTCCTTGAGGTCCTTCTTCTTCAGCACGCCGCTCTCCACAAGCTTTTCCTCAAAGCGGGGAATGGGGTCCTTGGCCATCCATTCCTTGAGTTCCTCATCGCAACGGTAAGTGCAGGCGTCGCCCTCAAAATGGCCGCGCCAGCGGTAGGTCTTGCATTCCACCAGGGACGGCCCCTCGCCCTTACGGGCACGCTTCACGGCTTCGCTCACGGCCTCGTGCACGGCCAGTACGTCGTTGCCGTCCACCACCACGCCGGGCATGTCGTACGCCGCAGCACGGTCCGCGATATCGGTCACGGCCATGGATTTGCACTGCGGGCAGGAAATGCCATACCCGTTGTTCTCATTGACGAAAACAAGCGGAAGCTTCCAGGCGCTGGCCATGTTCAGAGATTCCTGCGTGGTGCCTTGGTTGGAGGCGCCGTCGCCGAAGAAGCAAATCACCACGGCGTCGGTTTTTTCATACTTGTTGGCCAGGGCCGCTCCCAAAGCCAGGGGACCGCCGCCGCCAACAATGCCGTTGGCACCGAGGATGCCCAGATCAAAGTCGGCAATGTGCATGGACCCGCCCTTGCCCTTGCAGTAGCCGTCCTTGCGGCCGAAGATTTCCGCCATCATCAGCTTGAGGTCCCCGCCCTTGGCCAGCAGATGACCATGGCCGCGGTGAGTACTGGTGATCTTGTCCTGGTTGGTCAGTCCGGCGCAGGCCCCGGTGGCCACGGCCTCCTCGCCCAGGTACAGGTGCACGA
Organism: Desulfovibrio sp.; assembly: GCA_028708865.1. GTDB lineage: Bacteria > Desulfobacterota > Desulfovibrionia > Desulfovibrionales > Desulfovibrionaceae > Paucidesulfovibrio. Next base: position 11,080 of record JAQVYA010000078.1, on the reverse strand, counting down.
ATCCGGGAATCCGACCAGCCGCGAAGAATTCCTGCAGCTTGGTCTCGAACAGGCGGATCCTGTTCATGGTCTCGTACATCGATACCATCATCTTTTTGTCGGGACTCATTCCTAACACCTCCGTTATTCGTCTCCCGCGGAACATCCGCAGGACATTGTTCCGGCAGCCGCGGCCAGGGGCGCGGCTTCTTCCGTCTCATCCATGTCCACCGATACGGTCAGAGCTGCGCAGGCCATGACGATGCGGCTCCTTTCCGGACCAAAATCCGGAACTTCCAGCCCGTCCGCCAGCATGCCGCCCTGTTCCAGAGTCAGCGTTTTTTCGCCGATGGGAATCGCCTCCAGCAGGGCGGAACGGTCCACGGCATCGGGCTCGGGAACAGCCACTCGGGCATGCACATGCACCCCCTGAAACCTGTCCCGGCCCAGAATTTCCAACAGTCCGCAAAGGCAAACACGGGAAACAGAATCCCGCACGGCCCGCAAGGCGGCCTTGGTCATGTTCTCGCCGTGCAGATCCGCGCCGTACCCCATTTCGATGGCAAAACGTTTTATCGCCATGTGCGGCTCCTCAAAGGTCGCTCCCGCCGGAAGCAGCGCCCCGGCGAAACAGGTTCCGGCGGCTCTAGGCCATCATCAGCCCGGGCTGCTCCAGCATGTCCGCCAACTCCCGCAGGAAGGTCATGGCCGGAGCTCCGTCCGTGACCATATGGTTGAAGGTCAGGGAAAGGGTCATCATGCTGCGGATGCAGATTTCGCCGTTTTTCACAGCGGGCTTTTCCACCACGCGACCCACACCGAGGATCCCCGCCTCCGGCGGATTCAGGATCGGGGTGAACCCGTCCACGCCGAGCATGCTCACATTACTGATGGTAAAGGTGCCACCTGCGATTTCGTCCATGCTCAATCCGCCTTTGCGCGCCCGTCCGGCCACGTCGCGCACGCGCACGGCCAGTTCTTCCAGACCATAGGTATCGGCCTGCTTCACATTGGGCACGATGAGCCCCTCAGGCAGGGCCACGGCAATGCCGAGGTTCACATGGGCGTGCTGGTGAATGCCGTCCTCCTGGAGGGTGGCGTTCATGACGGGATGGCGCTTCAAGGCGCGGCACACCGCGCAGGCGATGATGTCGTTATAGGAAAGACGATAGTCGGGGTTGCGCTTGTTGCGCTCCAGCAAGGTCCTGCGCAGAGCCACCATTTCGGTGACGTCCGCTTCCACAAAAACCGTCAGTTGGGCCGCATTGGTCAGACTGGAGTGCATGTTATCCGCAATGATCTTGCGCATGCCTTCCATGGGAACGATGGTGTCTTCCCCGTCTGCTACCGCAGCCGCGGCCGGCGTGGTGGCCGGCTCGCTCTTGGGAGCCGAGGAAGCCGCCTCCGGTTTGGGTTGCTGCCCGGCCGCATAGTTGGGATTCATGGCCCGCAGGATATCGGCCTTGGTGATTTTTCCGTCTTCGCCCGAGCCCTGGACGTCAGCCAGGTCAACGCCCTTTTTCTTGGCGAATTCAATGGCCTGCGGTGTGGCGTTGATGCCGCCGCCCGCTTCGGCCGCCGCTTTCACATCCTTGACCGTAATCCGCCCGTCAGGACCGCTGCCCGTTACCGTGGACAGGCGCACGCCCAGCTCCTTGGCCAAGCGTCGGGCCGCAGGCATGGCCGGAACGAACTCCTCATCCGCCTCCTGGGCCGCAGGAGCCGCATCGCCCGCATTTGCAGCCGCAGAATCCGGCGCTTCGGACGCGGGAGCGGCCGCACCGCCGGAAACCCGCTCCACCTTCTCGCCCGGTGCCGCAATGACGCCGAGCACGGCCTGCACTGGAGCCGTTTCCCCGGCAGGAACGACGATCTGTGCCAGCACACCATCGGCCGGAGCTTCCACGGAGTTGGTAATTTTATCGGTTTCCACCTCAAACAGTGGTTCACCCGCCTGAACGTTCTCGCCTTCGTTCTTGAGCCAGCGGGCGAGCTTGCCTTCTTTCATGGTCAGCCCCCATTTGGGCATGATCACTTCAACTGCCATTCTAGGTCCTCCTGTGTTTGCGCGTAACGCACAAGAGTGAGCAACTTCGGTGCCATAAATAAAAGACGTTTATTTTCAAGGTGATAAATAAAAAACAATCCAAATTCGTATATTCTGAAAATGTTCGGTTCCGGAACAAACCATGGTATGGGGGAATCAGGACCGGCCAGCGGCCGACCCCTGTCGGACCGGGGTCCGGGGCCCTGTGGGGGCTCTCAAGGGTGTTCGATATTAGAACACTTGACGTACAGCGCCGAGTGACGAACCTAAGGATAGTAAAGGGAGCGCCATCAGCCCCATGGGAACCTGAACAGTTCTTTCGGGAGAAGCCATGTACACACTCTATCGGGATGGAGAGGGATTCGGCGTCCGCCAGGATTCGACGGACATCGCCATGGTCACACCGGAACTTCGGCCTTTGGCCGCGCGAAGGGTTCAACAACCACGCGTTCAATATGAACAGTGGAAAGCGTTCATGAACGGCGGACGCGTTCAGGGCCGACAGCCCGATGCATTGTTGCTGGAATCCTGGGAACGCTGCAAACAGCTCCAAGTGGACCCTTCCCCAAGGAGCTGCTGGGATTTCACCCCCATGAACCAAATCGAACCCTTTGCCAATCTATTGCGCGAAATCGCTACAGACATCGAACAGCGCACGTACTCCGCCATCAAGGGTAAAGGACTGCTCCTGACCATCACCGACGCCAAAGGCCGGGTAGCGCGCACCTGCGGCGACCTGGAAACCCTGAAAATGGCGGATAAGCTCAACTTCGGTCCCGGGGCCAATTGGGCCGAAATCAGCGTGGGCACCAACGCCATCGGCACGGCACTGGCCACAGGGCGCCCCATGCAGGTCTTTGGGCAGGAACATTTTTGCGAAAGCCACCATGCCTGGAGCTGCACGGCCTGCCCCATCTTCGACGCCCGGGGGGAACTCTGGGGCTGCTTCGACATTTCCGGTCCGGCCGAGGCCGATCATTCCATGTCTTTTGACCTGGTCTTCAACGCCGCGCGGGAACTGGAAAAACGGCTCTTCCGAATGCACATGGTGGAGATGGAGGGAAAGTTCTGCTCTCTGATTTCGGCCGCGTTCAATTCCGTGCTCACCGGGGTTCTTTCCGTAGACGTGGGGGGACGCATCACCAGCGCCAACAGCGCCGCCGAAGCTCTACTGGGAAGCCCGGGCCGCAGTCTGCGCGGCGCACCTATTGCCGACTATCTGGACTTTGACGCCTTTCTTGCCCGGCAAAAGCACGACTCTCCCCGATCCGAACCCGTGGAGCTGCGTTGCTTCACCAATCCCCAAATCATTGCCCGGGCCGCCCCGGTTTTTTCCATTGACGGCGACTGGTGCGACACCGTGGTGACCCTGGCGGAGCCGCAGCAATGCCGGGCCTGGGCTTCCAAGCCATCAATCGAAACCCGGAACAAGCCTCCCGAAGGATTCGCCGCCATTCTGCATCGCAGCCCCGCCATGCAGGAGACCATCCGCAAGGCGGCCAATGCAGCGCGCACTCCCTCCACGGTTCTGCTCACGGGAGAATCCGGCACAGGCAAGGAACTCTTTGCCCGGGGCATCCACCAATCCGGCCCCAAGGCGGACGGCCCCTTCGTGGCCGTGAACTGCGGAGCCCTTTCCGAAGAACTGGTGCAAAGCGAACTGTTCGGATATTGCGGCGGGGCCTTTACCGGGGCGGACAAAAAAGGACGCATCGGGAAATTCGAGCAGGCCAACCACGGCGTGCTCTTCTTGGACGAGATTTCGGAAATGCCCCTGAGCATGCAGGTAAATCTGTTGCGCGCCCTGGAGGAACGGCGCATCGTACGCGTAGGAGGCTCCACCGGCCACCCCGTGGACGTAAAGGTCATTGCCGCCACCAACCGGGATCTGGCCCAACATGTGACCGACGGCGCATTCCGGGAAGACCTCTACTACCGCATCAACGTGGTGGGCATCCACATCCCGGCCCTGCGTGAGCGCATTCAAGACGTTCCGCTCCTGGCCCGGCATCACGCCCAGCGGCTCTGCAAGGAATTCGGCCTGCCCTTTGTGGGCATCGACGCGGAAGTGCTGGATCTGCTCACCACCCACGACTGGCCCGGTAACGTGCGGGAGCTGATCAACTGCATGGAATACGCCGTGAACAACGCACCGGAAGGCTTGATCACCCGTGCACACCTCCCCGTGTCCTTGCAAGATAAGCAGCCGCTCCTGGAAGCCCCATGCAATGCGCCGGAGTCCGGCGGATTCCGATTGGAAAATGTGGAAGCCGAAACCATCCGGGAAGCCCTGCAACATCATGGAGGCAACGTCAGCCGCACAGCCAAGGCCCTCGGGATCGGGCGCAACACCTTGTATGCCAAAATGAGGCGGTTCAGCATCGACTACTGAACACCTGCATTTGCCTGAGCGCCAACCAAACATGCCGAATTCACTTGTAATTCGGCATGTTTTTATTTATTTTTCTTTTTCTGTGTAATTTCAGAATAAAGGAAGAAATCTATGAGCATCGCCAAACAGTGCGCCCTGGTCACAAGAGCGCTGCTTCAGTATGACGCAAGCCGATACTTGGCTGCGCTGCTGGGGCTGGCCATACTCAGCACCATGCGTCCGGAAGAAGCACTTTTGCCGGTGTTCCCTGGGGCTGCAAACCATTTTATTCTGACGGCGATGCTCGGTTTATGCGCCGCCCTGGCCTATGAAACGCTCTACGGCAGCCCCACGCCCAAAGCGGTTTTGCAACGGGGAACCGCCCTGTTCGGCAAAACCTTTCTACTGCTTCTCGTTCTTGGGCATCTAGCCATGATGCTGTTTTTTCTTGCCCTGATAATACCCTACTTCGGAGGTCTGTTGCGGCTGGCAGGCCCCGTGCTGCTACCATTGATGCAGCTCCACTTTATGGCAGCGGCCGTAAACCGGGATTTTTCCTCGGCTGCGGTCCGAAGCTGGGAACTGGGTTTGGAAGTCGGTCTTGGTATGGTGCTCATGCCCCTGGTCATCGTGGGATTGTCATGGGCCACAGCCACCCTCACCCGGCCGCTGGCCGATATTTGCTGGTGGTTGCCCGCCTTTCTCACCTCGCTGGTGCGCGGCGGAGCCGCTCTGCCCTTCCTGGTCTGGCTCATCATCTGTGACCGGGAAAACAAGGCCCGGAGCAATGATTCCCCTTCCCTCTCTCCGGACGGCTCCCCGCGAACGCCGTAAGAAATCCAGTCCTGAACGCCGCCTTCCGATCAGGAAGCCGGCAAAATTTCGTACTGGTCTCCGGTTATGCTGCATGCTCCGCCGGGCGTCACCTCAAAGGTGTTCTCCACGCCCACCATACCGATGCCCGGGACGCTCTGCTTGGGTTCAAGGGCCAGCACCATGCCGGTTTCCAGAGGACGATCAAATCCCCTGGCAATGACGGGCCAGCCGTCAATGGTCAATCCGACGCCGTGGCCAACAAAGGCGACCTTGTTCCGGCCGCGCCCCATGAATCCTTCTTCCATGCCCGCCTCCCGGGCCATGTGCAGGCAATGGGCATACAAGTCCGAAGGAACGGCTCCGGGCACCATGTGTTCAGCAAGCCAAGCCTGCACATCCATGCAGAACGAATGAGCCTTGCGCACGGCCGAGGGAAGAGTGGAAAGAGGACCGGGCCAGTATACCTGGGTTTTGTCCGTAACGTACCCTTCAAGAGAAAATCCGATATCGCAAACCAGCGGTTCGCCATGTTCCCAAATGCGCCCGGCGCAGCCCATGTACGGGATGGCGGGATGCTCACCGCGAACCCCCAGCGGACCATTGAAAGCGCTGGAGTAGTCGCCGGAATCGCCCACGCTCACATTGCCGAGAAAGATTTCCTCCCCATACGCGCCCATGCGCATCAGACCCATGTGCCCCTTGGAGTAAAAAACCTCCCAGGCGCGGTGGGCCACATCCCGTTCGCTCATGCCCGGATGCAACAGGGGCGGCAACAGCTCGTGCAGACATTCATGATGCAGGGCGCCGCAACGACGCAAAATTTCCAGTTCCCATTCGGATTTCTTGCTCCGAACCAATCCAAGCACTGTATCGCCGGGGACAAAGTGAGCTTCGGGGAGCTTACGCTGCAACAGATCACCGAGTTGCCAGGTGAGCCCTCCGGTCTCCACGGCAACCACTCCGACAAGGGGACTACCCGCCTCCCGAAGCAAGGCTTCCATCTGCCCATAGGATTTGAATTCCAGCTTCACGGGTACTGCGCTCTCCAGCGCAGCACGTTCCAGCCCGCGACGGCAAAGAAGTACCGGTTCCCCTTCCAGAGGCAGCCAAAACACCCCGCTTGCCAGCGTTCCGGTAAGATAAAAAATATTCACCCGCGAAAAAACAAGCAGTCCGCCGGCCTCGGGAGCCTGTTCCCGCAACAGGGCACGGCAGCGGTTCCAACGCAGGGCAAGTTCGGCTTCAGGGACATGATATTGCTCATGGGACATATTCGTTCTCCAGAGGTTTGGCACTAGGCAACAAAGGCCAATTGCGGTAGGGAAGTCCACGTAACCGATGGTTCCGGACGCGACGGAGATGCAACACATTGCAATTCCCGGCCATTGCCGAAAAGAGCCCTGCGCGGCCCATCATCTGCCGCCGCCTACCGCATCTCGCCCCACCCCACCGGCAACCGTCACACAACAACAAGGTACCATAATGCTGCATGACATTCAGGAGCTAACCGCCCTGCTCGGGCAGGTCAAGACCATCGCCGTGGTGGGAGCCGTGGACAAGCCGGGCCGCCCCGTGGACATGGTGGGCCGCTATCTGATCGACGCGGGCTACGATGTGATCCCCGTGCATCCAAAGCGCACCGGCGTATGGGGACTGCCCACCTACCCCACCCTGGCCGACGTTCCCCGCGCCGTGGATCTCGTGGACGTGTTCCGCGCGGCGCAACATTGCCCGGGACACGCCGAAGAAACCCTGAAACTTTCCCCGCTCCCCCGGTGCTTTTGGATGCAGACCGGCATCTTCAGCCCTGAGGCGCGCCAGCGACTCGCCGGTTCAGGAATCATCGTGGTGGAAGACCTTTGTCTCAAAGTCTTTCATGAACAGCATCCGCCCACCGGAGCGCGCTCATGACCGCGGCCTTTGAATGCCGCATGTGCGGGCACTGTTGCCACGGCGAAGGGGGCATCATCATGAGTCCCAAGGACCAGGCCCGTCTGGCCGACTTTCTGGGCATCAGCGTGGACCGGCTGCTGGACGAATACTCCCGAGACCAGGGCGGCAAACCATGCCTGCGTACGGGGAGCGACGGCTACTGCGTTTTTTTCGCCCAGGACCAAGGCTGCACCGTACATCCCGGACGACCGGACATTTGCCGGGCATGGCCTTTTTTCCGCGGCAACCTCATCGACTCCCTGAGCTGGGAAATGATCCAGGAATATTGCCCCGGTGTGAACCCCGATGCCGGACACGCCGAATTCGCACGCCAGGGCCGAGCCTATCTACGCGAGCACGGCCTGCTGCGCCATGACCCGGCCGTGGATCCCAATGCCCTGATCGTTGATGAGGAATAAGGCCCCGCTCCATGAACATTCGGGATTGCTACCATATACTTAACGTGCCGCAAGGGGCCGGGCTGAACGAAGTCAAACGCGCGTTCCGCAAACAGGCCTTCAAACTTCATCCGGACCTGAATCCCAGTCCGGACGCGGCAGATCGCTTTCGCCGACTCAACGAAGCGTATGTGATACTCTCCCGCAGCCTGGAACAGGAACCGGGCAGTCAAGAACAACGCTTCAAGACCAAGAAGCCGCCAGAAAACGGGCCCGGCGCTTCTCGGGCGGCCGGAGCCGAAGCCTACGAACGACAACGCCGGGCCAGCACCAACGCCACGGGCAAAAGCCGGGCCTCCCGCCCCCAGGAGGAGCCTCGCCAGCGCGCCTTTCATTACAAAGACGAAGAGGTGCTCAGCGACCTGCTGAAGGACCCCTTTGCCCGGAAGGTCTTTGAAGACATCTACAGCCAGATTCGAGACTCCCGCCCTTCTCGGCGGCCCGCCAAAGTTTCGCGCCGTAGCATCCAGCTGGATTGGGGCGGCCGCAGCTTCAATCTGGACCTCAGCCGTGGAGTTAAAACCCGCGTCAAGGATTGGCTGCGGCACCAACTGGACGATGAACAAACCCTGACCTTTCCAGGACATCTGCTGTTGCCTGGCCGCACCATCCGGCTGGACGTGAGTTCCCGCTTTTCCAAAGCTCGCACCATTGAAGTCCGCCTTCCAGCGGATTTCGCCGTGGGCCGTCCAATTCGCCTCAAAGGGCTCGGACGCAGCCTCGGCCCCTTTAAAGGCGACCTTTATCTCCGTATTCTCGCCAAATAACGCTTTCCTCCCTCTGATTTCACCCTCCACAGAAACGATCCCGCCGAAGTCCAAGGCCAGTCGTCTTCACTGGGACGCTTGAACTTCACGCCGGATTCTACTAGCAGCAGTAGCATCAAAGGAGGATTTTCAGGAATGCTCGCCATCTTCGATTACAACGCCGGCAATCAAACCAGCGTCCACCGGGCCCTGGACGCCATCGGCATCCCCAACGTCATAACCAATGATCCCGGCGTGCTGCATAAAGCGCACGGCATCATTTTCCCTGGGGTGGGCGCTGCGGGGCAAGCCATGGACGAACTCATGTCCGGCGGACTGGACGAGGCGCTCAAGGCACTGATCTGGGAGGAAAAGCCGGTCCTGGGCATCTGCGTGGGCTGCCAGATTCTGCTGGATTACAGCGAGGAGAACGACACCAAAACCCTGGCCGTTATCCCCGGAGAATGCCGCCTGTTCAACCCGTCCTGGACCGACTACAAAGGCCAGCCCATCCGGGTCCCCCACATGGGCTGGAACAGCGTGCAGTTGCAGCAACCCTGCGAACTGTTCACGGACATCGATCCAGATGCGGATTTTTACTTTGTCCACAGCTACTACCCTGCGCCCAAAGAGGAATTCGTCATCGGCACCACCACATATGGTCGGCCGTTCTGCTCCGTACATGGTCGCCGGGGCCTCTGGGCCGTGCAGTTCCATCCAGAAAAAAGCGGCCGCCCGGGACTGCAATTGCTGAAAAATTATTACAACTTCTGCCTGGAGGGGGCGAATGCTCAGTAAACGCGTAATTCCCTGCCTCGACGTTCGCAACGGCCGCCTGACCAAGGGCGTCAAGTTCAAGGACAATGTGGACATTGGCGATCCCGTGGAAACCGCCCGTCAGTATTATGAGCAGGGAGCGGATGAAATCGTATTTTACGACATCACGGCCAGTTCCGAGGGGCGAGGCATTTTTTTGGATGTTGTGGAGGCCGTGGCCAAACAGATTTTCATCCCCTTTTCCGTGGGCGGAGGCATCAATACCGTGGAAGACATGCGTGCGGTACTCCGGGCCGGAGCGGAAAAGGTCTCGGTGAACTCGGGAGCAGTTAAAAATCCAGACATCATCAGTCAGGGGGCCGCACAATTCGGAGCCCAATGCGTGGTCCTGGGCATGGACGTCAAACGGGTCCCGGCTACGGAAGAAATCCCTTCCGGATTCGAAGTGGTCATCCACGGCGGACGAAAGCACATGGGGCTGGATGCCATCGAATGGGCCAAGACCGGGGAAGCCCTCGGGGCAGGAGAAATCTGCCTCAATTCCATTGACGCCGACGGCACTAAGGACGGATACGACATTGATCTGACCCGGCAGGTGGTCCAGGCAGTTTCCATTCCGGTCATTGCTTCGGGCGGCGCGGGGCACCCCTCCCACATGGTGGATGCCGTCACTGAAGGCATGGCTTCGGCCGCGCTTATCGCCTCCATCGTGCATTACGGGGAATGGACTGTTCCGGACATCAAAAAATACATGCATGAACAGGGCGTCAACATGCGCATGGTCTGGTAGCGTCCACCACATATCCAAATAAAAGAGACCGTTTCCTTTTTAGAAACGGTCTCTTTTATTTGGCAGGGCCAAAGGACAGTGGCTCAAAACTTCACCCACCACAAAAGGGCCTCAAATCAACCAACCCAGCAGCCACAGGGAGCCCATACCCACAATGATGGTCCAGAAAAGACTCTTGGTCTTCCAGGCCACGGCCGAAGCGGCCAGGGCCGCAAGCACGCGGTGATTCCCCATGGAAAGGTCCAACACGCCTTCCGGGCGCACTACGGCAGGCAGGACCAAGGCCGAAAGAACGGCTGGCGGAACATATCGCAGCCCGCGCAACAGCCAGGAAGGCATTTTGCGCTTGCCAAAAAAAATGATGAAGGAAAGACGGGCGCACAGCGTCACAATTCCGCATCCCAAAAACAAAAGCCAGAGCGACAGACCGTGCAAACCACCAAGGGCCGTTGCAGCGGCCGCAGCCGAGCCAGATTCCGTCAGGCCGGTCATCTGCCTTCTCCGCTCCGGGTTTCCACAAGCAATCCCGCGGCAATACCGCAAAAAGCCCCGGCCATAAGCCCGAGATTATATGGCAGGTCCGCGGCCAGCACGGCCACGGCTCCGCCTGTAACCGCGGCAAAGCAGCAGGGGCGATCCCGCAGAACAGGGAAAATAAGCGCCAGAAAACAGAGGGGAACAGCGAACTCCAGCTCCCAGTGGGGAGGCACGAACGCCCCGAGCAACACCCCCAGGGCATTGCCCAGCTGCCATAAAATCGACATGCTCACGGCCGTGCCAATATAGAAGCGAAAGCTGCTGCCCTGTTCCATACGAATGACGGAAACGCCAAAGGCCTGGTCCGAAAGCACGACCCCACCCACCCAGCGGGCCCAAGACGGGGCCTGTTGCAGATAGGGGGCCAATGACGCGGAATACATGGTGAACCGGAGATTGACCACGAGCACGGCCAGCACCACAATCAGGGCACTGGCGTCCTGGGCCAGAAGTTGCAGGGCTACCAGTTGGGAAGCCCCGGCATTGACGATGAATGAGAAGCCAAAGGCCTCGGGGATACTCATGCCCGCGTCCACCGAGGCCATGCCGCAGATAGCTGCAAACGGCAGGACCCCGGGGGCGATGGGCAGGAGCGCCTTGACTCCTTCCAGATATTCGTTGCGGGAT
>JAQVYA010000077.1 GCA_028708865.1 Desulfovibrio sp. | reverse complement strand
CGCCACCGTTGCGGCGAAGGGGGATTTAGGACTTTGGCGTCACAGCGTCAAGCCCTTTTATCCACATTTTTCATTTTTTTTGCAACGGAATATGATTACAAGAATGCGGAAGAGTCTGGCAACCCCCGCGTTACAACGCCTCGTCGGGAGCAGGCTCGGATCGTAAAAATTCGATCCGCACCCCCCGGCAGCGACTCCCTGCCTCTCTGGAAACGCCTTCCGACACCCGAACCGGCAATCGCGCCCCGGCATGGATGCCGTATCGATCCAGATAATCTTGATTCGGCAGGCCGCCCGCCCCCATGGTCAACACAAAAGGCGTGGTCCGCCGCCGCACTGCGCTGTTTTCCGGGGCGTCAACGCCCGCAATGCGAAACTCCACCATATATTGAAGGCCCCGCGCATGCCCGCCCAGGAGTACGGCACCATCCGCTCCCACCGGGTTCACGGACAATATCTCCGCCACATCCTGCCAGGATTCGTACTCACAGCCGCCAAGTCCATCCGGATCGCCCAACAGGGGCGCGCAGGCCGCAAGCCCGAACAAAACCATAAAAAGCAGACTAGACCCCATGGGGGACCCCCCTGGGCCTCGCCGGATCAACATCACCGAAACAGGTCCCGCACGGTTTTCTTGATGCCGTTCTTATCAATGCCCAGCATGGCGCGCAGCTCCTTTTGCGTTCCATGCTCCACAAACCGGTCCGGCATGCCGAGTCGGCGCACGTGCAGGCCGTCCAGCGCATCGTGATCGGCCAGGACTTCCAAAATCGCGGAGGAAAAACCACCCATGGCTGCATTTTCTTCAACAATGACAAGATGCTTATGCTCGGTCACCAGATCCAGGATCTGTTCCACAGGCAGGGGTTTAACAAACCTGGCATTGAACACGGCCATGTCCGGCCCCTGTTCCTCGGCCAGTTCCATAGCCGCTTCCACCGCAGGCAAAACGCGGGAGCCAATGGCCAGAATCGCACCGTCCGGGCCGGACCGTTCCAGGGCACCCCGCCCCACTTCCAGGGGCAGCAATTCCGGTTCCACGGCAACGCCCGCACCTGTGCCACGCGGGTAGCGCACTGCGGACGGGCCATCCACGGCAAATGTGGTGGCGATCATCCGGGCCAGTTCATTTTCATCCTTGGGCGCCATGAGGACCATGTTGGGAATATGGCGCAGGAAGGAAAGGTCAAAGGCTCCATGGTGGGTGGCCCCGTCCGCACCCACGAGCCCGCCCCGGTCCAGGAAGAAATTCACGTTCAGATTCTGGAGGCATACGTCGTGCACGATCTGGTCATAGGAGCGCTGCAAGAACGTGGAATAGATGGATACGGCAGGCTTGTACCCCCGCGTGGCCATGCCTGCGGCAAAGGTTACCGCGTGCTGCTCGCAGATGCCCACATCATGGAACCGCTCCGGGAAGCGGCTGCGAAAACAGTCCGTCCCCGTTCCTTCGGGCATGGCCGCCGTGATGGCCACGATCTTTTCATCCCGTTGCGCCAGGGTGCAAAGCGTGGACCCAAAGACATCCGTATAGGAAGCCCAGCCCCCAGGCGCGGGTTTAGGCGCCAGCCCGGTTTCGGGCATGAACTTCCCAACACCGTGAAAGTATGTGGGATTAATCTCCGCAGGCTTGTATCCCTTGCCTTTCTTGGTCATCACATGCACGAGCACAGGCGTGTCGATGCGCTTGACCTGTTCAAAAGTATCCACCAACGCCCCGATGTCATGGCCGTCAATGGGGCCCACATAGTTGAACCGCAAGGCTTCGAAAAGCATGCCCGGGGTAAAGAAACTCTTGAAGGAGTCCTTGCCCCGCTTGGCCCAATGGTGCAGTTCGTCGCCAATGCCGGGAATGTCCTTGAGACGGCGCTCCACATAGTCTTTCCAGCGTACGAACAGGGGAGCGGAAACCGTGCGGGAGAGGAATCGGGACAACGCGCCCACATTGGTGGAAATGGACATTTCATTATCGTTCAGTACCACGATGAAGGGCCGCTCCAGTTCACCAGCCTGGTTCAATCCCTCAAAGGCCAGCCCCGCAGTCAGCGAACCGTCGCCAATGACCGAAACCACGTTGAAGTCTTCGCCTTCCAGTTCCCTGGCCGTGGCGATGCCCAGACCCGCGGAAATGGACGTGGAGGAGTGCCCCACGCCGAAATGGTCGTACGGGCTCTCCCCCATGCGCGGGAATCCGCTGATCCCGCCGAACTGGCGCAAGGTGTTGAAACGCTCCAGTCTGCCGGAGAGGATCTTGTGGCTGTAAGCCTGGTGCCCCACGTCCCAGATGAGTTTGTCGCGATCCAGGTCAAAGGCCCGAAACAAGGCCAGCGTCAATTCCACAGTGCCCAGATTCGGCGCCAAGTGCCCGCCGGTCTGGGAGACCTGTGAAATGATCACCTGCCGCAATTCCGCGGCCAGGGTTTCCAATTCCTGCAAGGAGCGCCCCCGAACATCGGCGGGGCGTTTGATCTGCGGCAGGAGGGTCAACTTCCGGGGTTGAGTCATGAGGCTCCCGTAGTGGATTATTGCACTCGTTCCACGATGTAGCGTGCCAGTTCTTCCAGGAATTCACGCTCGGGTCCGTGGTAGGGTCCGAGCTGGCGCACGGCCTCGGCCGCATGGGCCTCGGCCAGGGAGCGACTGCGCTCCAGGCCTACGAGGCTGGGATAGGTTACCTTGCCCTGGGCTTCGTCGCTGCCCACGGGCTTGCCCAGGCTGGCTTCGTCCCCGGTCACGTCCAGGATGTCGTCCACGATCTGAAACGCAACGCCCACTTCCTTGCCATAGGCCGTGGCGCGGCGCAGGTCGTCCAGATCCGCACCGGCCAAAATGGCCCCGCAGGCGCAGGCCGCCGTGATCAACGCGCCGGTCTTCATGGCGTGCATGGCGCGCAGTTCATCCAGCTCCACCCCGCTACGCCCGGTCATGTTCATATCCAGAACCTGACCGCCCACCATGCCTCCGCATCCGGCGGAACGCACCATCATACGCATGGCCTGAAGCACCACGGTGGCGGGCAATCCCCGTTCCAGGGCAGAATCCAGCATAAAGCCGAACGCTTCGGTGAGCAGACCGTCACCCGCCAAAATGGCAGAGGCTTCATCGAACTGCTTGTGGTTCGAGGGGCGGCCGCGCCGCAAGTCGTCATCGTCCATGGCGGGGAGATCGTCATGAATCAGCGAGTAGGTGTGGATCATTTCCAGGGCCGAGGCAAAGGGCAACGCCGCCTGACCATCGCCTTGCAAAAGACGGTTGAACGCCAGCAGCAGCACGGGCCGCAGTCGTTTTCCTCCGGCCATGAGACTGTATTCCATGGATTCCCGGAGTCGATCCGGAAAGCCCCTGCCCTCCAGGCAGCCCTGAAGGAAGGTTTCCACTTCCTGGCTGCGCTCCGCCAGCTTTTCCTTGATGGTCATTGTTCTTCTCCAGCCGTTTCATCAGGCTCGAACACCGTGAGCAGTTCCCTGCCCACCTGGGTCACTTCGTTCTTGGCGGCCTGCAAACGCCGGGAACACTCCCGGGCCAGGGCCAGGCCTTCCTTATAGAGCGCCACTCCGCGTTCCAGCGGGACGTCGCCCTGCTCCAGTTCCTCGACCACAGCGGTCAGCCGGGCGAGTTTGTCTTCATATGTCGGTTCGCTCATGGCGCATACATCCCCGCAACAGGGTTGTCCGTTTCCCGCCGGACCGCTCCGGCGACGTTGTCCGGATCGTTATTGCAGCAACTGGTCCACATTGGAGGATACCAGGGTCTGCGGATCCACCATGCGCCCCTGCACGGCCACGCCGAAATGCAGGTGCGGCCCGGTGGCCCGGCCTGTGGCGCCCGCAAGTCCGACCACGTCGCCTCGTTTCACGGTCTGGCCTACAGTAACCTTTCGTTCGGAAAGATGAAAGTACATAGAGACCACTCCGTTGCCGTGATCAATGTACACGCTGTTGCCCGCGTAGTAGTGGTCGTCCGCGAGAATGACCACGCCGTTTTCGCACGCCTTGATGGGCGTGCCTGTGGCGGCGCGCAGGTCCAGACCGCGATGCGGATTCTTGGGCTGGCCGTTGAGCACCCGGCGGTAGCCGTAAAGGCTGGTGACCTTGCCCGTGGTGGGCCGCAGCAACGGAAGATTCCACTGCCGTTCCGGGCTCATGGTCTGCAACGCCGCGCGCACGGCCTTGCGGTCCCTGGCGATGCGTTCGCTTTCCTTGGGCGGCGCCGTGACCATCTTCTGCTCCAGCGTCAGGTGCTGCTCAGGATATTGTCTTTTTTTCACGGCCACGGGATGATCGAAGTTCCGTTCCACCCCGTTCACCAGGGCCCGGACCTGAAGGTGATGCACCCCGGGCTTGCTGTAGAGCACATCCGTCCCCAGCAGGGCCAGGGAGACGTGCTTGCCGTTCCATTCCCCCACCCAGGGACGCACGGTCTTGTCCATCCAGGTAACCCGCACATCCTTGAGGGCGCGGCCCGACGTGAGCCGGACCACAAAAGGCTGGCCCAGGTCCACTTCCGCGGGGTGCGCCAGTACGAAAACCTCGTCCAGGTCCGTTGCCGCTGTTGCCAAAGCATCGGCGGCAACGCCTTCGGCCTGCGAATCAGCCTGAGATTCCGCCTGGACCGCGGCCTGCATCTCTTCCTGGATCGTTGCCTGGACCTCTGTCTGCACTTCCGCCGGAGCCCCGGCTTGCTCCTCGACAGATGCAGCGGCAGCCGCCTCTCCCACCGGGAGCCAGGGGGCGGCAACAGGTCCGGCCATCAACATCATCCCGGCCAACATGAGCATGGCAATAAAACGCACTCTAATCCTCTCCTTGTGACCCCGCCCCGGCCGGGCGGTGTTTGTCATGATTCCTCGTTACCAAGCGTTTCGCGCACTTCAGTCCGCACCACGCCGTCGCGCACCTGGATGTCCAGCCCGTCTCCGGGCCGCACTTCCTTCAACGAGCGCAAAAAACTTCCCGTGGACCGCAACCGGACCAGACTGTAGCCCCGTTCCAGCGGCAGGGCCGGGTCCAACGCCCGCAAGCGCGATTCCATCCCGGCCTGCTCCCGCTCCCGGGACTGCAACCACGCCCTGCCAGCCCGGTGCAGGGCCTGCACGGGGCGCGCCAGGGTTTGCTCCCGCTCCGCGAGCCGGCGCGGCTCCAGGGCCTGCTGCAACCGCCGCGCCCTGTCGGCCAGTTCGCGCTCCCGCGCGTCCAAATGCCGCTCCCCAGCCCGCAAAAGCCGGGCCTCGGCCTGAGCAAACCCCTGGGACAGCCGCTCCAGGCGTTGCCCGGGAGAAAGCCAGGCCAAAGCCCGCCGCAATTCTTCCAGGCGGGCGCCCCGCCGTTCCAAAAAGGCGGCATAAGCCCGTCCCAACCGGACCTCCAGCCCGTCCACTTCCTGCATCAGACTGCTGCGCCGCGGCCAGAGCAATTCCGCAGCATGGCTTGGCGTGGCCGCACGCTGGTCCGCCACATAGTCCGCAATGGTCACGTCCGGCTCGTGCCCGACCCCGGTGACCACGGGAATCGGCATCTCCACAAGGGCCTCGGCAACAACTTCTGTATTAAAGGCCCATAAATCCTCAAGGGATCCGCCGCCTCGAACCAGCACGGCCACCTCGGCCCAACCGTCCGTGGCCGCCTGGCCCAGAGCCCGGGCAATGGCCGCCGGAGCCTGGTCCCCCTGCACCAACGTGGGATAGACGCGAATTTCCGTTCCCCAGCCCCGTTCATCCGCCAGGCGCAAAAAATCCCGGACAGCGGCTCCCCGCGGCGACGTGATCAAGGCGACCCGCCAAGGGTGGCGGGGCAGCGGCCTTTTCCGTTCCGCATCGAACCAGCCCCGGCCCGCCAAATCCTGTTTCAGGGCTTCAAAAGCCAGATGCAGGTCGCCGACGCCCTCCTCCTGCACCAATTCGGCCACAAGTTGGTAAACGCCCCGACGTTCATAAATATTCAACCGCCCGGCGCAAAGCAGTTCACGCCCTTCCTCCAGGCGGGGGCCCGGGCCCGCACCAGACTCCTCCGGTTCCATGACCTCGCCGGTGGCCGGGTTCACGCTGGCCCCGTCCGCATTGCGCCGCCAGTGGGCCGACTTGAACCAGACCACACTGAGCACGCAATCGCCATCCGTAAGGGTAAAATAGATGTGTCCGCTGGCCGGGCGAGAAACATTGCCCACCTGCCCGCGCACCCAGACAAAGGGAAACTCGGTTTCCAGGACGTCTTTGACCGCTCGGGTCAGTTCGGCAACAGTGAGGATTGTGGGCATGCGGCGGCTCGGGTCAGGGTTGCAGGGTGTTGCGGCGCGTAGGCCTGCATAGCACGACTCGGCCCCGGGTAAAACCTTGGATTGCCGCCCTTCGAGCCCAGAAAAAACAAAAAAGGAAAGAAAAAAAGACCAGGAATCCAATTGTTCCGGACCATCCGTACCCGGGAAAGGTCTGCGTGTTCCTATAATTTATTCACGCCGGTTCCAGCCATGCAGGCCCGAGCCGTTGCAAACCGCAGACCCTTCTCCGGTAGGATTTCCATATATCCGACGGTACGACACCAGCAGCGTACCCAACCCTGCCACGGAATGCCTGGTGGGACGCCGACTTATCCGGTCCGTTTAGTCGTTCCGCTCCAGCAGGGCCACGCATTCCACATGAGCGGTATGGGGGAACTGGTCCACTGTCACGAGCTGGACCGGACGGTACCCTAGCTCCGCGGCATCGCGCGCCAGGGCGGGCGGGTCGCAGCTCACGGCCACCAGGCGGCCGGGACGCATGTCCCGCAGGGCCCGAACCAACGGGGTGGACATGCCTCCGCGCGGGGGGTCGCAAACCACCACATCGGCCTCGGGCAGCTGGGGGGCCTGGCCCTGGTCCCCTTCCAGATTGACCACATGAAATTCGCAATTCTCCAATCCGTTGGCCTTGGCGTTCTTTTTGGCGTCCTCCACGGCCGATGGCACCATTTCCAGCCCTGTGACCCGTGCGGCCTGGTCCGCCAGGGTCAGGGCAAAGCCGCCCGCCCCGCAGAAGAGGTCCAGCACGTGTTCGGCCCCGGTGAGCCCTGCGAAATCCAGCACCGTGCGACACAAGACTTCCGCGGTATCCGTATTGGGCTGGAAGAACGCGTCCGCTGAGATATGAAACCGCAACTCCCGGGGTCCGGTATTGAGCCGCTCCAGCAGGCGCGCCCGGCCCAGCGAAAGAATACGGCGCTCGCCAAAGGCCAGCTCCAGAGCGCTCTTGCGCGTGGAGTGCACAAATCCGTCCGCCCCCATCTCGGCCACGAGATATTCACCCAGGGCCCGGGCCGCGTCGTGCTTGGCCTTGTCCGGAGTGGTGATCAGATGGACGAGCAGGCGCCCGTCGCTCTGGCTGCGCCGCACCACCAGGTGCCGCCAGTACCCGCTCCGGTTGCGCGGAGACCAGGAGGGAATACCGGTTTCGCGGCAAAATTCAGCGGCCTCGCGCATGACTTCTATGGCGCTGTCATGCATCAGGCCGCAGCCGGGCACGTCCACCACCTCTTTGCCGCCGCGCTGGCGCAGCCCCAGCACCAGGCCGTCGCCCTTTCCGGCAAAGGCGAACTCCATCTTGTTGCGGTACTCCCGGGTACGCGGGGAGGCCACAGGCGGAAGCACTTTCTCAAACTCCAGACCGCCAAGACGCTGCATGGCGTCCTGCACTTGGATATCTTTCTCCCGTAACTGGGCGTCATAGGCCAGATCCTGATGCATGCACCCGCCACACTCCCCGAAATGACGACAGAATGGTTCGGCATGATCCGGGCTGCGCCGGACCTCGCGCACCAGCTCGGCTTCGGCGAACCGTTTTTTGACCTTGGTAAGCCGGACCTCGGCGGTCTGGCCCGGCAGGCCGCGATCCACAAAAACAACCCGGCCGTCCACACGGGCCACGCCGCGCCCACCGTACGCCAGGGATTCGATGACACATTCGATAGTCTGATCTTTCTGCATAAGTTCCTTGTATACGTTCACACGGATGGAGGGAACCACCCGGATGGGAAATATCACACAACACGCCCCGGCCCGCCAACCCCGGAAAAACAACCGTGCATTGACAGGATCAAGGCTTCTTCACTAGCTTGCATGACCATGATCAACAAGGCCACTGCCCTGGAGGATGTTCTCCGCCGTCTGGACAAGCTGCCTAAGCTCCACTGCCTGGACCTGCGCACCTACAAGCGCAACCGGTCCCTGCTGATCCGTCGCCTGGACGGGGAGGAGTTCGAAGTCTGGGAAGACGGCTACGCTCTGGAACGGCATACGTCAAACCGCAAAGGCATGCGCCGGCTGCTCAAGACGCTTTTCAAGCGGGAATTTCCCCGGTCCACCAAATTGCGGCTCTACCAGCTCGGCCAATGCGACCCCATGGAGCGCCGGGAGTTGAAGACTCTGTGACGACCGCACACGCCAGGGCTTGAGCCAGGGCTCCACGCCGCTGCAAGCCGCGCCTAGTCGTCCAGCCGCTGCAAGCCGGGAACACCCCGCACATCCACCAGTTCCAGGGAAAAGTGCCCCACCACCACTTTGCTGCGAATGCGCACCGGAATGCGGCGTTCATCCGCAGTGAACCACATTTCAATGCGGGCGTCGTCGCTTTTCTTAAATACGCCGCCCAGATCACGCGTTTCCGGCTCCACGCGAAAGCAGTCCAGCGGACCAAAAGGCGTATCCAGAATTTCGCGTCCCACGACCCGGCCCGATCCATTGACCATTTTCTTGCCGTCCGTGACCCAGCCGGAAACCACCCGGTCCTGGAACAGCCAGTGCGTCCGGAAGTGGAACAAGATAGCCAGCGGGTCCAGCACATCGCCAGGCAGTTCCAAGCTGTTTTTGAATCCGTGCTTGCCGTAACGGTCCACACGACGCGAGGGCCAGTCCATCTCCAGGATGGTATCGCGGTGGTAATCCCCTTCGCGCTGGTATTGTTCAAAACGCAAGGTCCTGTCCACGTTCCGGTCGGTCCAGGAATCGATGGTGTCCCGAACCTTGTAAAAGGTATCGATGAACGGGGACGAGCGCGCCACGGCCCGGAAATGCCGCGCTGGTTCGCCTTTGATCTCGGTGTCGGGCAGGACCTCCACACTGGCCGTGCCGGCATAGACCACGGTCCAGTAAATTTCATACTCGAACTTCTCCCCCGGCGCGTACGGCCAGGAGCGCTTCAGCCCGGCCTCGGCCACAGGTGCGCCGCCCGCAAGATACACCAGGCACAACAACGCGCCCAGCCCTGCCCGCCACCAGCCACCCAGCCCCAACGCCAGCCAAGGAATCGGTTTGTTTGGTTTGCACATGCTTTCTTGTGCGTTGCCCGCTGCCTGCGGTCAAGCCCAACCGGGCAAAACGCCGCGCTGTCTGCTACCATGGTAGGTCAGCAGCCCACAGATTTAAGTAGGCCGCCCGGCCTGTCACGCCGCGGTTTTCACATCGCGTGGCACGCTTTTCTATTTGTTGACACCAAAACGAAACCACCCTATGTTCCGTGTTACTTTTTGTAAAAGGATATTACTACTGCATTCATTATGAACAGACCGCCCAGGTGGTGGAAGCCACCTTTTCGGACGGAACCCTGGCATCCTTTGCCGAAGTGCTCGTCTACGCACCAGGGGACAGGGACGTGGAGTTCCAAAACGGGCGCACCGACGCCCGCGGACGCTTCGCCTTCCTGCCGGACCGCCCTGGTACGTGGCTGGTAAAGGTCAATGCGGGCATGGGCCACGGTTTTGACATGGAAATCGAGGTCCTGCCGGATCAGCTGGTTCCCTGACCGTTTTGCCCATCAGCTGCCCCGGCAACGTAAGCCGCCCGTGCTTCCATACTCTGAGGAAGCACGGGCGGCCCTGTATGAGGTCCGGGGCATTCCCGGTGATGAGGCTATTTTTTCCGGTCCAGCAACATGACCTGAAGCTGCTGCGCCAGCGAGGTATCGTAGCCGTTGTCCGCAATAAGGGCCCGGGCCGCTTCCTGCGGATCCATGGCCTCGGCGTAGACGCGCTTGGTGGTCATGGCGCACCAGGAATCCACCAGGGCGCAAAGCCGACCTATGGCGCTCAAATCGTCCCCGCGGCGCTTTTGCGGATACCCGGAGCCGTTGAGCCGCTCATGGTGCTGCATCACGCATTGTTCCAATTCGGGATACTTGATGTCCAGCTTGGCGAGCATCTCCACTCCGTGCATGGGGTGCTGGAGAATCTTGTTGCGCTCGTCCGTGGTCAGGGGGGTCGGCTTGTTCACGATGAACTTAGGCACTTTGGTCATGCCCATATCATGCAGGAACAGCCCCATGGTCAAACGGTCGAACAGGGTGCGCTTGACGCCCCCTTCCTCAAAGTTGTTGGCGTAGATAAAGCCATAAAGCGCCAGCCCGGCCACCCCGCAGTTAAAGCAATGCCCGGCCAGGGTATGCTCCTTATGCATGCGCCGCATCAAGGCGCGGACCCGGTGGATGTCCACAATGAGGTATTCCGTGAGCACCATCAGGTCCGTGTAGAGCTTCTCGAACACGGGCTTGACCGGCTGGTCCAGGAATTCCTCCAGGCGGCGCGTCAGGGCCTGGGTGAAGATGTCCGCGATTTCCCGCTCATGCAGATTCTTGTCGATCAGCACCAGATCCAGCTGGTAGCTGATGTGTTTGACGTAAACGGCATGGTCCTTGCGGGAAACGAAGATCACTCCTTCCCGGGTCAGGTCGGGCAATTCCTCAGTCTGCTCCGTGGTCAGCCGCCCGCCCACGCGGTAGTACGGCTTGAGCCGAACCACATCCTCCTTGAGCAAAAAGAGGTCCAGCGGTGGACGGAATTTATTGAAGCTGCCGAGGATGTCCGTATTGATCTGGTAATATTCCTCGTTCAGCCCCTCGGGCACATCGGCTTTGGCTGCGCTCATGCTTTTTCCCTGAATTTTCCTACTTCTCGTAGACCTTGACCACGTTGGTCTGGGTTTGGAGCTGCCGTTTGTTGGTGGGCTGCCCCGCGGTAAGAATCACGCAGTCGCCTTCCTGGAAGGCCGCGTGCTCCCGGATGTACCGTTCGCACCGCTCCTGGTGGTTTTCCTCGGCCTCCGGCGGCGCGGCCGGAACAACCCCCCAGGAGAGCTGAGAAAAATGCCGGGTGCGCTGATCCACGCTCAAGGCGTGGATGGGTTGCCGGGGGCGGCAGGCCGAAAGGATTCGGGCCGTGGCCCCGGTGCGGCTGTGGCAGACAATGGCCCGGGAATGGGTTTTGTCCGCCAGCATGCAGGCCGCATAGGCCAGGAACTTGCCGGTCTGGTCCTCGTAGCCCGGCGCGGCAGGGCTGGCCTTTTCAAAATAATAGGCCTCGGCCTGAGCCGCAATCTCACCCATGTAGCTCACGGTTTCCGAAGGATAACGTCCAATGGCTGTTTCCTCCGAAAGCATGATGCAATCCGCCCCGTCCAGGATGGCATTGGCCACGTCCGTGGTTTCGGCCCGGGTGGGCATGGGGCTGGAGACCATGGAAAGCAACATTTGTGTAGCGACTATAACGGGTTTCCCGGCATGGTTGCAAGCGCGGATGATCCGCTTCTGCAGGGCGGGCAGGGTGGGCAGGTCGCACTCCAGCCCCAGGTCGCCGCGAGCCACCATGATGCCGTCCGACTCTTCAATGATGCGGTCCAGGTTGCGGATGGCCTGGGGCCGTTCCAGCTTGGATACCACGGGCAACACCCGTCCGTATTCGCGCATCAGCGATTTGAGCCGGGCCACGTCTTCAGCCTTTTGCACATAACTGATGGCCACCATGTCCACCCCCAACTCCAGGCCCACCTGGAGATCGGCCCGGTCCTTGGCGGTGACCGCCTCCAGGCTGATGTCCTTGCCCGGGAAGGAAATTCCTTTGCGCGGCGGTGCAATGCCCGCGTTCACCGCCACCATGCGCACCAAAAGCTCGTCCAGCCGCTGGGTGACCTTGAACCGAAGCATGCCGTCGGACAGGGCCACCACTTCGCCGGGCTTGAGGCTGCGCAAAATTTCGGGCTGGTCCAGGCAGATGAACATTTCGTCCCGCCCTTCTTCCTGCCCGGGCGCGCCCAGCAGGATCTCGGTGTCCTTGGTCACCTCCAGGGTTCCCAGGCCAATGTCACAGGTTCGAATCTTGGGTCCGGAAAGATCCTGAAGAATACTCAGGGTTTCTCCACTCTCTTGTTCCAGTTCGCGAATGATCGCCACCAACTTTTCAAAGCCTTCGCGCCCGCCGTGGGAAAAGTTGAGCCGGAAGATGCGCGCTCCGGCCTGCACCAGCCCGCGCACGGCGTCCCGATCCGCAGTGGCCGGGCCGAGCGTGGCAATGATTTTGGTACGCATGATTTTTTCTGATCCTCCTCCGCCAGAGGCGGTTTTTGACCGTTGGTTTCATCCTCGCCGTGAACCACGTTCTACGGCACTTTGAAATCACTGACCATTATTACTGGACCGCTTTTTTCCACCCCTTCCCACATGGCCCAAAACAGCCCCGCAAGCAAGGTATATTCTCACTTTCGTGATCGGCGAGAACCCTTTTTCCTGTTGACAATGCCGTGCAAAAGGGGCACGGGGTGGTGAAAGGGTGGAATTAAGTGGGAGAATGAGGGGCCGAGTGGGATTTATCTGCTCGGCCGGACCAAAGGGAAGGGGCACATGCATTTTCTGGGGCATGCATACCGCAGCCTTGATTCAAAAGGCCGCCTCATCCTTCCGCAGGATTTCAAGGACATCATCCATGAATATTCTGCGGACGGCAGCGTGGTGCTCACCCTGTACCAGAACCACGTCATCGGCATGACCGTTCCCCAGTGGGACGCCACGGTCAAGGCCCTGATGAAAATCCGCAACCCCAGCCGCGCCATGGAAGACACCATGCGCCGTGTCCTGGGTGGATACGAAAAAATAGCCTTGGACGGCCAGGGCCGGTTGCCGCTCTCCTCCCACACCCGGAAAAGCGGACGTTTGAAGAAGGATGTGGTGGTGTTCGGATCGATCCATCGGTTCGAGATCTGGCCCACCGATGAATATGAGCAGCTCCAGGCCGGAGATGCGGACATCAGCCAGGAGCTGGCGGACAACAACGCCACGCTCCCGTTTGTGGGCGGTTTCTATGCGGACTGAACAGGGAAATGACGCTTCCACCGTCCATGTGACGGTTCTTTTGAAGGAAGTGGTCCAATGGCTTCGACCCCGACCCGGGGGCCGTTATCTGGACGGCACCCTTGGCATGGGCGGGCACTCCCTGGCGCTGCTTGCGGCCGCGGACGAACAGCCGGGCCAAGGGCGGCCCCCGGCGGAACTGCTCGGATTGGACCGCGACGACCAGGCCTTGGAGCTGGCCCGCCAACGCCTGGAAAAGTACCGGGACCGCACGCACCTCTTCCACCTGCCCTTCAGCCGGTTCGAAGACGCGCTGGATGAACAGGGCTGGGACGGGGTGGACGGAGCCGTGCTGGACCTGGGGGTTTCCTCCCTGCAACTGGACCGCGCCGAGCGCGGCTTCAGTTTTTTGGAGTCCGGCCCGCTGGACATGCGCATGGACCCCTCGGACGGCAGGCCTCCGGCCCGCACTCTGGTGAACAAGGGGTCCTATTCGGACCTCAAGCGCATCCTGCACCGCTACGGCGAGGAGCCCCAGGCCGGACGCATTGTCAAGGCCATTCTCCGTGCCCGGGACGAGGCCCCCATCGAGGACACCCTCCGGCTGGCCCACATCGTGGAACAGGCCTATCCGGCCAAATGGCGCGCCAAGGCGCGTACCCATCCGGCAACGCGCACCTTCCAGGCCCTGCGCATCGCCGTGAACCACGAGCTGGAAGAATTGGAATATTTCCTGGAACGCGTGGCCGCGCGGCTCAACCCCGGCGCCCGGGTGGCGGTGATCTCCTTCCACTCGTTGGAAGACCGGGCCGTGAAGCTGGCGTTCCGGCAGGCGGCCAAAGGCTGCATCTGCCCGCCCCGGCAGCCCATCTGCACCTGCGGACACGAGCCGGAGCTGAAGATTTTGACCAAGCGGCCCCTCTGCCCCGAAGAGGCCGAGGCCGAAAACAACCCGCGCAGCCGCAGCGCCAAACTGCGCGTTGCCGAACGGCTCGCCCCCGGAGGGGAATCGTGACCTCGGCCCGCTCGGACGCCGTCACCGACGACGCCAAAAGCGGGGTGTGGGTCATTCTGGCATTGGTGCTCGTGGCTCTGGGCCTGCGGCTGGCCTCGGTCTGGCTGAACATCGAACGTACGGATCTGGCCTACGGTATTGAACAGTCGGAAAACGAGATCGAACGGATCTCCAAGCATGTGGACAAGCTGGAGGTGGAGCGCAACAACCTGCTCTCGCCCTACCAGCTCAAGGAACTGGCAAGCAAACATGGGCTCGGCCCGGCCGAACCCGGACAAATCCGCAGGCTGCCCCTCCAGGCGGATTGATTCGGGGAGGCCCATCACAACAAGGAACACGGCATGAGAGCGAAAAAACCGCACAAAAGACCCGGACCGAGCAGCGTCAAGCTGGTCCTGGCAGGGGTTTTGTTCGCTCTGATCTGGGCCGGACTCTGGGTGCGCTCCGGGTGGATTCAACTCTACAAAGGGCCGCAACTGGAGCGACTGGCGGCCAAGCAGACCCTTTCCACCGAGTTCGAACGCGGCCGGCGCGGGCGCATCCTGGCGCGGGACGGCGAATTGCTGGCCACCAGCGTGGAAGCCAAGTCCGCGTATCTCCGCCCTCTGGAAGTGCAGGACCGGGAAACCACGGCCCAGACCCTGGCCGAGGTCCTTGGCGTTTCCCGGGAAGGAATTCGCAAGCACCTGGCCTCGCGGAAAAATTTCATTTGGATCAAACGGCAGATCACGGACCGTGAAGCCGCGGCCCTGAACCGCGTGGACCTGCCCGGCGTCTACCTCACCAGTGAGCATGTGCGGCTCTACCCGCAGGGAAGGCTGGCAGGGCAGCTGCTTGGATTCGTGAACATCGACGGCAAGGGCATGGAAGGTCTGGAACGGGCCTATGAATCACGCCTGGCAGGCGGCCGGGCCGAACAGGTCAAGCTGCGCGACGCTTCCGGCCGACGGCTGTACCTGGACGCCCAGGGCCGGGAAGTGGATATCGACGGACAGGATCTCCGCCTGACCATTGACACCCACATCCAGGACGTGACAGAGCAGGCGCTTGCCGACGCGGTGCAGCGCTTTAAGGCCGAGAGCGGAACCACGGTAGTGGTGAGCATTCCCTCCGGGGAAATTCTGGCCATGGCCAGTTATCCGTTCTTCAACCCCAACGCGTACCGCCGCTCCACCGCCTCCGTACGACGCAACCGCGCCGCCATGGACGCCCTGGAACCCGGCTCCACCATGAAGCCGATCCTGTTCGCCGCGGCCCTGGAAGAAGGCGTGATCACGCCGGACAAGCTCATTG
>JAQVYA010000076.1 GCA_028708865.1 Desulfovibrio sp. | reverse complement strand
CGCCAGCCGCTCCACGAAGTCGAAATAGAGCCGATTGTCGAAAAAAAGCTGCGTGACCAGAAAATCCCCGCCGGACTGCACCTTCACGCGGGTCCAGTGCAGATCTTCCTGGATGGAAGGGGACTCCATATGCGGTTCGGGGTAGCCTGTCACGGCCACGCCCATTTCCGGGAAGCGTTGCTTGATGAACGCGGCAAGGTCCGAGGCGTGCCGAAATTCCCCCGCGGAAAAGTCAAAATCCGGATTATTCTGCGGCGGATCGCCCCGTAGGGCCAGCACATTGTCCACTCCGGCCCGCTGCAATTCCCCGAGAAAATGCTCTATTTTCTTTGCGGAGGCTCCCACGCAGGTCAGGTGAGCCATGGGCTCCAACCCCATATTCTGCTTGAGCCGCCGGACGATCTCAAGGGTATTGTCCTGGGTGCCGCCGCCCGCGCCGTACGTCACGGATACAAAAAGCGGATCAAGAGACGTGAGCCGTTCCACAACTCCAAAGAACTGCGGCCAGGATTCCCGCTCCTTGGGCGGAAAAAATTCCAACGAAAGAAACGGGGACCGGCGGTCCATCAATTCGGATATGCGCATCACGGTTCTCTCCTTCGGGTCCGGCCCGGGGACGCCCGGGCAAGTCCTGGTTCTTACTCCCTTCCCGCCCAAGGTTCAATAGATCAGCCGTAGGGCGCGCCCAGGCGTTGCAGATCCCGCACAATTTCCACGTCCGCTGGCAAGAAGATGCGTGACCCCGGGCTCTGCGGGTCCAGCCAGGTCATGACCTGCCCTTCCTGGGGGACGAGCAGCCCCTGATATTCGAACACATGGTAGAAATACAAATTCACATCCATCCGGCGGTAGCTGTGCCGTTTCTCGCGCCAGAATTCAAAACGTACGGCCGTAATGTTCAGTTCCTCGCGTAGTTCCCGCACCAGGGCGGCTTCCCGGGTCTCGCCCGGCTCGATCTTACCGCCAGGGAATTCCCACCATCCTGCCCAGGGGCCATGATCCGGTCGTTCCACGGCAAGGTACCGTCCTTCCTGCCAGATAATCCCGGCCACCACGAAGATTTCGCCGCGCGCCGTGTTCACTCCGCCCCCAACTGCGCCCGCTCCGTATTGATGGCCTCCATGGCCTCTTCCAACTCCTGCATGTGCTCCATGAGCCGTTCCGACCAGTCTTCGGCCTCACGATACGCGGTATTCACCTTCAGAGCCTGCTCGGGCTTTTCATACGTGGCCGGGTCATTCATCCGCTCTTCCAGAACGCCCATTTCCGCCAGCACCTTTTCCAGCTCGGCCTCCTTGGCGTCGTATTCCTTTTTCAGCGGTTTCAATTTGCGGTAAAGCTGGTTGCGGGCCTCAGCCAGACGGCGCTTTTCCTCCTTGCTCAACCGCGGAGCAGCGCCACCTTCGCCTCCCTTTTCCGGAAACGGACGCACGCCTTGCTCGGAAGCGTCGGCAACCTCTCCGGCAACGGTTTCAGTGCCGCCCCCCTGGGTGCCCGCGCCTGCAAGCTGCTGCCGACGCCACGCGTCCCAGGCCTCAAAGCCCGTATGCTGCGTAACGCCCGAACGACTCAGGGACCAGACCTCCTCGGCCACTTCGTGCAGCAAGTAGCGGTCGTGCGCCACGAAAAAAAGCGTCCCCTCGTAGTCCTTCAGCGCGGAGACAAGGCCCATGCGGCTTTCCAGGTCAAGATGGTTGGTCGGCTCGTCAAGGATCAGCAGGTTGGCCCGGGCAAGAAAAAGCGTTGCCAAAATGAGGCGGTTCTTTTCCCCGCCGGAAAGGGAATCCACACGGCGTTCAAAATAGGACTCGCCCAGCAGAAACAGCCCCAGCACGGACATGAGCTGTTCCTCGGTGAGATTCGGGTCGCACAGCCGCCGGATTTCGCCTATGACCGTGTTGCCGGTATTCAAAATCTCGCTTTGATGCTGGCTGAAATACCCTAACCGGGTATTTTGCCCGATCTTCACGTAGCCCTGGTCCGGTTGCAGGCTGCCGGTAATGATCTTCAACAGTGTGGTCTTCCCGGCGCCATTGGGCGCGGCCAGCGCAACTTTCTTGCCCCGGAAGAGCTGAAATCCGAGCCCGTCCCAAACGCTCTCTCCCCCGGGGTAGTGGAACCGAAGGTCCACGGCGTTGATGGCCACCTTGTCCCCACGCTGGGGCTCCGGCAAACGGAAGCTCAACGATTTTCCGGGCCGGGACGCCTTCTGCTCGCTCTGAAGCTTTGCCAATTCGGTCTGAAGTTTCTCGACCTTCTTGAGCTTGCTCTGGGCCTGGGCCGCCTTGCGCGCTTTGACCCGGAACCGGCGAATGTAGCTCATTTCCGATTCGATACGGTTACTCAGCTTGGCAGCTTCCCGGCTACGCTGCTGCGCGGTCTCCTGCTCCCATTCCAGGAAATGGGAAAAGGTGCCCTTGCGCAGGGCGGTCCGTCCGCCGGAGACAAAAAGCACATGCGTTCCCACCCGTTCCAAAAAGACACGGTCATGTGCCACAAAGGCCAAGGCTCCACGAAATCCGAGCAGATATTGCTCCAGCCATTCCACGGCTTCCAGATCCAGATGGTTGGTGGGCTCGTCCAGCAGCAGCACGTCGGCCCCCTGCAACAGCACCTTGCCGAGCTTGGCACGCTCCCGCCAACCGCCGGAAAGTTCCTTGAGGCTTTTAAACAGGTCGGCTTCGGAAAAGCCCAGCCCGGAAAGGATGGCTCGGGCCTGATGGTCGGGATTGTAGCCGTATTGCTCCTCAAACTCGGCTTGCTGATGGGAAAGGCGCTCCAACATGGCCTCGTCCCTGGTCTGCACGGCCTCTTCCCAGTCGTCCCAAAAATCATTCCAGGACGGCAAGGCCGAAAGCACCCAGGCCAGAAGCCGCTGCTCCAGATCGGCCTGGTCCAATTCCTGACGCACATACCCGACCCGAGCGTTGCGAGCCATGCTGACCTGCCCGCCGTCGGGCCGGTCCTCACCGGCCAAAATGCGCATGAGCGTAGATTTGCCGCAGCCATTGGGCCCGGCAATGGCCAGCCGCATGCCCGGGGCCAATTCGAACGAAAGGCCGTCGAACAAATCGCGACCGCCATAAGACTTTTCCAGGGATTGCACCGTGACGCGGGACATATGCTCGCTCATCCGCCGCAAATGACTTGCGGTTTGGTTGGGGTTTGTGGAAACTTAGAAATATCGGTGTTGGCGGCGACTGCCGCGCGTGCCTGAAATATACTGCCACGCCCGGAATGGCAAGGGAAGCCCGCGTCTTTGACGCCTGCCCCGCCATGGTCGGGCCGGGAGGAGCCATTGTCCGATTCGTTTTGGTACGTGTATTTGTTGCGCTGCGCGGACGATACGCTCTACTGCGGCATCAGCACGGACGTGCTGCGCCGCGTCCAGGCCCACAATAACGGCACCGGCGCCAAATACACACGGTCCCGGGGGCCGGTATCCTTGATGGTCAGTTGCCCGTGCCCGGACAAAAGTACGGCTCTTCGCCTGGAGCTGCGCATCAAGAAAATGCCCCGAAAAAACAAACTGGCGGCCCTGCGACAAGCCGCCCGGGAGAGCGCCTCATGCCTTACGTAAACATCAAGATCACCCGTGAAGGTGCCACTGCGGAACAAAAGGCCGAACTCATCCAGGGCGTCACCGACCTGCTGGCGCGTGTGCTGAACAAAACCCCAGCCACCACGGTGGTGGTCATCGACGAGGTGGAAACGGACAACTGGGGCATTGGCGGGGAAAGCGTCACGGTACGGCGCGCCAAAGGCCAGTAGCCCCTGCCAAGCCTCCACACGGGCAGACCTCCATGCGGACAAAACCCCGTCTCATGATTGACCCGTGCAGACATCCCCCCTCCGCGGCTCCGATCACGGACTTCAAAAAGCCCGCGCCGGACCAGCGGAAGGGAAACACCAAAGCGGCCGCTCAGTCCCGAGGCGTGGAAGCGGGTAAAGATTTGCCCTGCAACACTCCACCAGCCCCGGCAGGCTGGCCGTCCATGTCCCGGGCCATCTGCTTCACGCCTTGGGCCACGTCCTGTGCCACGCCCTGAGCCATTTTCCGGGCACTTTCCGCAGCCGCACCACGCTGCGCCAGCCATACGCCCAAAAGCGTGGCGCAAGCCGCCGGAATCTGCACCCAGTTCAAGGCTTCGCCCAGCCATACCCAGGCCAGGGCCACGGCCACCACAGGAACAAGGTTGATGGCCGCGGCAGCACGTCCGGCCTCCAGGCGGGAAAGTCCGAAATTATACAGCCCGAACGCGCCGATGCTTACGAACGCGCCAAGATAAGCCGCTGCCAGCAAGGCTTCGGGGTGCTCCAGGGCCTGGGGGCCCAGGTCCAACGCTCCAGGGAAAAAGAACACCAGCCCGGTCACGGTCTGCAAGGCGGTCAAGGTCAGGGCGTTGTATCGGCTACCCAATTGCCGGGCCAACAGCATATACACGGCGGCCGAGAGCATGGCTCCCAGTTCCATGAGGTTGCCCAGTACCGGATGCGGAGCCGAGGCATCCGGACTGCCGCTCAGGGTCAGGCAGATCACGCCCGCCAAGGCCAACCCCAACCCGAACAGGGATCCACGCTCCAGGGGTTCCCGCAAAAAAATCCAGGCCCCCAGAGCCACCACCAACGGGAGGATGGCAGCCACTACCCCGGCCTGGGACGAGGTGGTCAGGGTCAGGGCGTTGGATTCCAGATAAAAATACAAGCAGGGCATGCAAAGCACCATGCCGCCCAAAAGCCGCCAGTCTCCCTTGCGATACCCGGCAAAACTCACCCGCCGCCAAAACGGCAGGAGCACCAAAATGCCTACCAGCATACGCAGCCACATGATGGTCAACGGCCCAAATACGGCAAGAACCGCCTTCATCATGGGAAAGGAACTGCCCCAAAGCACCACGGTACAAAGCACCGCAAGCATGGGCCAGAACGCTTTATCCGCGCTCTTCATAAAGACTTCTTCCTTTAGTCTGGAAAACAACGGACGGTTTTCCGAACCGCATCCACGGATTGTGAATCCGGGGTGGTAAATGTGTCCGCCGCCTTTCGGCGGCGGATAGGTGTGTTACAATGCTTTCCGGTCAGCCCAGACCCAGGGAGCGGTGAATGTCCATATCCGCCCCCTGCACATGCCGCAACAGCCAGTCCCGGAGGAAATCCGCCACCTGTCGGGCCGAAACTTCCCCGGCAATAAGTCCTTCGCGATACTCCTCCACCTTGCGGGCAAACCCCTGGTGCAGGATGCGATGTTCAGCGAGGCCCGCATAATCCAGGCTCTCCATGTAGGCTTCCTCGGCGGCAAAATGCGTCAGCGCATAGCGCTCCATGTCCACCAGGCAACGAATCACGGCCTGTTCCTCGTCCGGATGGCCCAGGCTTTCAGCAAGCCGGTTGAGGATGAAGAACAACCAGCGGTGCTGTCCGTCGATCTGTTCGTCCCCGATGGACAGGCTCTCATCCCACTGCGCAAACGGCATGCTTCCTCCGGGCTTGTACGGGACGCGGCGGCCCGATGCTGAAGAAAGGTACCAACTTCGCTATACGCAGGCAAGCACGGCATCCCCCATCTCCGCGCATCCCACGGCCCGGGTTCCAGGCTGGAGGATGTCTCCGGTACGCAATCCCTGGCTGAGAGTGGTTTCCACAGCCCGTTCCACGGCGTCGGCCTCCTCGGGCATCCCCAAGGAATGGCGCAGCATCATGGCCACGGAAAGAATGGTGGCCAGAGGATTGGCCTTATTCTGCCCGGCAATATCCGGAGCCGATCCATGAATCGGTTCATAGAGTCCGGGCCCGCCATCCCCCAGGGAGGCGGACGGCAGCATGCCGATGGATCCGGTAATGGCGGCGGCCTCGTCCGAAAGCACGTCCCCAAAGAGATTGCCCGTGACCACGACGTCGAACTGGGACGGGTCGCGCACGAGCTGCATGGCCGCATTGTCCACGTACATTTCACTCAGCTCCACGTCCGGATACTCTTGGGCCACCTCGCGCATGACAGCCCGCCAGACCCGGGAAACGTCCAGCACGTTGGCCTTGTCCACGGAGCAGACTCTGCCGCGCCGCTTCCGCGCCGCCTCAAAGGCCACCCGGCCAATGCGCCGAATTTCATGCTCATGATAGATCATGGTGTTGTAGCCCACTCGGCCGGTGTCCCGGGTTTCCTCTCCTCGTGGTTCGCCGAAATAAATTCCCCCGGTAAGTTCGCGTACCACCATCACGTCCAGCCCCTTTTCCGCAATGTCCGGACGCAAATAACAGGCATCCTGCAACTCGCGAAACAGCCGGGCCGGGCGCAGGTTGGCGAACAGCCCGAGTTCCTTGCGGATGCCGAGCAGTCCTTTTTCCGGACGAATGGCCGGGTCCAGATCATCCCATTGCGGGCCGCCCACGGCTCCAAGGAGCACGGCATGGCTCCCGCGGCAGGCATTCACGGTCTCCTCGGGCAGCGGCCCGCCCACGGCATCAATGGCGCATCCGCCGATCAAGGCGTGCTCAAAGGTAAACGTTCTGCCGAACCGTTCGCCGATCCGTTCCAAAACCCGCAAAGCCTGGGCCACGATCTCCGGGCCGATGCCATCTCCATCCAATACGCAAATCTTCGGCATACCGTTGTTTCCTTGTTCTGTTCTGTAATGATCTTTACCCCGCCATCAGGCGGAAAGCCGCTGCCGCGCATAGGGGACCAGGCCGCCCGCATCCAGAATCTCCTGCATAAACGGGGGGACCGGAATACACTGCACGAACTCTCCTGTGGTCAGATTGCGGATGGCGCCCCGGGCTGTGTCCACCTCCAGTTGATCTCCGTCGCGAAGCTTGGCAATATCCTCGCCCACTTCCAGGAGCACCAAGCCCATATTGAAGCCGTTGCGATAAAAAATACGCGCAAAACTCTTGGCCACCACCACGGGGATCCCTGCGCCGAGAATGGAAATGGGCGCATGTTCCCGGGACGAACCACAGCCGAAATTTTCTCCGGCCACCATGATGTCATTTTGATTCACGCGGGAAACCCAGTCCGCTTCCAGGCCTTCCATGCACTTGGCCCCCAGCTCGGCCGGATCCGTCGTCACCAGAAAGCGTGCCGGGATGATGGCGTCCGTATCAATATGATCGCCCACGACATGGGCCTTTCCTTGTACCTTCATATCTGCTTCTCCTTGGTTCCTGCGGGGGAGGTCCGCAACAGGTCCGACCTTCCGCCCCGGTGCCACCCCTTACAGGTGCGAGGGGTGGACGATTTCTCCAACAACGGCGGAAGCCGCCGCCACTGCGGGGTTGGAAAGATAGACCTCGCTTTCCAGACTGCCCATGCGCCCCTTGAAATTCCGGTTGGTGGTGGCAATGGCCCGCTCCCCTCCGGCCAGGATGCCCATGTGCCCCCCCAGGCAGGGGCCGCAGGTGGCGGGCCCCACAACGCAGCCCGCATCCATGAATATTTCGATGAGCCCTTCCTTGAGGGCCTGCTTCCAGATGGAAGGCGTGGCGGGCAAAACAATGCAGCGCACTCTGTCCGCCACGCGCCGCCCCTTGAGCACGGCCGCGGCCACGCGCATGTCTTCGATGCGCCCGTTGGTGCAGGAGCCGATCACAGCCTGGTCAATACGCAACCCGGCCACTTCGTCCACGGCCCGCACATTGTCCGGCAAATGCGGGCAGGCCACCTGCGGGGACATGTCGTCCACATGAATATCCACCACACGCTCGTATTCAGCACCGGCATCCGGAGCCATGACCTGATTTCCGCTGCGCCCGGCCCGACGCGCATAAGCCACGGTTTTGTCGTCAACGGCAAAGAGGCCGACCTTGCCGCCCGCTTCAATGGCCATGTTGGCCATGGTCATGCGACCTTCCACGCTGAGGGCCTCCACGGCCGGACCGCCAAATTCCAAGGCCTTGTACAAGGCGCCGGCCACACCGATCTCCCCGATGAGCCGAAGCATGTAGTCCTTGGCGCTCACATGGGGTTGGGGTGTACCGTACAGCTCAACCCGTATGCTGGGCGGCACCTTGAACCAGGTTTCCCCCAGGGCCATGGCCGCGGCAATATCCGTGGACCCCATGCCCGTGGCAAACGCGCCAAGGCCCCCATAGGTGCAGGTATGGCTGTCCGCCCCCACCACAACATCTCCCGGGCCCACGATGCCCTGCTCCGGAAGCAGAGCATGCTCCACGCCCACGTTGCCGCCCTCGTAATAATGAGTCACGCCCATGGCCTCGGCAAACTGGCGTACGGTCTTGACCTGTTCGGCGGAGTCGATGTCCTTGTTCGGAGTGAAGTGATCGCAGACCAACGCCACCCGGTCGCGGTCAAACACCCGTTCCGCGCCCATAGCCCGAAAGGATTTGATGGCCAGCGGCGCTGTGATGTCGTTGGCCAGGACCATATCCACCCGGCAGCGGACAATGCGGCCGGGTCGGACCTCCTCCCGGGTGTGGTTTTGAAGAATCTTTTCTGCAATGGTCTGCGGCATTTATTTCTTCTCCTCTTTAATTTTCATCAGCCGGTTCAGGGCATTGACCAGGGCCATGGCCGAGGCGCGGATCACGTCCGAATCCGCAGAGCGGCCCACCGCCCGGATGCCGTGCTCCTCTACGCGAACGCTCACCTGGCCCAGGGCATCGGTCCCGGCCGTGACCGCGTTCACCGAATAGCGTTCCAATTTGGGCTCCACGCCCACCAGCCCGCAAATGCAACGGAATACGGCGTCCACGCATCCTTTGCCAAAGACCACATTGGTCTTTTCCTCCACTGGTTCACCCTCGCGCAAGAATTCCATGACCACGGCGGCCTGGGGCGGCACACTGCCGGAACTGGAAGACACGCTCATGTCCTTGATACGGAAGAGATCGCGTTTGCGGAAGACCTTTTCCATGATCATGGCCTGCACATCCTCGTCGTAAATCTTCTCCTTCTTATCCGCCAGGGACTTCACGGCCTCGAAAACCATGGCCAGCTGTTCATCGTCCAGGTCGTATCCCAGTTCCCGCACCTTGGTCTTCACGGCGTGGGAGCCGGAATGTTTGCCGATGACCATTTCAGTACCAGACCGGCCAATGGACTCCGGAGTCATGATTTCATAGGTCATGCGGTTTTTGAGTACTCCGTCCTGATGCACGCCGGACTCGTGGGCAAAGGCGTTGGGCCCCACCACGGCCTTGTATGGAGGAATGGGCTGTCCAATGATCTGCGCCAGACGGCGACAGGAGGGGAAAAGCTGGGTGGTGTCCACCCCGGTTTCAATATTGTAAATATCCTGGCGGGTGTTCAAGGCCATGACCACTTCCTCGACAGCGGCGTTTCCCGCCCGCTCGCCGATTCCGGAAACCGTGCACTCCACCTGCCGCGCTCCCGCACGGATGGCGGCCAGGGTATTGGCCACGGCCAATCCGAGGTCGTTGTGGCAATGCACTGAAAACACGGCTTTGTGGCTATTGGGGATCTTCTCCATCAGGTATTGGATCAGTTCGTAATACTCAAAAGGCTGGATGTACCCCACGGTGTCCGGGACGTTGACCGTGGTGGCCCCGCAATCGATGACCCGTTCAAAGACCTTGGCCAAAAACTCCCAGTCCGAACGGGAAGCGTCCTCGGCCGAGAATTCCACGTTGGACGTGTAGCTCGCGGCGCGCCGCACCGCAGCTTCAGCCATCTCCAGCACTTGCTCCGGTGTACGCTGGAGTTTGTACTTCATGTGAATATCGCTGGTAGCCAGGAAGGTATGGATACGCGGACTGCCCGCCACTTTGACCGCTTCCCAGGCGCGGTCGATGTCCTTGGGCACGGCCCGGCAAAGCCCGGCCACCTGCACACCATCGCCCAGGGTGCGGGCAATGGCCTGCACCGCTTCAAAGTCCCCCTGGCTGGCTATGGGAAAGCCCGCCTCGATCACATCCACGCCCAGTGCCTCCAGTTGATGGGCCATGCTGATTTTTTCTTCCAGGTTCATGGTCGCGCCCGGCGATTGCTCGCCATCGCGCAGGGTGGTGTCGAATACATAAACGCGGTCAGCCATAACAGCCTCCGTAAGGTTTTGAAAATAAAGGATTCGACGCCATTGCCCGCACACGGAACACCGGCGTCTGGGACCAAGCCGGCTCTCCGGGGGCATGGAGAGTATGATAAAAAGATTCAGCGCGCGAAGGGCGCGGAGAAGGCCCCCCTATAGGAATAGGGGGCGTAGGAGAAAGGCGGAAAGAGTGGGCACGACGGCCCGGATTCCCGATAAAGACATGATGGGTAACGCTAGCCGCGAACAACGGCCCCTGTCAACCATTATCCGAACGCGTTTCCCATTTTATTCCAAGCGGTGGGCACGTCCCTAACAAACAATCATGATCTGGCAAAGGGTGTCCGGAAATTCAGGAAAAAAAAAGCGGGCCGCTTGTAACGGCCCGCCACAAAAAACAAATCAATGGTGCGTAATTAGCGTGCGGACTCCTCGCTACAGGCTTCGTTGCCCTCCTGCGGCTTGGACAGCTTGGCCCCCCGGCGGGAAAGCACGAACAACGTATAACCCAGGCCGGAGACGATATACGACAGAAAGATCAAAAAGCCTAATGCCCGAGGCTTGGTGGCGATGAGCACAAAAAGCAAAATGGCCACCACCATGGTGCCAAAGGAATGGGCACGCAGGAAACCGAGTTCCTTAAAGGAAGCAAAACGCACTGTGCTGACCATGAGAAAGGAAACCAGATAGACCAGCACGAGCAGCGCCGGGGCCAGCATGGAATTCACCACCCCCTGGGGAACAAACGGCACAAAAAGCACCAGCGTGGCCAGGGTGCAGGCAGCAGCCGGGATGGGAAGCCCGGTGAAGAACCGCTTGTCCGCCACCTTGGCCTGCACGTTGAATCGGGCCAGCCGCAAGGCTCCGCAGGCCACCAGCAGGAACGAGGCCATCAGCCCCAGACGTCCGTAATGAGAGAGCTGCCATGTGTAGACCAGGACGGCGGGAGAAACCCCGAAGGCCACCAGGTCGGCCAGAGAATCGAACTGGACGCCGAATTCGCTGGTGCTGTTGGTCATGCGCGCCACGCGCCCGTCCAGGGCGTCGAAAACGGCGCTGCCCAAAATAGCCAGGGCACAAGCCTCAAAGTCTCCGGCCATGGACCAGACAATGCCCATGAACCCAAGAAACAGGCTGGCCGTGGTCAGCATGTTCGGCAAAATATATACGGCTTTGCTGCGAGGCAGCTGTTTGCGTGCAGCCATAATCACGATCTCCTACGACGCCTTGCGCTTGGCAATGGCGGTTTCTCCGGCAAAAACGCGTTCTCCCAAGGCCACTTCCGGCTCAAAGCCGTCCGGGAGATATAAATCCACGCGAGAACCGAACCGGATCATGCCGAACCGGTCGCCGCGCTTGAGCTTGTCGCCCTTTTCGGACCAGCACACGATGCGCCGGGCAATGAGGCCGGCAATCTGCACCACCACAAAGCGCTGATTCCCTTTCCCAACGATCTCCAGCATGTTGCGTTCATTATCCGTGCTGGCTTTGTCCAAGGAGGCATTGAAAAACGCTCCAGGAACGTAGCGGATGGTTTCGATCTTACCGGAAACGGGCATGCGGTTCACATGCACGTCAAAAACATTCATAAATACACAAATGACCTGCTTTTCTTCGCCGGTCAGCGGATCATTTTCCCGGGCGATCTTGACGATACGGCCATCCGCGGGCGAAACAACAGCCTCCGCGTCCTCGGGGGGCACCCGTTCCGGGTCCCGGAAAAAATGCCCGACAAAGGCAGTGGCCGCTATTCCTACGAGGGAGAGAAGCCACCATTCAAGAATGGCGAACACCACTGTGGCGAACGCCGCCAGAATCAAGAAAGGGTAACCTTCCGGGCAAAAACCGACGGACCGCTGCTGCATCGTCTCCCTCCGCTTCCAGACACTATCGCAAGTCTATGACGCAAAAGCGTACGCTACCCGCCCTTGTGCCGCAGGTCAACCTTACTCAAGCCTCTTGTGCGGGCCGGGAGCTTCAGGTATCTCCGGGAGATGGATCCCATCACGCATCTTTCGGCCGGTGCCGTAATTTTTCAGGCCGTACGCGACAGGCTGCCCAAGGCCCGATTCCTGTTGTTCTTCTGTCTGCTGCTGGCTATTCTTCCGGACGCGGACATTCTATTTTTCCGTTCGGATCCCACTTTCTACCTAGTGCATCACCGGGGCTTTTCCCATTCTCTGCTCTTTGTGGCCCTGGCCGCGCCAGTACTGGCCTGGGGATACCGCAAGATGGGCAATGGCACAGAATCATGGCGGCTCGTCACCGCCCTGGCCGCCGGACTGCTGCTGACCCATATTTATCAGGATCTGATCACCAGTTATGGGACCCAGATATTCGCGCCTCTTTCCCGAGCCCGACTTGGCATGGATGCCGTCTTCATCATCGATCCGGTCTACACCGGGCTGACCCTGCTTTGCATTGCAACAGCCGCATTTTGGAGGCGCAAACGCCAACTGGTGGCTCTGGCCGCCATGCTCTGGATCGTGGCCTACCCGCTGTTTTGCGCGGGGCTGCGTGTGGTGGCGGAAACGCGCTACCGGCAGGAGCTGGCACAGCAGGGCGCCCCCTATGATTGCCTCACCGTGACCACGGACGCGCTCTCCCCCCTGTTCTGGAAGGCCATTTTGACCAACAACGGAGCCTATGCGCTGGAAAGTCTGGACCTGCGCCGGACCACCATCGGGGAGCCCGCCTTCGACTATCAGCGCCCTTCACAGGAGCTTTTGAATCGACTGGTGGATGCGGACCCGTTTTTGGAAACCTATTTCTGGTTTACGGCTCATCCGTTTTATACGGAACAGCTCCTGGAAAATGGGGGAAGAGAACTGACCTTCGGGGACCTGCGTTTCCAGTCGCCAGGCCCGCTCATGCAATCCCTATTCGAGAACGGTCGCACTCCCTTCGCCCTGACCGTGCGACTCAACGCCGACGGTCAGGTCCGGCAGTTCATCTTCCACCGAAGCGGCAAAACCTTTGCCCGCTCCATCATGGAATAGCGTCGTCAAAAAACTACCCGGCAGCATCAAGGTCCGGGCACTTCCGGGCCGTCCGCATGCGGTGCAGCGGCACCACATCGCCCGCCACCACCCAGGCCTGTGGATACAAAACCGCTCCTTCGAATTCCGCGGGACGCTGAAACCCGTTTTCCCGGCTGAGAATCAAAGAGGCATTGGTTTCCCGGCTGTAGACGATGAGGCCTTCAGGGAAAAACGCAGCATTCCCCAGGGACGCGGCGCAGGATCGAAACAATGCGGCATAGGCCCCAAAGAACCGTTCGTCGCACAACGCCCCGCACGGGTCGGGTCCGGCAGCGGCCGTGATCAGGGCAACCACCCGCCCCCCGACCATATCATAACTGGCAGCCTCGGACGGCGACCCGTGAACTACATTGCCCGCTCCCAAGGCGCGCAACAGTGCACCAGCCCGGCGAGCCGCAACTCCGTCCTCCTCAAGTCCCCAAACCTCCACCTCGGCAAGCCCCTGACGGCGTGCGGCAATGAACTGCCCCAGCCCCAGCAACCCGGACCCGGCATGCAGATCAAGCCCCAAAAAGCGTTTTCCCGGAGGAAGTTCCTGTTCCAGCAGCAATCCCAGCACCCGGCCAGCCACTCCCGGATCCCCGGGTAAGGTCAGTGCCGGAGCCAGACGGCGCAGCAGGTTCATGGTATCGATGTCGTCCCCGGGTTCGTTCAGGCTGCGGCAACGGGAAAACAACGCTAACAACTCCGCCACCTCGGCGGGCGGAACAGGGTTGGATTGGGCTCCAGGATGCACAAAAGCAAAAAAATACTTGGCGGCAATATTCATCAATCCCGCAGGATCGACAGCTTCCCCGGGCAGGCAGATCTGGCGAAGGTCCTCCACCAGCGGGACCCTGCTCAACCAGGGCAGGTCTGGGGCGTCAAGCAGCGCCCGGGGCTGTTTCATATCTCGTTCGGAAGCCACGGCTTTGCTCACGGCGGTTCCTCCTTTGGATCACGATAGCGACAGGCAGAATTTGCAGTCGACTGCTTCCGTGCAGGGGCCGTGCCGCAACTCCCAGGAATAGAGTTGAAATAATATTTTTTTAATCCTTCTCGTTTTATTTTAAATAATTACGTTGATACTTCATCAACCATAATTCGAAAACCATTTCCCGTGGACGCTGTTGCCAGGGATTGATACAACCGCCAGGAGAAAACGAGGTGAATACCATGGTCAAACATGCCGAAGACCTGATCCTCATTGATCGGGAAAAATGCAACCGTGACTGCATCTGTGAGCTGGAATGTCCATTCGACCTGATTTATTACGGGGAAGACGGCTATCCGCGCCTACGCCGGGCTGCCAAGAAACATTGCATCGCCTGCGGGCATTGCGTGTCAGTCTGCCCTTCCCAGGCGCTGGATCTCAAGATGCTCCGCCTGGAGCACTGCACCCCCATCGACCGGAAGATTCAACCCACTCCGGAGCAGGTGGCCCAATTCCTCAAGTCGCGCCGCTCCA
The DNA here is from genome assembly GCA_028708865.1 of Desulfovibrio sp. Classification (GTDB taxonomy): domain Bacteria; phylum Desulfobacterota; class Desulfovibrionia; order Desulfovibrionales; family Desulfovibrionaceae; genus Paucidesulfovibrio. The sequence goes on along the minus strand of JAQVYA010000076.1, from coordinate 946 downwards.
TCCGGACCTTCAAGAAAAAACCCGTGCGCCGTGAGGATCTGGAATGGATGCTCGATGTGGCGCGTTATGCCCCCTCGGCACACAACCTTCAGCCTGTGCGCTGGATCATGATCAACCAACGCGAAACCATTGATCGGTTGACAGGCTGCGTGGTGGACTGGATGGCTGACATGAAGCTCTTTCCGGGCGTGGTTCGCGCCTGGAGGGAAAATCGCGACGACAAGGTATTGCGCCACGCCCCGCACCTGGCCGTGGCCTATGCCCCGGTAAACGGAGAGAGTCCCTCTGCGGATTGTTCCATTGCCTGCACATACCTGGAACTGGCCGGCCACTCCCTGGGCGTGGGAGCTTGTTGGGCAGGTTTTCTGGTAACCGCGGTGGAGTATACGCAAAGCATCAATGAGGTACTGGGTATCCCGGAAGGACACCGCATCTATGGCGCGCTCATGCTCGGATACACCAAGTTCCGTTATTATATGATACCGGATCGCAACCCTGTTCAGGTGGACTGGATCGATTGACCAAGTCGCACCGCAGGAAAGCAAAGAGCGGCGGACCGGTTGTGGTCTGTCGCTCTTTTTTTTTATCGTGCTGATAAAAGGTAAAAAAAGACCGGCACAAAGGCCGGTCAAAAATATGGAGCGGGAAACGGGATTTGAACCCGCGACTTCAACCTTGGCAAGGTTGCACTCTGCCACTGAGTTATTCCCGCTCAGTGGAGTAAGGAAAGGGCTGCCGAAGCAGCCCTGAAATTCTGGAGCGGGAAACGGGATTTGAACCCGCGACTTCAACCTTGGCAAGGTTGCACTCTACCACTGAGTTATTCCCGCGCAGTGGAGTAAGGAAAGGGCTGCCGAAGCAGCCCTGAAATTCTGGAGCGGGAAACGGGATTTGAACCCGCGACTTCAACCTTGGCAAGGTTGCACTCTACCACTGAGTTATTCCC
>JAQVYA010000198.1 GCA_028708865.1 Desulfovibrio sp. | reverse complement strand
ATGAGAACATCACCATGATCGCCATCAACAACACCAACTTCGGCATGACCGGCGGCCAGATGAGCTGGACCACCATGCCCGGCCAGGTGACCACCACCTCGCCCAAGGGCCGCGACTGCGCCATCACCGGCCAGCCCATCCGCTTCCCGGAAATGGTGGCCCGGGAGTTCGACGTGGCCTATGCCGCACGCGGCACCGTGACCTCGCCGAAGCATGTCAACAAGCTGAAGAAATACATCAAGAACGGCATCCAGGCCCAGATCAACGGCGAAGGTTACTCGGTCATCGAGGTGCTGTCCCCGTGCCCGACCAACTGGCGTATGAGCACGCTCAAGGCCATGGAGCGGGTGGAGCAGGAGCTTGTCCCGTACTATCCGCTGGGTGAATTCAAGACCAGAAAGGAGAATAAGGATGCGTGAGATTCTCTTTGCGGGATTCGGCGGCCAAGGCGTGCTGACGTCCGGTCTGGTCATGTCCCAGGTGGCCGTGTTCAAGGGGCAGAACGCCACGTGGATCCCCTCGTACGGCTCGGCCATGCGCGGCGGTACCGCCAACTGCACGGTCAAGTACGGGGAGGGCATGATCTACAACCCGGCCCAGGAGGAGCCCGACCTGCTCCTGGCTATGAACGGCCCGTCCTTGCAGGCCTTTGCGCCCATTGTCAAACCCGGCGGCACCATCCTGGTGAACAGTGATATCATCACCGGGGACCTGAACCTGCGGGACGACGTGAGCGTGTATCAGGTGGCTTGTTCCACCCTGGCCCAGGAGATTGGCCAGCCCCGGGGCGCCAACATCATCATGGCCGCGGCCATCATTAAACTGCTGAACGACTTCAGTATGGAAGACGGCATCCAGGGCATGAACGACATGTTCCGGAAAAAAGGAAAGCAAAAGTTCGAAAGCGGCAACGTGAAGGCTTTCGAATGCGGATATAACGCGGTTTAGAACGAAACGACCCGGTCTCCGGGCGACGTGCGGTCGTCCGCCCGGAGGCCTTTTTCGTCTGAGCCCCCTTGTCCGAAAAATAATTTATTCAGACTGCCTGTAGGAACGAATTTTCCGCAGGAGCCGCCAATGCCTTGCTTAAGGAGGGCGTATGTGTCCCATCGACCAATTCATAACGGAGTTACGAGATACATTTCCCGAGGAGAGAGTGCACACGGACGAGTTGCTCGTCAAAGCCTATTCCGTGGATGGCAGCCCGTTCGAACCGCGTGCCCAGGCCGTGGTGGACGTGGCCTCTCCCCAAGACTTGCAAGAACTGTTGCGCCAGTCGCGCAAGCACAAGGTCAGCCTCACCTTCCGGGGCGCGGGCACCGGGGTTAGCGGGCAGACCATCGCCGAAGAGGTCACGGTGCGGTTCGTAGGACCGCACTGGAAGCGCATCGAGGTGTTGGACAACGGAGAGCGGGTGCGCGCCGGCTGCTGCGTGGTGGGCGGCGACGTGAACGAAGCCCTGCGTCCGTATGGCCGGTTCATGACCTCGGACCCTTCGTCCGTGGGCAGCGCCTTTATCGGCGGCATGGCCGCCACCAATGCCGCGGGCCTGAGCTGCGTGGTGGAGCGCAATATCTACCACATGATGACGGACCTGCATTTTACGCTCATGGACGGCGCCACCGTGGATACCGCGGATCCGGATAGCGTGGCTGCGTTCCGCAAGAGCCACAAGGACATGCTCGGCGATTTGCAGAATCTGCGCCAGCGCATCCTGAACAACGAGGAAATGGACGCCAAGGTCCGCCGCAAGTTCTCCATCCGCAACACCGCGGGCTACAGCCTGAACGCCTTTACGGATTATGATGATCCCGTTGAGATCCTCAAGCATCTGATCATCGGTTCCGAAGGCACCCTGGCCTTTATCCACGACATCACCCTGCGCACCGCCCCCTTGGAAACCATGCGTTCCACGGCTCTGGTGGGTTTTTCCTCCCTGGATACCGCCATTGAGGGCGTGCTCCAGCTGGAGGCCAATTGCCCCATGTACGCGGTGGAGTTTTTGAACTCCGTGTCTCTGGGGTGCCTGATGGAGCTGGAAGAGTTCCCCGAAGGATTGCGCGGCCTGGGGAATGACGCCTGCGCCCTGCTGCTGGAGACCACGGCCGTGGACGAAACGCAGCTCAAGGAACGCGTGGACAAGGTCACGGAACTGCTTACTCCGCTCAAGCCGGCCCTGCCCGTGAAGTTTGAGACCGACCCTGCCGTGTGTGAGCATCTCTGGACTTTGCGCCGGGCTCTGTTCCCCATTCTGGCGGGCACCCGGGCTCCGGAAGAGTATGCCTATTCCGAGGACTACTGTGTTCCCATCAAGAACCTGCCCCAGGCCTGCAACGCCTTTGTGGACATCCTGAGCAAGTACGGGTTCACCAAGTCCGGCGTGCACGGCCACGCCCTGCACGGCAATATTCACTTCTCCATTCCCTTGCAGCTCAACAACCCCGAGGAAGTGGGCAAGGTGGCCCGGGTCATCGACGAGGTGGCCGACGTGGTGCTCTCCCTGGGGGGCGCGCTCAAGGCCGAGCATGGCACGGGCCGCGCCGTGGCCCCGTTTGTGCGCCGGGAATGGGGCGAGGATCTGTACAAGGTCATGCAGGATTTGAAACAGGTCATTGACCCTGACGGCCTGCTCAACCCCAACGTGATCTTGAACAACAACCCCAACTGCCACTTGGAGAATCTCAAGTATGCCGGTCCGGTGGACAAGGCCATCGACACCTGTGTGGATTGCGGATTCTGCGAATACGTGTGTCCCTCCGGCGAGGTGGGACTGTCCTCCCGGCAACGTATTTACACCCTGCGCGCCATTGCCGGACTGATTCAGGCCGGGGATAGGGACAAGGCCCAGCGTTGGCAGAAAAAATTCGACGAAAAGGGCCGCGACACCTGCGCCACGGACGGACTGTGCTCCAAGCGCTGCCCCCTGGGGCTGGACATTGCGGGCTACATGCGCAAGTTGCGGCACGAGGCTGCCTCCGAGCGCACCCATAAGGTGGCCGGAAAAATTTGCTCCAACTTCGCCTTTGCCCAACGCGCCGCTTCCACCATGCTCAACGTGGCCTCGGCCGCGCATAAGCTCATGGGCCACAACCTGGCCCGCAGCACCGGCAAGATCACCAAATCGGTCATGGGCATGCAGATGCCGGACCTGCGTGAAGTGAATTTGCGCGGCGGTTCCCCCCTGCCCCTGCCCGGGCGGGCCCTGGGCCGCGACGTGGTGGTCTACTTCCCGTCCTGCGCCGTGCGGAGCATGGGCTATACCAATGATAGCGAGCACCATAACCGGCCGCTGATGGACGTGACGGTCCGCGTGCTGGAAAAGGCCAAGTTCGACGTGCTCCTGCCGCACAAGACCAATGACTTGTGCTGCGGCAAGGCCTTTGAGACCAAAGGACTTTTTGAGGAAGCCGACCTCAAGGCCGATGAATTGAACAAGGCCCTGCTGGAGGCGACGCAAAATGGCAAATACCCGGTACTGTGCGAAACCAGCCCCTGCCTGGCACGTATGAAGAAGACCCTGGACAGCCGCTTGCAGCTCATGGAGCCTGTGGAGTTCGTGCTGCGTTACCTGGCGGACCGGCTGAACTTCAACCGGGTGGAGCGCAAGGTGGCCCTGCATCCCACCTGTTCCATGCGAGAAATGGGCCTGGTGGAAAAATTCCGGGAAGTGGCCGAGAAATGCGTCACCGACGTGGTCATCCCCGAAAA
>JAQVYA010000075.1 GCA_028708865.1 Desulfovibrio sp. | reverse complement strand
GTTGAATTTATGGCGCTGCTGCTCGAAGAACAGCTCATCCAGCCCATAAAGCCGATCCAGCACGGCACGCAATTGGGTAAAGCGGCGTTGGTTGGCGTAGACCTCGGTCAGTCCGGTATTGGCGTCGATGTTGCGTTCATCCATGACCACGGCCGCGCAGAACAGCCGCTCGGCCTGGTCCAGGCGGCCCATGTCGAAAAAGCGGCGGCCCCTGGAGAGCTTTTCCTGAAGCGTTTCCAGAGCCGGGGCCGTATGGCGGCGGTAATAATCCAGTTCCGGAGTGTAGTATTGCAGAAATTCGTCCCGGTCCACGGTCCGGGTCACGCCCGAAGGCAGGTGATGGGAATTGAGCGGCTGCACCGAGTACCGCTGTTCGTCCAGGCGGAGCACGAACCAATAGGTGCCCTGACGGTAGCGGGATTCGCGCTCCCCGAACTGGTACTGGTTTTTAGTGCTGTGCGAATACACGCCGAGCACTTCCCTCCCGTGCTCGTCACGTTCCGGCATGCTGTTTCTCCTGGTTTGTCGGCGTAGGGCCGTTTCTGAAAAGAATCATGGGACCCGGCCCTACCACATCCCGCTACAAAAAGGCAGAAAAAAGTCCAGCCCGGGAGAACGCAGGCCGCCCCCAAGCTGGACCCTTCCAGCCCGGCCCGTGCCCGCAGGCAACAGGCTATTGGCCACGAACTACCGGCCGCAGCACTTTTTGTATTTCTTCCCGGAGCCGCAGGGGCAAGGATCGTTGCGCCCCACCTTGTCCTCCTTGACCACGGGCTTTTTCCCGCCCTTGTCCGGAGCCTGGTCTCCGCTGCCGGCATAGTTCAATTTTTCGCGGTCCTCATGCTGGAACTCCTCTTCGCGCACTTCGTCGCGAATCCGCACATGGGTCAGGGCGCGCACCGCGTTCTCCCGCAGCACAAACAGCATCTCCTGAAATAAGGAAAATCCTTCGCGCTTGTATTCCTGCTTGGGATCTTTCTGACCATATCCGCGCAGGCCGATGCCGTCGCGCAGATGGTCCATGCTCAAGAGATGGTCCTTCCAGTTGCGGTCCAGGGACTCGAGCACAAAATAGCGCATGACCTCCTGGTACGCCCCCTTGGCCATGCCCTCCAGGGTCTCGAAAATCTGCTTGACCCAGCGGTCCGCGGTTTCGCGGTCCGGCAGTTCTCCCGTGCCGAAGGATTCGAACCGGTCGAAGTTGAAGATCTCTTCCAACCGTTTGCGGGCTTCGGTCTCGGCTTCGGCGTCTCCCCGTTTGCGGCCTTCCTCCAGCCCCTCGTAGATGTCGTCCAGCAGCTCGGAGCAGAAGTCGCCCACGATCTCGTCCATGGTTTCGGCGGTCATGATTTCGCGGCGCTGGGAATAGATCACCTCGCGCTGCTGGTTCATGACGTTGTCGAAATCCAGAAGCTGCTTACGGATTTCAAAGTTGTGATTTTCCACGCGGCGCTGGGAGTTCTCAATGGCTCTGGACACCATCTTGTTCTCGATGGGCTCGCCCTCGGGCATGCCGATGCGCTCCATGATGCTGGAGATGCGGTCTGATCCGAACAGGCGCATGAGATCGTCGTCCAGGGCCAGGTAGAACCGGGAGGAACCCGGGTCGCCCTGACGGCCGGACCGGCCGCGCAGCTGGTTGTCAATACGCCGGGACTCGTGGCGCTCCGTGCCGATGATATGCAGGCCGCCCAGTTCCTTGACGCCTTCGCCCAGCTTGATGTCCGTGCCGCGGCCCGCCATGTTGGTGGCAATGGTCACATGCCCGGCAAAACCGGCTTCGGCCACGATCTCGGCTTCCTTGTCGTGCTGCTTGGCGTTGAGCACGTCATGGGGCACGCGCCGTTTCTTCAGCAGTCGGGAAATCATTTCGGACTTTTCAATGGAAACCGTACCCACCAGACAGGGCTGGCCCTTTTGGTGCTTGTCCGCAATCTCATCCACGATGGCCGCGTATTTTTCCTCCTGCGTACGGAAGATCAGGTCCGGATGGTCCTTGCGGACCATTTCCCGGTGCGTGGGAATGACCACCACGTCCAGCTCGTAGATTTCCCGGAATTCCACGGCCTCGGTATCGGCCGTGCCGGTCATGCCCGCGAGTTTGTCGTACATGCGGAAATAGTTCTGGAACGTGATGGAGGCCAGGGTCTGGTTCTCGCTCTCCACCTTGACGTGTTCCTTGGCCTCCAGGGCCTGGTGCAGCCCGTCGGAAAACCGGCGGCCCGGCATGAGGCGGCCCGTGAATTCATCCACGATGACCACCTGCCCTTCATTGACCACGTAATCCACGTCGCGCTTGAAGATATGGTGCGCCTTGAGGGCCTGGAGCACATGGTGCTGGGCCGTGATGTTCTGGGGGTCGAAGAGGTTTTCCACGCCCAGGAGCTTTTCCACCTTTTCCACGCCCGGGTCCGTAAGGGTTACGGTGCGTCCCTTTTCATCGATTTCAAAATCGCCGCGCGGTTCAGGCTTCTGCCCTTCCTTTTCCATGGCGATTTCTTCTTCGGTCTTGTCCCAGCGCCGCAGGTGCGGAATGATCTGGTCGATCTGGCCGTAAAGCCGCGTGGACTGCTGGATGGCTCCGGAAATAATCAGGGGCGTGCGCGCCTCGTCGATGAGGATGGAGTCCACCTCGTCCACAATGGCGAAATTCAGGTCCCGCTGCACGAGCTGTTCCTTGTAGAACTTCATGTTGTCGCGCAGGTAGTCGAACCCGAATTCGTTGTTGGTCCCGTAGGTGATGTCCGCGCCGTAGGCCTGCTGGCGCTCTTCGTCGGTCAGCCCGTGCACGATGACGCCTACGCGGAGCCCCAGGAAATTGTACAACTGCCCCATCCATTCCGCGTCGCGGCGGGCCAGATAATCGTTCACCGTGACCACGTGCACGCCCTTGCCGGAAAGGGCATTGAGCACCACGGGCAGGGTAGCCACCAGGGTCTTGCCCTCACCGGTACGCATTTCCGCGATGTTGCCCTCGTGCAGGGCCATGCCGCCGATGAGCTGCACGTCAAAGTGCCGCATTTGCAGGGAGCGAACGCCGGCCTCCCGCACCAGGGCAAAGCACTCGGGCAGCAGGTCGTCCAGGCTGCGACCGTTTTGCACCTCCTCGCGCCAGGCCACAACGGCAGCGCGCATTTCATCGTCGGAAAGAGCCTGCATGCGCCCTTCCAACTCATTGACGCGCCGGACCATGGGGCGGCATTTTTTGAGGTAGCGGTCGTTTTTGGAGCCAAAAATCTTTTTGAACATGCGTTTCTCCGGTTCATCCCTTGTGGGTGTGGCTAGGAAAAAATATCGAGCCAATGGCCCGTGGTCGTTTGTTCGGGGGCCGAGGCCGCCAGTTGCAGGGCGCAGGCCGTGCAGCCCGTCAGGACCTGGGGCAAACCGGCCAGATCCGCGACGCGGCGCCGGGCCACGGCGTCGGCCAGGGCCGGATCCGCCAGCCGCAAGGGGCCGCCAAAGCCGCAGCAGCGGTCCGGCAGTTCCCGCAGGCGGGAGCCCAGAACCGTGCGCAACAGGGCCGCGTCGTGATCGGCTCCGCACACATGACAGGGACGGTGGTAACCCGCCACCTCGGGTGCGTCATCCGATACCATAAAGCGTCCGAATTTCAAAAGCCGGGCCAGGGGCACCACCCGCTCGCGCCAGAGCGCAGCCTCGCGGCCATCCACAAACAGCTCCGGCTCCTGCACATAGGCCCAAAGCCCGTTCAGGCACGAGGCGCAATACGCCACCACCAGTCCGCGTCCTCCGGCCCGCCAGATTTCCAGGTTGCGCTCCCGGGCCGTGTGCTGCTCCGCAAGCAGTCCGGCCGTGCCCAGGGTGGAACCACAGCAGGCGAACTCCGCATGGGTACGCCGCCACCCCAGGGCCACCAGCAGGCTCCGGGCCTTGGCGTCCCATTCCGGGCGCAGATGCTGCCCGGCGCAGCCGGAAAAAAGCAGTACTCCCTGGGCCAGGTCCGCTCCGGACTGTATGGACGGCCCGGGCCATCCCCCGGCAACGTCGGGCGCCTGCGCGTCAACGCCGCTCCGGGCCAGGACCTCCATGGGCTCCGGGGCCTCCCGCAGGGATACATAGGCACGCATCGGGCATCGGTCCAGACCCTGAAGTGATTTCAAAAGCAATCCGAGCCGCCCGGGTTCGGGCCGTCGCGCCAGAGACCGCAGGGGAGCACGATCCAGCATACCGCCGGAACGCCGCGCCAAGGGCCAGAGCGTACTGGCCCGGTCGATCCACTGCTTCCAGAGCCATTGCCGCCAACCCGGATGGGCCGCCCGCAGCCCGGCCACGGTGCGGGCCGGCTCCAGTCCCTGGGCGCAGACCCGGGCACAGCGTCCGCAGCCCAGGCACAGCGACGCCAGACGGGCCGCATCCTGTTCGTCCAGGGTTCCGGGCTGTTCCTGTAAAAAATCTGCAAGCCGCACCTTGGAGCGCGGGGCCAACTCCTCCTGACCCGTTGCCTCCACCAAAGGACACGCGGAAAGGCACTTGCCGCAAAGGATGCACTCCGGCCCGCGTTCGTCCTTGTCCCGGCTCATGCCCACTCCTTGCCGGGATTCATGATCCCGTGCGGATCGAACACAGCCTTGAGACGCTGCATCACATCCATTTCCGCCGGACCGATCTGGTCCGCCATCCACTCTTTCTTGGACAGGCCAATGCCGTGCTCCCCGGTCAGGGTGCCGCCCAGGGAAAGCACCAGGCCAAAGAGCTTGGACTTGGCTTGACGCGCCGCCTCGGCCTGGCCCCGGGCGCGGTCGAACAAAATATTGGCGTGCAGATTGCCGTCTCCCAGATGGCCGAAGCAGGCCGTACGCAGGCCCAGTTCCCGGCCAATGGCGTGCAGCCCCTGCACCGCCTCCAGGACCCGCCCGCGCGGCACGGCCACATCTTCGCCGCTCTTGTCCGGCGCCAGGTGGAACAGGCTCGGACTGATGGCCCGGCGCACCTCCCAGAGCGGTTCCTCGTCCGCGCCGGTGGCGCTTTCCAAGAACACGGGCTTTCCGCGGGAAACGGCCCGCTCCAAAGTCTGCATTTCCGCGTCCACAGCGGCCCGGGAGCCATCCAACCGAAAAAGAAGCGCTGCCCCGGCCTCCCGCAGCCAAGAGTACTGCTCCGCATCGTCGTGCCTGCCGAATTCCGCGGCCAGGGCTTCCAGGGTGACGCTGTCCATGAACTCCAGGGCCGCAGGCAAGAGCCCGGCGTGAAAGACCGCGGCAGCAGCCTCCAGCGCATCGGGAAAACCGGCAAAGCCCACCAGGGCCGAGGCCGAAGTCTCGGGACGGGGCAACAACTTGAGGGTCAGTTCGGAAAACAAGGCCAGAGTTCCGGCGGAACCGGCCAAAAGCCGGGTCAAGTCCAGCCCGGACACATCCTTGTGGCAGCGCGATCCCAGGGCCAACACCTCGCCGCCGGGCAGCACAGCGCGCAGCCCCAGCAGATGGTCGCGGGTCACGCCGTACTTCAGGGCGCGCATGCCCCCGGCGCAGGTGGCCACATTGCCACCCAGGGTGGAGATTTTCACCGAGGCCGGGTCCGGGGGATAAAACAGGCCCCGGGATTCCAGTTCCTGCTGAAATTGTGCGGTGACCACACCGGGTTGGACCACGGCCACAAAATCCTGCGGATCAATGTCCAGCACACGGTTCATCCGTAAAAAGGAGACCACCACCCCGCCGCGCACGGGCACGGTCTGGCCCACCTTGTTGGTGGCCCGGGCCCGGGCATACACGGGCACCCGCTCCAGGTGCGCCCAGCGCAACAGCTCCCGCAGCTGGGCCTCCTCCACGGGCCGCACCACGGCCCCGGGCAGGGCCTGCTTCTGGCTCGCGTCCCCGGCAAAGCCCACCAGTTCCTCGGGCGCAAGCAGCGCTCCGGAACCGGGAAACAGATCGCGCAAAAAACGCTGCTGGGAGGAACTCAATTTGGGAAACAAGGTGCTCATGCCGTGCATCCTCGGCAAACAAGGAAATGGTACAGAAAAGAATGAAACCGCAGCGGTTCGGAAACCGGTCCCGGAGTCCGCTGTTCCGGCGGGCAGGGCAATACCGAACGCGTTGCCGCCATAGCAAAGCGGCCAACAGTCAGGGAACGGACACGTGTGGAAACGAAGGGGACCTACTTGTACGCGGCCAGTTGCCGGGCCGTATCCCGGGCCATATCCCGGTCCTTGATGTCCTGCCGGCGGTCATGCACGTTTTTGCCCCGGCCCAGGGCGATTTCCAGCTTAACGCGCCCTCGCTTGAAGTACAGGGCCACGGGCACCACGGTGAGGCCCTTCTGGTCCACCCGGGCCTGGAGCCGCTGGATTTCATACTTGTGCAGCAGCAGCTTGCGCGGCCGCTCCGGGTCGTGCTGGTCGAACGCGCCGGTATGGTCCCAGGGCGCGATGTGCACGCCCACAAGCCAAGCCTCGCCGTCCTTGAGACGCACGTAGCCGTCCTTGAACGAAACGCGGCCCTCGCGCAGGGACTTCACTTCCGTGCCCACGAGGGAAATACCGGCTTCCAGGGTTTCCAGGAACTCATACAGGCGGCGCGCCTGCTTGTTCAGGCCAATGGTCTTGCGACCGTCGGCAGTGGGGTTCTTCTTTTTCTTGCCCATGGGTTTTGCAGGCTATCCGGGAAGTTCTTCGCTGTCCAGCAAGGAGGCGAAAAACGTCAACTCCTCGGGATATTTCTTAAATATTGATTCCTTGACCATACGGTTGATCTTGCCCACGGTCTGCTGGCTGATCACTTCGCGCAACAGGCTGCGGCACTCGTCCATGCGGGTCTGGCGGATGATACGTTTGATGCCGGGGATGGCCTGGGGAGAAAGGGAAATGCAATCGATCTGCATGCCCATGAGAATCGGCACGCAGAACGGATCAGAGGCCACCTCGCCGCAGAGGCTCACTTCAATGCCCACCTGGTGCGCGGCGTCCACCACCTGTTTGATGGACCGCAGCACGGCCGGGTGCAAAGGCTGATACAGATAGGAGACATTGGGGTTGGTCCGGTCGATGCCCAGGCTGTATTGGATGAGATCGTTAGTGCCGATGGAGAAGAAGTCCACTTCCCGGGCCAACAGCTCGGCGATCATCACGGCGCTGGGCACTTCGATCATGATGCCCACGGGCATGTCCGGGTTGTAGGGCACGCCGTCCCGCGCCAGCTCCAGTTGGGCCTCTTTGAGCCGGGCCTTGGCCCGGCGCAGTTCCCGCAGCCCCGAGATCATGGGGAACATCATGGACACGTTGCCATACACGCTGGCACGCAAAATGGCCCGGAGCTGGGCCTTGAACAGCTCGGGATGGCGCAGACAAAAACGGATGGCCCGCAGCCCCATGGCCGGGTTGGCCTCGTCCAACTGGCCGAATTCGGAAATAATCTTGTCCGAACCGAGGTCCAACGTACGGAAGACCACCTTGCGCGGCGACATGATGCTGGCCAGGTCGATATACTTTTCGGTCAGCTCTTCCTCATCCGGCAGGGCGGTGCGGTTGAGGTAGGAATATTCGGTGCGGTACAGGCCGATGCCTTCGCCGCCGTGGTCGATGACCGAGGTGACCTCTTCGAGCAGCTCGATATTGGCCAGAACCTTGACGCGAAACCCGTCGCTGGTTTCCGCGGGCAGCATGCAGCGGCGGATAATTTTCTTTTGATACGATTCGAACCGGGCCGCCAGGGTGTTGTATTCGTAAAGCTCTTCCTCGTCCGGATTGACCACCACCCGGCCCTTGAGTCCGTCGATGACCACCAGATCCCCGTCGGCCACGGAGTTTTCCAGGTCCTGCACGCCCACCAGGGCGGGGATTCCCAGCGTGCGGGCCATGATGCCCGTGTGCGAGGTCTTGCCGCCCCGGGTGGTGGCAAAGCCGAGAATCCTGGAGACATCCAGCTCCACGGTGTCGGCCGGGGTCAGGTCATGAGCCATAATGATGGCCCGGCTGCCAATGGCGGAAATATCCTGGTCCGTGCCCAGCAGATGATTCTGGACCCGATCCGCCACCTGGCGCACGTCCTGGAAGCGTTCCTTGAGGTAGGCGTCGTCGAATCCGAGAAAAGCCTGGGCCAATTCGGCCACGGCCTTTTCCAAGGCCCATTCCGCGTTCACGTGCAGGGTCTGAATGTGTTCCTTGGCGCGGCCCATGAGCTTCGGGTCGCGCAGCATCATCAGGTGGGAGTCAAGAATCAGCCGGTGTTCCTCCAGCTCGCCGGGGACCTTGTCCCGCACGCTTTCCATTTCCTGAGCGGCCATGAGAAACGCGTTTTCCAGCCGCCCCTGCTCGGCTTCGAGCAAGTTGCCGGGCACGGTATGCCGCGGCAGGAGCGAGCGGTGGCTGCGGTTCACGAAAACCGCTTTGCCGATGACAATGCCCGAGGAAACCGGAATCCCGGTGATGATCTTGTCGGCCACTATTTCCCTTCGCCGAAGCGCTCCTTGAACAGCGTTTCAATACGGTCGAGGGCGGCCTCGGCGTCTTCGCCGCTGGCCTTGAGTTCCAGCCGGGCCCCCTGGCCCGCAGCCAGGGTAAGCACGTCCAGAATGCTTTTGGCATCCACTTTCTGACCCTGGCAGTCCAGGTAAATCTCGCTGGCGAACTTTTGCGCCTCCTGCGCGAGGACTCCGGCCGGGCGGGCATGCAGGCCAAGCTGATTGGCCACCACCACCCGCCGCGTCAGAACTCCGTCCGAAGGGCAACTCCCGTTCGCGGCGCTTGCGGTCTGTTCCATGGTCTTTTTCCCGTTTGTTCGTGCATCGAACACACGATTCCTACCAGATAATGCCCCTTTCGTCAGCCGGGTGAGATGATAAAATTCCCCGGGCCAACGCGTCAGAGCAGGGCTTCCAGACTTTCGGCAATCCAGGGCAACGCCCCCATGATCACCAGAAAGACCACCAGCACGACCTCTCGCGGCACCTGTCGGTGATGCAGAAGCCGGGCGAAGGCGGCCATGCCCAGGGTCACGTAGGTCCAGTCCGTCCAAAGCACGGGGCGGGGCCAGGCCAGAAACCAAAGGCAGAGCAGCAGTCCGCCGTTAAGATATTTGATCCGCTGTCCCCAGTTGATCAGGTCCCACTTGCGGAGCCGTTCCAGGAAGGCCAGCCCGAGCCGGTGCCCGGCCCAGAAGGTGTATCCCCGAAAACATTGCAGAGCCAGAAACATGACCACCCCCAGCAGGAGCGGCAGCCCGTGGTGCCCGGCAAGCAGAAGGCAGATAGACGACAAGGCCCAGAAAATCAAGAGGCTGCCCGCAAAGACCGAGTCCCCGATGCCGGAGAGCGTGTACGCCGCGGTATCCTTGAGCCGCTCGATCATGCGGGCGGGCATGTGCCCGGCGGCCACGTGCCGCTCCGCCGTGAGAAAAATGCCCACCAGACAGGGCATCCAGAAAAGATGCGTGTTAAAATGACCGACGTAGCGCCTTCTGGCCGCCTGGAGCGCTGCCGGGTCACGGTAAATGGCGGCAAGCCCCGGGTCCATGGCATAGGCCAGCCCCACGCTGTAGTATCCCCGGGCATTGAAGCACGCCCCGGCAAAGTAGCAACGCAGAAAGCACTTGATCAGCTCCCGGCCCTGGCCGGAAATGTCCTGCCCCGCCAACGGGCCTCCCCTGTCGCGGTGGTGATACGCGCCGGCCCGGAGCCGACCGGGGTCATCCCTGCCCCGTTGCTACCGCAGAATGCTATACCGAACCAGAATGCGATAGCAAGCCGTTGCACCGACGATTTTGAGAAGATCCCAAAGGATGAACGGATAAAACCCCGCCACCAGCGCCTTGGTCCAGGTCATTTCCAACGAGAACACCAGCCAGGAAAGCCCGCCAAGATACGTGGCCCCCAAGCCCAACACCCCGAATAAAAAGCCGCGCACCAGGGAGATCATGCGGCCCGTACCGCCCGTGGCCAGGCCCGCAAGCGCGGCCATGCCCACAAAACCGTAAAGATATCCGGCCGTGGGGCCCATAAGCACCCCCAGCCCCGAAGTCCCGCCCGCAAAGACCGGCAACCCGGCGGCTCCCACCGCCAAATACAGCAACAGGCACGCCGCGCCGCGCCATGGCCCCAGCACCAGCCCGGCCAGAGCAATGAACAGCCCCTGCATGGAAACCGGCACAGGGCCGATGGGCACGACAAGATACGCCCCCGCCGCCACCAGGGCGGCCAGCAGCGCGGTCCAGACCAGCTTATGTAAATCCTGCAAGGGCATACGGCTCATGTCTTCTCCTTCACGCAACACCAAAAGGCTTCCTTATCCGCTGCCGGAGGCGTCAACCAGGACGACGCTCAAGCCGACGGGCCAGTTCCCGGTCCTCGCCCGCGTCCCGGCCACGCAGGGTCAGGTAATCCCCCACCATGATTCCGCTGGCTCCGGCCGCATAGGCCCACTCCCGCTCTTCCGGGCCGAACACGTCATGCCGCCCGCCGCAGATGCGCACATGCCGGTCCGGAAGCACAAACCGAAACAAGGCCAAGATTTTAAGTGCCTCGGCGCAGGAAAGAACCGGCCGGTCGGCCATGGGCGTGCCGGGCATGGGATGCAGAAAATTCACAGGCACAGAGGAAACACCCAGATCCCGCAGCTCCAAGGCCAGCTCCAGCCGGTCCTCCCAACTTTCACCCAGCCCGAAGATGCCGCCGCTGCAAACCTCCAGACCAGCCTTCAGGGCGTCGCGCACGGCCCGTACATCCTCGTCATAGGCGTGGGTGCTGCAAATGCGCGGAAAAAACGTGCGCCCGGTCTCCAGATTGTGATGATAGGTGCAGCCACCGGCCCGGCGAAACGCCTCCAGCCGGTCCCGGTCCAGAATGCCCGGCGAACAGTCCGCGTGCAGCCCCAGATCGGCCACGGTCCGCACCGCCTGGAGCAAGTGCTCGAAATCCGCATCCGAAAGCCGCTTGCCGCTGGTCACCACTGCAAACCGCGATGCGCCCGCATCCCGCAGGGCCTGGGCCGCCCGCACGATTTCCCCCAAGGGCAAAAATCCGTACTCGGGCGCCTGCCCCGCATAATGGGCGGACTGGGCGCAAAACGCGCAATCCTCGGAACAGGAACCTGATTTGGCATTGAGAATGCCGCAAAAGGATACCGCGTCCCCAAACCAGTGCGCCCGCACCTGCTCCGCAGCCCGGGCCAGCCCGGCCGCCCGCTCTTCAGGCCAGCCCAGCAGCGTCTCCAGCCCGGACCGGTCCGGAGAAAGCCCTTGGCAGGCCCGCTCCACCAGCGGTTTCAACTCCTCGGGCAGTGCATCCCGCCCCAAGCTTTTCCCTGTGTTCCCGTTCATTCGCATCGCTTCCATTGCATTGGCGTTCCTGAGGGCCACAGCAGCCCTATCCGGCGTTCTGCATGGCATAGACCTGTTTGGGCGTCCAGCCGCGCACCCGGGCGGCCACCCGCCGGGACACATCCTTGGGACGGCCGCCCACGGCCATTTCCTCATCCAGCACACGCCGGACCTCGGCCTCGCCGCTGCGTTCGTCCGGGTCCGCCGGGCCCAGCACCACGGTAAATTCGCCGCGCAGCTCCACGTCCAGTTCGTCCAGGGCATCCAACCGGCCCGGAATAAATTCCTCAAATTCCTTGGTCAGCTCTCGGGCAATGCACAGCTCGCGCGCGCCCAGGGCCGCAAAGGCCGCTTCCAGCGTTTCCCGAAGCCGGGACTTGCGTTCAAAAAATACCAGCGTGGCCCCCGTATCCCGATGCAGAGCGAAAAAACGCTCGGCCTGGCCCGGCTTACGGGGCGGAAAACCCAAAAAGGTAAAGGGATACGGCGGCAGGCCGCAGGCGCACAGCGCCGCCAGAGGCGCACTCGGCCCAGGCACGGGATACACATCCGCCCCCGCGGCCCGGCAAGCCCGCACCAGACGGTAGCCCGGGTCCGAAAGCAGCGGAGTGCCCGCGTCCGAAACCAAGGCCACCCGCTCACCAGCACGGACCCGCTCCACCACCGCCGGAGTACGCTGCTCCTCATTGTGTTCGTGGAAGCTCATGAACCCCAGGCCGTCTCGGCGGGCAATGCCCAACCGGGCAAACAACGCGCCCGTACGCCGGGTATCCTCGGCCAGAACCAGGTCCGCGTCCGTGAGCACGCGCATGGCCCGGGGCGAAAGATCCTCGGTATTGCCCAACGGAGTGGCCACGATATACAGACCCGCTGTCAAAGCCATTGCCCTTCTCCTGCTCGGTCAGATTAAAATTTATCGTTTCCCTTCGAGGGCACACCCTTTCTTGCAGAAAGCGTTTCCCCTCGAGCTCCCCTTCCCCAAGACCGTTCATCGCTCGCGGCTTCCGCCGCTCGGGCTTAGAGCAAATTCTTCCCCGAAAGCATGCGCCCGGCCGCGCAAGAGCGCGGCCGGTAAACGGGGTTCCAAGGGGCCGCGGACCCTTTGGCCGCCGGAGGCTTCTTGCTCCTTTAAAATTTCCGGATTATTTTTCCGCAGCCAGAATTTCTTCGCGCATTCTGCGCCGATTTTCCGCTTCTTGCCAGCGCCGGCGGGCCGTATCGGTATCCAGGTCCAGGGGCGGCACGGGCCGGGGTTTTCCGGACTCATCCAGTGCCACGTAGGTAACGTAGGCGGAGTTGGTATGCCGTACTTCGCCGGTGATGGGGTTTTCGGCTTCCACGCGCACGCCCACTTCCATGCTGGTGCGGCCCACGTAGTTGAGGCTGGCTTTGATGGTCAGCAATTCGCCCACATAGGCGGGCAGCAGGAAATCCATGCGTTCAAAGGAGGCGGTGACCGCATTGGCGCGGGCATGGCGCATGGCCACGACGCCCCCGGCCGTGTCCACATGCTTGAGGATCACTCCGCCGTGCAGGTTGCCGGAGGGGTTGGCGTCCTCGGGCAAGGCGATATGGCTCATGATCACGGCGGATTCAGATGCTTTTTTCGGCTTCACTCTTTTTCTCCACGGCTTCGGCCGTATTCCACGCGGGCCTTGTAGACCATCATGCCGATGCGTTTTCCAAGGTCGCGCTCACGGGTTTTGATCAGGGCTTCGGCGGCATCGCGATTGCCCTGGGCCTTGAGCAATGTTGCGGACTCCAGGTCGCGCAGGTAGGCCTCGCATTCGCGAATGACTCCGGAAAGATCGATGGTTTCCAGTTCCTTGGGTACACGAACGGATTTGACCTTGCGGCTCATGACTCCCCCCGGGTTGCGGACGCGCCGGGCCGTGTGGCAGGGCGCAATACATTTTGATGTCGCTTCGTATAAGGGATGTCAAGCCGGGGTCGCGGTGCAGGGATTGCAGGGCGTTATTTTCTGCGCAGCCGCTGTCGCAGCCCGTGCGCCAGTTCACCGGCCTTGGAGCGGACCAGGCGTCCGGCCCGGCCTGCCAGTTGCCCCACGCCGCGGCCCTGCCCCGAGGCGTATTCGGCCATGGCTTTGGCCGCCAGCCGGGCCGCTTCCTTCTGGGTTTTTCCCTGGGCCAGCTCTTCGGAAAAGACCTTGCGGCCATGCAGCAGGGTATCCTGTCCCATGGTCTTGAGTTTTTCCACGGCAATGTACCGGGCTATGGCGGTCCAGAAGGCCATGTCAGTTTCCTTTGCGACTGCCCGCGTACAATTCGTACAGCAGCAATCGGCATTCGATCCTGGCATTAAAGAATGGGATACGGCGGCGCGTCTTGAGGCCCACGCGTTTGCCCAGGGCCGGATTGCCCGTGAACACGCCGCCCGTGTAGCCGGAGCAGCGTTGTTTAAAAAAATCTCCTATGGCTGCATAGGTCTCGGCCAGGGCTTCTTCCTGCCCCAGGCGCACGCCGTACTCGGGGTTGAGCACAATGGTGCCGGGCAAGGCGGAATCCGCCTCCGGCACAACGGTTTCCTGAAAATCGCACACAGCGAATTCCATGTGCTGCTCCAGCCCGGCACGGCGGGCATTGGCACGGGCCGCTTCCACCGCTGCCGGGTCATGATCCGTCACGATGATGCGTCCGCGAGGCGCGTCCATGCGGGCGGCCCGGGCCTGTTCGCGCAGTTCGTCAAAGGCTGTGTTCCGGTACCCCAGCAGGCCCATGAACGCGAACCGCTCGCGCAGCAGGCCCGGAGCCATATTGCAGGCCAGGAGCCCGGCCTCGCAGGCCAGCGACCCGCTGCCGCACATGGGGTTCACAAAGTGCCCGTCTTCATATCCCGAGGCCAGCACAATGGCGGCGGCCAGAGTTTCCTGCAATGGAGCCGTATGGGGCTGGAGCCGGTACCCCCGCTTGGAAAGCGGATCGCCCGAGGTGTCCAGGTACACGGTGGCGCGGTCGGCCTGCCAATGTAAAAACACAGCGGCCCCGCGCTGCTCGGACCCGGCATCGGGCCGCCGCCCGGTACGTTTGCGGATGCGGTCCACCACCGCGTCCTTGATCTTGAGCGCGGCGTGTCCCGAATGTTCGCGGCCCCGATGGCTCACGCTGGCGTGCACGGTGACGTAGCCGTCCGCCGGAATCCACTCCTCCCAGGGAATCTTCACGGCCCGGGCATGCAGCAGGGCCGCGTCCGGCGCATGAAAATGCTTCAGCTCCAACAGTACCCGGTGGCCGGTGCGCAGGTGCAGGTTCAGGAGCATGGCCTCGTGCAGGCCGCCCCGGGTCTGGACGCCCAAAGGCAGTTCGCGCTCCACGGACAGGCCCAGGGCCTGGACCTCGCGGGCCAGCCAGGGGGAGATTCCCTTGGGACAGGTGATCAGCAGCGGATAATTTGCAGGCATATGCGCAGGCAATACGTTGCCCGGCGCGAGTTGGCAAGGCCGGGACCGCGGGCTGGAAACGGGCTACGGCGCGGCGGGAAGATCCTGTTCCGCTTTGGGTGATTCGTCCCGGCGGCGCGCCAGGGCGCAGGCCAGGGCCAGGCAGAATACCAGGGCCACGGAGCCGTTGTAGAGCAGCGGAAACACCAGTCCCATGCCCATGGCCAGGGTCATGAGCCCGGCAACGGCCCGCCCCCGGGCCAGGGCCGTGATTCCCACGCCCAGCCCTAAAAAAATCAGCGGCGGCAACGCCCCCCAGACCAAAGCCAAACGCATCCAGAATGCGGGAACGGCATGGGGCGGCAGGGTGAAGCGCATGTCCAGCATGCCCAGCAAGATGGCCGTGGCTTCGGGAAGCTGCAAATCCAGCGGCCCGGGGCCCAGTCCGGTCAGCAGAATCCACGGATCGGCATGAAACACTTCCAATCCGGCCAGCCAGGTCATATAAATCTGCACCCTGGAGTCCATCAGGGCGAGCATGTCGCTGCGCAGCGGAGCCATGACCCCGCCCGCGCAGGCCAGGGCAAACCCGATGCGCGCCTCGATGCGCTGGCGACCAAGGAAAAGATAGGCGGCACCGGCCGCCACCATGGCCGAGGGAGACCCGCAGCCCAGCAGGCCGATCATGACCAAAACCTGCATCCAGTCCGGATAAGCGCCTGTGGTGCGTTCGTCATCCAGGGCCAGCAGCAGGGCCGCGCCCAGCAGGAAGGCGCGTACGTCCCGGCCCGCCGCGTCCAGCAGCAGCCCGCCCGGCAGGGGGAGTCCCGCCCCCAGGCTGACCACGAGCACGTCCAGGAGCACAAGCCCGCCCAGCAAAGCCCCCAGCCGTCGGAAC